>DATBXT010000305.1:0-7855 GCA_036514115.1 Gemmatimonadaceae bacterium
GCGACGAATGAATGTTCGGCAAATCGACATGGCGTGCAATTTTGCCGCGGACGTGCGGCAAACTGTTGAGAAATCGTCGTTTGGGAACGCAGCGGCTACTGATGACTACGAGGCGCGACCTGTCCGGTCGCACGCATCTCAGGGCAATCAGCATTCAGCGGGCGGCTGGTAGCCTGCTCTTGATCAGTTGCAGTGCCCTTTCCGCCACGACTCGCTCAAGAACTCACCAGCGAGTGAATATTCCCATCCGGATCCTTGAACCACGCCGCCCTCATGTTCTCGCCGACATGCACATCGCCCTTGAGGGTCAACCCTGGCAGGTCGTAGTGCTCAAAAGTGACGCCCTTTTCCTTCAACGCTCGGGCGATCCCCTCGACATCATCGACCATCCACGTCACGGCCGTCGCCTTGTTCGTACCGGCAAACTGCGATCTATACACGAGTAGCGTAGTGTTGCCCGTTTTGTAGTTTGCGACTTCCGATTCAGTAGAGGGCAATGGCTCGAGCCCGAGCACTTCGCGGTAGAATTTTTTTGCCTTGGCGAGATCGCGGACTGCGACCGTCGCGCCGGCATTGTTATCGCCCAGCATGTGCGCCTCCAGTGATTTGCTCGAGATACGTCGCGAGGCGGTCGAAAGTCTGCGACCAGCCAGCCTTGTGTCCTTCGCGGTCCGCAGCCGATTTGAAACCTTCCTGCGTAAATGTCATCTGCGTCTTCGCACCCTTTTCTTTGAACGCCACCGAGACGAGCATCTGAGTGGCCGGGTCTGCGTCCCAGATCAACGTGTAGGCGGTTTTTTCGGGCGGCACAATTTCACGGTAAACCCCGTGCTGCCACATGTCCGTTCCGTCGGGTGAGCGCATCTGTGCCCGCCATTTTCCACCTACACGCTGATCCATTTCGAGGAATGGCAGGGTGAATCCTGTTGGCCCCCACCAGTTCTTCGCCTGAGTCGAGTCAGACCAGACCTCCCATACCAGATCGCGCGGCGCGTTGAAGGTGCGCTCGATGACGAGAGTCGGCTGAGACGATTTCATGGACGAGGCTTTCGCGAAGCTGGCATGACTCGTTCGGCCCAGGCAGCGACCGAATCCGCGATGCCTCCCATGACTTCCGCATCGGAACGTCCAGAAGACTTCAGAACATGAAAGCTGTGATCCGCCCCCTCGACCCAGTGCATCTCCCAATCTGTCTTTACCCGGCGAAGAACATCTTCCATGAGCGCCGGCGTGCAGAAGGGGTCGCGGGTTCCATTGAAACAGATGACGGGAACTTTGATTGCGGGCAAATGCGCGTCGCGCAGCTTCTCCGGTTTGCCCGGCGGGTGTAACGGATAGGCGAGAAGGAGCAGCCCCTCGCAGTCGAAGCCCTCCGCGGCGAGCATCGACGCGGCCCGACCGCCCATCGACCGGCCGCCAATGACGAGTGCCCGCGGCGAAAGCTCTTCGCGCACCCGCGAAACGACGGCCGTATAGGTGTCCTGCAGGCGCGGCATCGGGTCCGGCCGGCTCGACTTCTTTTCCTTGTAGAGAAAATTGAAGCGCACAACGGAAATGCCGCGTGCGCGCAGGAAATTCGCGGTTTGCATAACGCCGCGGTCGTTCATGTTTCCGCCCGCGCCGTGAGCGAAAACGAGGATGGGTGCAGCTGCGTCAGCGTCCGACCCAGGCTCGAACACCGCCGATGTTTCCTCACCGCCGACCGCGACCCGCCACTCGCCGCGCACCGCCTGCTGTCCGCCGCCTGACATGAAATCAAACTTATCATTCCCACCACATTCGCGTGAATCTTGCGCCGGAAAACCGGTGATGCGAATCCACTTTCTCGGATTCTGTGCCGTCGCTTTAGGGGCGGCTGTTATGGCGTGCGGAGTTCGCGCGCGCGTCCCGGTTGCGGCGGAGATGGGCGCGCACCCGCTCATCCCGCGGCCCAGCACGTCTCTGATTCCGGTGATGAAGGTTGTGAAAGCGGAGGGCTGGCCGACGGACGAGACACCGGTGGCCGGCGATGGCCTTTCGGTGCGTCCGTTCGCCCGCGGCTTGAACCACCCCCGCTGGCTCTACGTCCTGCCCAACGGAGATGTGCTGGTGGCAGAGACGAACGCGCCGAAGCGACCGGACGACAATCGCGGCGCCAAGGGATTTTTCTTCAGGCTCTTCCAGTCGAAGGCGGGAGGCGCCGTTCCCAGCGAGAACAGAATCGTCCTGCTGCGGGACACCGACGGCGACGGCGTCGCCGACACCAAATCGGTTTTCCTGGCCAACCTGCATTCGCCATTTGGGATGGCGCTTGTCGGTGACGCGCTCTACGTCGCCAACACTGATGGCGTCGTTCGCTTCCCTTACACTGCGGGCGCAACGGCCATCGTCGCACCTCCAGTGACCCTCGCCGATCTGCCCGCCGGCCGAATCAATCATCACTGGACGAAAAATCTGATCGCCAGTCCTGACGGTTCGAAGCTTTACGCCTCAATCGGTTCGAACAGCAACGCCGCGGAAAACGGCATCCTGCAGGAGCAGGGGCGCGCGGCCATATGGGAGATCGACCGCGCAACCGGCAGCCACCGCGTTTTCGCGAGCGGTCTTCGCAATCCCGTCGGGATGGCCTGGGAGCCTGAAACCGGCAAGCTGTGGGTTTCCGTCAACGAACGAGATGAGCTGGGCGCCGATCTCGTTCCGGACTACATGACGTCGGTGAAGGACGGCGGATTCTACGGCTGGCCATTCACCTACTACGGGGTTCACGTCGACAACCGCATCGAGCACCAGCAGCTCGACCTCGTCGCCCGCGCCATCAAGCCGGACTACGCCCTCGGGTCGCACACAGCTTCGCTTGGTCTGGCCTGGTCCGCGGCGAAGTCGCTGCCCGCGCGATACAACCATGGAATGTTCGTCGGCCAGCACGGCTCGTGGAATCGGGTGCCGTTCAGCGGCTACAAGGTGATCTTCGTTCCGTTTTCTGCTGGAATGCCGTCAGGCAAAGCAATCGACGTGCTGACGGGTTTCGTCAAGCCAAACGGCGATGCGATGGGTCGGCCCGTCGGTGTCGCAATAGGGGGCGATGGCTCCCTGCTCGTTGCCGATGATGTCGGGAACACCGTGTGGCGCGTCACCCGCGCGGCGAACAGTCCCTGATTGGAAAACAGCTAAGCCGACGGCGCTCGCGGTCTCAGGCCCATCTCGTCCAGGAATCGGTGCCCACCCGTTGAGCGCTCCGCGCGCGACTTCACGCGTGTCATCACCAGCCGATCGCGCGTCCGCGTCATGCCGACGTAAAGCAGTCGCCGTGCTTCCTCCAGCTCCATCTGATTGACGACACCATCTCGCGGCAGCGGAATCATCTGCTCGTCCTCTACTCCCACGATGTATACCCGGGAGAACTCGAGGCCCTTCGTGGAATGAAGTGTCAGAAGATTGACGCGACCGTGCTCGGCCGCAGCGCCATCATACTTTGACAGCACTGCGCGCTCGAGAAAAGCGCAGATCTGCGCCGGCAGCTCGCCCTCCGCACACGCTTCGATGAGGCGCCGCAGCCGGCCCATGGTTTCGGGATACCGCTTGTCCGCGGATTTCTCGGCGCGGAGTTTTTCCATCAGCTGATGGCCGCCGAGCTGGCGGATCAGATCGTCGACGCTGGGAAGCTCATCGTCGCCGCAAGCGCTCGCCTCGCCCTGGTAGAAATCGAGACAGTCGCTGTGACGGCCCAGTGAATACGGTGGTATGAGCTCGAAGATCTTCCGCGCTTCATCGCAAAGGGAGCTTCGATCGCTGAGCGCGAGCGCGACACCCAGCTGATCGAGTAGGTTCACCAGCGCCGTCTTGCGCGCATACTCGACCCTTGTCTCGCTCAACGCCGGAAAGACCCTGGCGAGTGTGTGGCAATCGTCCAGCGCGCGATGCGAGCGGCCGGCGTTGATGCCATAGCGCTTGGCGAGATGCTCGAGCCGGCGGCTGGTCGCGTGCAGCGTACGCGCCAGAGGCAGTGTGTCGTAGGTGGAAAAGTCGGCTCCCCGCGGAAGCTTCGCGGCCATCCGCCGAAGAATCGGGAAGTCGAACATGTAGCCATTGTGCGCGACCAGCACATCCGATCCACAGAACTCCCGAAATTTCCCCCACACAGCCTCGAACGGCGGGGCGTCTGCGACGTCGCTTTCGGAGATGCCGTGCGCGCCGAGCGCGCCGGAAGTGATAGGGACGCGCGGTTTCACCAGCGAGTGGAATTGGTCGACGATGCGGCCGTGGCGGACCCGCACTGCCGCCAGCTCCACGATCTCAGCGCGATCTACATCCTTGTCCGTCGTCTCGAGGTCGATGGCGGTGAAGTCGCGGAAGGAATTGGTGAAGCCGCGTGTGCGCAGCAGCTGTGCAGTCTTGAAAAGTCCGAGTCCCAATCCGAGCGACGGGAGATCGCCCGCCGAGATCCGCAACGCGCCATCCGGAGCCGAACCGCCCACGGTCACCGACCTGATCCCCATCTCCAGGACGATCTTGCGCGCTGGAATCTCGGCGCCACCGCACCGCGGAATCCAGATGGATGTCCCATTCTGAGCGGCACGCAAGACTCGCTCGGCGAGCGCTACTACTTCCTCGTGCGAAGCGGGGTCGCTGAGCTCCTCCTGGTGGTCCTCGAGAATCGTCCGGTACGTTCCCACCTTTTCGGAGAGGATATTCTCGACGAGAGTTCCCAGCGATGTGTGGGTCTTCCCGAGCGCGTCGAGATTTTTCAGCGCGTAAAAGCCCCGCCAGATCTTCCTCGCGTCGCCATGCTCGCGCGGGAGCGTCCGTGCCATGTGCTCGAGCTGGTGGATGAGAGTTCGTCCTGTCTCCTCTGCCCAGGCGCGCGCGCTGTCAAACAGCGCCTCGGGGAGAACGGCCTTATAGAACAGCTCGTGGTGGATCTCATCGTCCGGATTTGCGATTACGCGGAGCGCCGCCAGTACGTATGCGACGACCTTGTCATCCGCGAGCGCCCTGCCCTGCGCCAGACAGCAGGGAATTCCCGCGTTGAGCAGGGCGGACTCCAGGGCACTGCCGATTTTGTGCGTTCGATACAGCAGCGCCACATCACCGTAGCGAAGGGCACCGCCGCTCGCAGCGCGATCGCGCGCGATGTCGTCGACGATCCAGCCGGTCTCACCGTCATTGTCGGCGAACCCGAGCGCCTCCACGGGAAACGGTGACTGATGGGTGGTCTGCTGAATTTTCCGGTCGGCAAACTGCGACGGGTTGTGGGAGACGAGTCGCCGCGCTGAATCCAGAATCGCCGGAGGGCAACGTCGATTGTCGCGGAGGTGGACGACTCTGTCAGGGGAGATGCCGAAGTCGTCCTGGAAAGAGCGGAAGACGCGGGGATCTGCGCCGGTCCACGAGTACACCGACTGCTCGTCATCACCGACGGCGAAGACGTGCCGGTGATCCTGGACTAGCCGGCGAACAATCGCGTACTGGATTGGATTCAGGTCCTGGAATTCATCAACCAGCACCACGTCCCAACGCATCCGAATGACCGCGGCCACGTCGTCCATACGCAGCAGCTGTGCGGTCTTGAGCACGAGTGTGTCGAAATCAGCGACGTTTCGTTCCGCGGCAGCGCGCTGGTAACGATCATAGTACTTCTGGTATCGGTGCCCGAGCGAGTCGCCGCGGAAGCGATGGCGCGAGAACGCTTCGAGCACGCTCTTGTGCATTTTCGGCGGGACTCTAAGCCGGCGGAGAAGAGATTTCTGGTAGGGCTCGTCGGCGATGCCGAATCCCGCCTGAAGGTCGACACGCTCCCCGAACTCGCGCAGCAGTTCCGCGCAAAAGGCGTGGATCGTTCCCCGCTTCAGCCGATCGACCCGATCTCCAAGCTCCTTTTGAAGACGCTCAGCAATTTCGCCAGCCGCCTTGTTAGTGAAGGTGAACACACAAATTCGCGCCGGATCGGTGCCCAGCATCTCGACGAGATATCGAATTCGCTCGATGAGGCAGTACGTCTTGCCTGCGCCGGGACCGGCGAGGACCAGCAGCGGCTGCGGGCCCGCCTCGATGGCCGCACGCTGCGAATCTGAAGGCGTGCGTGGAGTGGGAGCGGCGTCGGCGGTGACCGACGCCGCAGTGGCGATGAAATCCTGGATCGTGAGCGCGGGCGCGTCCGCGCGGGTAGCTGTACCTGTCAGGACGCGTCCGTCCGGTAGAAGAACTGCTCGCGAACGACTTTACCTTCTTTCACGGTGTACAGCGCCATCTCTTCCATATTGTTGCGTTTGCCAGTCGGCTTGAAGGTGCAGTCGAAGCTGTAATAGACGGCGAACTTGTCGTCGCTGCCGAGGAAAGGCCCATCGACCGTCGCTCCGTGAACCTCGTTGTTCTCACTCCACCATTGGTTCTTGCCGCGCACGGCGTCAATGCCCTTTTGTTCGCGCGGCATCGTTTCATTGCCCATCGATTCGATGCTGACAATGTCCGGTGAGTACAGGGTGTTGATCGCATCGATGTTGCGCCTCGCGCGGCAGAACGCGACGAGCTCCTCGGCGACGGTGGCGGTGGTTGGTTCGGTGGCGGTGGGCATGGAGTCTCCTGGAATATTGCCACCACTATAGTAGCCTGGGTGCGCGGAAACGCCATATAGTGAAGCCATTGTTAGCTTATAACTCCCCGCTCAATTCCGTGGATGCCTGAAAAACGCGATTCACACGATCCCCAATTACTGCAGCCGGTCAGCGCCGCCAGTCAGGTGCGGCTCGGCGACTTCGATGCCTGCCGGCCTGCCGGGCTTCCCAAGGGCAAAGCGTTGAAGGAGGCAGCGAGGCGCGAAGGCAAGCGGATCAAGAAGCTTCAGCCGAAGCTTTACGCCGACGCGCGGTTCGCCTTACTGGTAGTTCTGCAGGGGCGCGATGCGGCTGGAAAGGACGGCACCGTCAAGAAAGTATTTCGCGCGGTGAACCCGATGGGGTGCGAAGTTACGAGCTTCAAGGCGCCGACCGAGGCCGAGCTGCAGCACGACTTCTTGTGGCGGGTAGAGCAGCGAGTCCCGAAGCGGAGAATGATCGGCATTTTCAACAGGTCGCACTACGAGGATGTGCTCGTCCCGCGTGTGAAGAAGACGCTGCCCGAGAATGTCTGGTCCGCGCGCTACGATCAAATCAACCAGTTCGAGCGCACGTTGACCGAGAACTCCGTGGTGATCCTGAAGTTCTTTCTCCACATCTCTCGCGGAGAGCAGAAGATCCGACTCACCGATCGACTGACGGACAGAAAGAAGAACTGGAAGTTCAGGCTGGGAGATCTCGACGATCGAGAGCTGTGGGACGAGTACACGGAGGCCTACCGCGACATGCTCCTGAAGTGCAGCACCGAATGGGCGCCGTGGTACGTCGTTCCCGCTGACGATGAGAACGCGCGCAATCTCCTCGTCGCGCGAAAGATCGCGGACACTCTCGACGCGCTCGACCTTCGCTACCCGCCGATCGATCCGCAGTTGAAGGGGATCAAAATCAAGTAAGGCGAGGTCAGTCCGAGGGAAGGAACGGCAACTGATTAAGGGCAAGCCGCCCGCTACCCGCCGAACGCTGAACGCCGTCAGCTGCAGCCCGAGCGACAGATTTGTTGGCGTGGACGGGACTACACGATTTTCCTACGCTCCACGTTTTAGGTTCGCGCTCTCAGCTATTCGCGGCCCGCTATACGAGAGAACTGACTGTCCCGTTGTCAGGCGGACTGGCGGACAGCGCCGCACTGCCGGTCCCATCGCAGGCAGCTGACGGCGTTGAGCGTTTAGCGGGTAGCGGGCGGCTTGCCGTTAATCAGTTGCCGTACCTTTTGTACCATGCCGGTGCGGCCCTCAGACAACGCTCTTTCCCCGCCAACGGCCCGC
>DATBXT010000306.1:0-14708 GCA_036514115.1 Gemmatimonadaceae bacterium
AACGAAACGGGGACCGAGGCGCAGGGGCTGATGGCTGGATATGTCGTGGATGCAGCCGGAAAGCCGATCGCAGGCGCGCACGTCTGGGCGTCGTGGGAAATCAACTGGGTCGAGCAAAACGGTCGCCTCGTTTCAACGAATCAGCAGCGCACCGTGGAGACGAACACCAACGGCGACGGGTCTTATTTGATGTGCGGACTCACTCGCGGGGCGCAGATCACGGCGAAGGTTGGAATTGCGGGTCGAAATACACTCGAGGACCGACTGGTAGTGCCGGCAACGGTGGTGCTCGAGCACGACTTCCGCTTCGGAGCGCGATAGCTCTGTCCGATTGACTGGCGCTCAGTCGCCGGTTGGGACGATCGCTGCTCCTTCGACCATCAGAATGATTGCGCGCTCCGGCGCGCGGGTGCGATGGATGATGGTTTTTGGCACTACGAATCCTTGTCGCTCCGCGAGCTCCACCGTGCGATTCTCGAGGTCGATGAGGAGTTTTCCCTCGACGACATAGAAGAACTCATCCAGATCGTCGTGTTTATGCCAGTGGTATTCGCCCTTGATGACTCCGAGTCTCACTACCGAGTCATTCACCTTGCACAAAGTCTGGTTGTACCATTCGTCGCGCACGGCGTCTATTAGAGCGGGACCGTCGACGATCTCCAGAGGCGGATACCTGACGTCGAGATGAGTCGCGTAGGGGAATTCTGGAGTCATGCTGAATAAATAAACCCTTTCGCCGTCATCGATGTCTGATAGTTACGTAGCACCATGCAAAACGGCCCTCGTGCCGTTCAGTTAGCGCACCCTCGAGCGATCGCAGACGCTCTTCCTACACGCGGCCCCTGTGGAGACAGCCCTCTTCACAGGGGCACTTTGCGTTTAACGGCGCTTGTTGTCGCCGTGGCACACCATGTCGACCACGACCGCGCTGGCCAGAATGAGAACAGTGTCCTCGCCGTCGGCGACATCGATGCCGTAGGTATCCGTCCAGCTGAACCACTTCTTCGATACCGTCGCGACGACGCGATCTCCACGAGTGAATGTGTACTCGCGGTCCAGGAAGTTCCCCTCGGCCTCGAGGTCATCGGGGCCGGGTACGTCGACTGTGAATCGATGGTGGATGAAAGAGAAGAGCTCGCGCTTGACCACGGCAAGCAGGTCCGCGCCACGCCACAGCTCGTAGGTCGGACCCCAGTTGAGCAGCCGCTGATCGATGAACACCAGCTCGTTTCCCTCCGTATCCTGAAAGGAAAGCTTGTCGCCGAAGCTGAAGAGCTTGCCCTTCACGAGATACACATCCTTCTCGTTTTCATCTTTGATCGAAAAGGAATCCGCGAGCGAGAAAAGCTTCTGACTCATTACGTAGCGCATCGATTTCTCCGCGCAGCCTGGTGAAGGTTATCGCGCCCCAGCCGTGCTTACACCCGCGCAGCGTCGCCACGTTCCGGCCGCGCAGAGCTTCGAATTCCGACAACAGCTCGCGAAGGGGACGTGGTGTCTTGATGTCGGCGAACCGATCGAACGGGTCAAACCGGCGATATTTTTCCTGCCTGAGAATTATGCGCGCGCGCGGGATCCAGTCAGTGTGTTCGCCATTTATGAGGTGCGCGACCACCTCACGCGCGCTCCAGGTGTCCGGCCCTTCGTCGACGCGCGTCCACTTTTCCGGTACATCGCCCAGCAGCGCCGAGATCACCGAAGGCGTGCGCTCGAGAATCGGAATAGCTTCATCCAGGTCGAAATCCACCCGTGCCTCCATTCGACTGCCAGGTCGAATGATACGCTACCGCCGCGCCTCCAACTACTTTTCTGTCTCACCCGTATGTTCGGCGGCAGCAGTCCGCTGATCGTGACTCCACTGGAGCAAGAATGAAAGAACGAATGCTGATGTCGGTCGCCGGTGTATTGTTGCTCGCGTGTGTGCACGACTTGTCCGCGCAAGGCACGGCCACCGCTCCTCCGCCGTCGACGCGACCGCAGACCGGAACCGTCGTCAGAGCTCCAGAGCGTGCGGTCCGGCGGGACATACCGATGACCAACATGATCCGGCGCGCCTTTGCAGCCGGCACCCGTGATTCCACCGGACGCCCCGGACGCAACTACTGGCAGCTTTGGACCGATTACAGAATCAGCGCGCGTCTCGATTCAGCGACCCAGACAGTCTCGGGCCACGAAGTAGTAACCTTTCGCAACAACAGTGACACGGCGATGAGCACGGTAGTTCTCCGACTCGACCAGAACGTCTTCAGAGCTGACGCGCCGCGCGTTCCTCCCAGGATGGAAGACGTCACCAGCGGGATGGTTGTCTCGCGACTGGTCGTCAACGGGCAGGCGCTCTCAGTGAACGACACGCGTGGTGACTCGATTCCGAACTCGCGTCGCCGCACGACACCGCTGTCAGAGGTTCTGCGCGAGACTTCCGCGCGTATCCGCCTGCCGGCGCCGATTCCCGCTCACGGCAGCGGGACGATCGAGGCGGACTGGAGCTTCAAGGTTCCAAAATTCCAGGGTCGCGGATACCGCATGGGACGCTGGGCCGACACGCTGTACCAGGTTGCTCAATGGTATCCGCGGGTGGCGGTCTTCGACGATCTTCGCGGCTGGGACACCGATCCATACCTGGGTGACGCCGAGTTCTACAACAACTTCGGCCACTTCGATGTGAGCATTGATGTGCCCGCGGGCTGGATAGTTGGAGCGACCGGGGTGCTTCAGAATCCCGCCGACGTGCTGACACCGACGGCGCGGGAGCGTTTGTCGCATATCCTGCAGTCGGACTCCACGGTGAGGATCGTCACCGCGGCGGAGCGCGGACCCGGCAGAGCGACTGCGGCGGGCACGAACGGCAGACTGATCTGGCATTTCGCCGCTGACACAGTCGGGGATTTTGCCTGGGCGACGTCGAATCAATTCGTGTGGGACGCCGGTCACGCGAACATCCCGACACGCGGCGCTGTCCCGTTCAACATCATGTATTTGCCTGGACACGCGCAGGCCTTCGCCGAAGGGCCGCACGTCGTTCGGCACGCGCTCGAGTATTACTCGAAGCTCTGGATGCCGTACGCGTTCCCGCAGCTAACGATGGTGGATGGACCGGAGCTGGGGATGGAGTATCCGATGTTCATCATGTCCGCTGTGTTCGCCGCGGATCACGAGGTAGGGCACGAGTGGTGGCCGATGATGGTCGGCGTCAACGAGACCTGGTACGGCTGGATGGATGAAGGATTCAATCAGTACATGAACATCCTGTCGGACGCCGACATCGCGGGGAAGCCGTACAGCCTCGACAGCCTCGGCATGTCGTACGGCGCCACCAGCGGCAACGAGCTCGAGCCGCCGCTGATGTGGAACGGCAACTACGCCGGTCCCCTCTACGGGTTCCAGGCTTACGGAAAGGCGCCACTCATGCTCTCCGCGCTTGGCGGAGTCGTGGGAGATTCCGCAGTGTGGCGCGCGATGAGCGACTACGCAAAGGCGTGGAGATTCAAGCACCCCTCGCCGTGGGACTACGCCTTCTTCATGGACAACGCGCTGCACCAGGACCTCGGCTGGTTCTGGTACTACTGGCTCTTTACCACCGAGCGCGTCGACGAATCGATTCAGGGTGTTCGCACCACGGGGGGACGAACCGCGGTAACGGTGCGGCAGGACGGCGAGATGCCGTCGCCGATCATCCTGAAGGTCCAGTTTGCACCCAGTGGCGCGGCGATAAAACCGATCGCGAACAGCAGGATGCTGGACGCGAACACCGCGCTCGTCACCTATCCGGCTGACGTGTGGTTTGCCGGCAGCCGCACTTTTGTCGCGAATCTGGATTTCGGTGGGCGAGCTATCACGCGAATCACACTCGATCCGAACGACCGGTTTCCGGACCGGGATGCGCGCGACAATGTCTGGCCGCGGGATCCGGCGGTAATAACGCCGACGGGTAACTGACTATGCGTAGAACACACTTCGCTTGTGCTGTTTTCGCGGTAGTCATCGCGCATTTGTCCGCCGCGACCCCGCTCTCGGCGCAGCAGGCGCCAGTCGTTACGGCTGCTGATTACGCCCGGGCCGAAAAGTTTCTGCGAGAGAGCGTCATTCCGCTCGTGTCGGGCGTGGTCACCCAACCAACATGGCTTAGCGGCGAACGTATCGGTTATCGCAGTCCGGTTCGCGGCGGCGGTAGCCAGTTCATTCTCGTCGATCCCGCGAAGGGCACCCGGGTCGTATGCAGTCCTGAGACCGATCGCTGCGGCGGAGCTCTCGACCCTCGCGAGGTGACTCGTTTGCTGCCCGCACAGCGCGCGGCTGGCTCGCGGGCGGAATCTCTTTCTCCGGACGGGAAAAAGGCTGCCTTCATCCGCGCCTACAACCTCTGGGTTCGCGACGTCGCCACTAATCATGAGACTCAGCTTACCACCGATGGTCAAAAGGATTTCGGGTACGCGACCGACAACGCCGGCTGGGTCAGAAGCGACCGGCCGGTGATGGTGTGGTCGCCGGACTCACGACGTATTGCGACTTTCCAGCAGGACGAGCGGCATGTCGGCGACATGTACCTCGTCACCACCAAAGTCGGTCATCCCGAGCTGCAGGCGTGGAAGTATCCACTGCCCGGCGACAGCGTGATCGCGACGATCCAGCGGGTGGTGATCGACGTCGATGCTCCGCGCGTCACCCGGCTCCAAATGCCGCCCGACGCGCATCGTTCCACGCTTTGCGATCACGTCGTCTGCCGGAACGGAGAGGGCTGGACCGACGTGCAGTGGTATCCCGACGGATCGCACGTGGCGTTTGTCTCGACGTCGCGGGACCATAAGCACGAAGTGCTGCGCGTCGCCGACGCAAACACGGGCGCTGTCCGCGATGTGTTACGGGAAGATGTCGCGACGCAGTACGAATCGGGGAACGGCGCCGCGAACTGGCGGGTTCTACCCGCATCCAACGAAGCGATCTGGTTCTCCGAGCGCGACGACTGGGGTCAGCTCTATCTCTACGATCTCGGCACCGGGCAGCTGAAAAACAAGATCACCAGCGGCGATGGGAACGTTGCCCAGATTCGTCGCGTCGATGAAAACACCCGCACGATCTATTTCGTCGGTAACGCGAAGGAGCGCGGACGCGACCCCTACTTCCGTCATTTCTACAAGATCCGCATGGACGGCACCGGTCTGACGCTGCTCACTCCCGAAGACGCGGACCACGATGTCTCGCTCGCTCCCTCGGGACAATATTTTCTCGATAGTTATTCGCGACCCGAAGTGCCGGGCGTCACCGTAGTGCGCGATCTCACCGGGAAAAAGCTCACTACGCTCGAGACGGCGGACATCTCACGTCTCACCGCGACCGGCTGGAAGCCGCCGACGCCGATCACGGTCAAAGCGCGCGACGGGAAGACCGATCTGTACGGCCTGATGTATGTGCCGACCAACCTCGACCGTTCGAAGAAGTACCCGATCGTCAATCACATCTATCCCGGTCCGCAGACGGGCAGCGTCGGTGGTCGCAGTTTCTCGCCGGCGCGCGGCGACGCGCAGGCACTGGCCGAGCTGGGCTTCGTGGTGGTCGAGATCGACGGGATGGGAACGCCGTGGAGGTCAAAGTCTTTCCACGACGCCTACTACGGCAAAATGGGCGACAACACCTTGCCCGATCAGGTCGCGGCGATGAAGGAGCTGGCCCAGCGATTCCCGTACATCGATATCAATCGCGCGGGAATCTACGGGCACTCGGGCGGAGGATTCGCGGCCGCGGATGCAATGTTCCGCTATCCGGACTTCTTCAAGGTCGGAATCTCCGAGGCGGGGAACCACGACCAGCGCGAGTACGAGGACGACTGGGGCGAGCGCTACCAGGGACTCCTGACGCGGACACCGGATGGCTCGGACAATTACGCGCCCGAATCCAACCAGATCAACGCGAAGAATCTGAAGGGCAAGCTGCTGCTCGCGCATGGAACTACGGACGACAACGTCCCGCCATATAACACACTGCTCGTCGTCAACGAGCTGATTCGCGCCAACAAGGATTTTGATCTGCTGCTTCTCCCGAACCGCGCGCACGGCTTCGGCAACGAGGCCTACATGGTTCGTCGCCGCTGGGATTACTTCGTCAGGAATCTTCTGGGAGCGGAGCCGCCGAAGGAGTATCAGATCGGGGGAAGCCGGTAATGAAAAAGGGCGTATTTGGCCTTTTGTTTCTGGCCGCACATTCACTCTCTTCCCAGACGGTCTTTAGTCACGCGGATACCTTGCGTGGTTCAAACACCCCGCAGCGCTCCTGGTGGGATGCGACCTTCTACGATCTTCACGTCAGGGTGAATCCCACCGACAGCAGCATCGTCGGTTCGAACGCCATCACCTACCGCGTCATCAAGCCTGCGCGAGAGATGCAGATCGATCTGCAGTTGCCGCTAGTCGTAGATAGCATGGTGCAGGACGGAGTGGAGCTGAGCGCGCGACGTGACGGCAACGCGTTTTTCGTCACCCTCATCGAGCCACAGAAGGCGGGCGCGAGAAAAACGATCTCGGTTTATTACCACGGGAAGCCGACAGCCGCGGTGCGCCCGCCGTGGGACGGCGGATTCGTCTGGGCCACCGACAGCCTCGGCCACAAATGGGTCGTCACCGCCAACGAGGGACTCGGCGCCAGCGTCTGGTGGCCGAACAAGGATTTCCTGGCCGACGAGCCCGACAGCCAGCGCGTTGCGATCACCATCCCCGATTCTCTGTTCGACGTGTCGAACGGGCGCCTCCGTAAAACGACGGCGAACGCTGACGGCACCACCACCTACGAGTGGTTCGTAGTGAATCCCATCAACAACTACGATGTCGCTGTAAACGCCGGTAATTACGCGCATTTCAGCGACACGTATCAGGGCGAGAAGGGAAACCTCACGCTCGATTTTTATCCGATCGCGTATCATCTCGACACCGCGAGGAAGCAGTTCCAGCAGGTGAAGCCGATGATGCAATGCTTCGAGATGTGGTTTGGGCCTTACCCGTGGTACGAGGACGGCTACAAGCTGGTCGAGACGCCGCACCTTGGCATGGAGCACCAGAGCGCTGTCGCCTATGGCAATCACTACCTGAACGGCTACCTCGGACGCGACCGTTCAGCGACTGGTCACGGTCTGCTTTGGGACTTCATCATCATTCATGAAAGCGCGCACGAATGGTGGGGAAACAACATCACCATGAAGGACCAGGCGGACATGTGGATTCACGAAAGCTTCGCCACCTACGCGGAGGGCCTGTTCACCGAGTGTCAGCAGGGTAAGAAAGCCGGCGCGGAGTACACCATCGGCCAGCGCAAGATCGTTCGGAACGATAAGCCGATCATCCCCGCGTACGGCGTCAACGCGGAAGGGTCCGGCGACATGTACGACAAGGGCGGCAACATGCTGCACACCATTCGCCAGCTCGTCGACGACGACACGCGGTGGCGGGGCATCCTGCGCGGACTCAACAAGACGTTCTGGCACCAGACGGTGACCGGCAAACAGGTCGAGGATTACATCAGTCGCCAGGCCGGAATGAATCTGGGGAAGGTCTTCGACGAGTACCTTCGGACGGCGATGATCCCTGTTCTCGAGTACAAGCTCGAGGGGCAACGACTCACCTACCGGTGGAGCAACGTCGTCCGCGGATTTGCGATGCCGGTGAAGGTTACCACTTCGACAGGCAAGCTTGGCTGGATCCGTCCCACAGGGAGCTGGAAATCAAGCGCGGTGAAACTCGACCGGCCTGAGGATTTCCGCGTCGACGAAAACTTCTACGTCAACGCGAAAGATGTCCTCAAGCCGGTCGCGGATTCGTCTACCGGCCGTACAGCCCGGTAACGCTCGCCGTCGCGAGCTTGTTCGCGTTCAGGTTGAAGCCGATCATCGCCGACGTCGCGTTGCCCGGAACGTCGAGCTTGTCGACCTTGAGCGCGAAGACCTTGAAGTGATAGTGGTGCGGCTTGTCGCCCGCGGGCGGACAGGGCCCACCGTATCCCTTTGTCCCAAAGTCCGTCATGCCCTGCTGGCTTCCACTCGGGGCGTTGCGTCCATTGCCCGCGCCCGCGGAAAGTCCCGTGGCTGACGCCGGGATGTTGTACATGACCCAGTGCCACCACCCACTGCCCGTAGGTGCGTCCGGATCGTAGGCCGTGACCGCGAACGATTTGGTTCCCGCCGGCGCGTTCGACCAGTTGAGCGCAGGCGAGATGTTCTGACCTGAGCATCCAAAGGAGTTATAGACGTGAGCAGCGGTGATGCGTCCTTTCGATTCCAGATCGGGCGCACTCACCTTGAAGCTCGCCTTGGCGGCCGTTCCCTTCGCCTTGGCCTTTGCAGCTTGTCCTGACATTCCGGATGCTGCGAGAAACATTGCGGCAGCCACCATGACTGCCGCTCTGGGTGCGTACGATTTGACCATTACCATCCTCCGGTTAACGGAACTCATCTATCTCCACACTGCGAGAATTGCTCCCGCGAGCATGAAAGAGACCAGGTTGTAGAGCGTATCGATCATCCAGAGCTGCTTCGACTTACCCGAGAAAAGAGCGGTGGCGTAGGTGGTGCTCGCCACGAATCCGAGCCACAGGAACGCGGCCATGACGGCACCGTGCGGGGCGCCGATCGTATGGCCGGGGTCTATGTGTGCGATAACCCCCGCCATCACCAATGCCTGAAGAAAAGCGCAAACCAAAGCCGCGAAGTACATCAGCGGCATGTTGGACGCTGCCGCCTGGGCCCGCATCTCCTCTTCGGTTCTGTTTTGGAGCGCGATCCACCGTTTGGCAAACAGCACCGGCGAGTACCAAAGACCGCCGAGCACGAAGATGACGATTGCTGCGACCAGCACTGCGAGGTAATTGATCGCCGGAAGTGGGTGCATTGCGGTTCCTCTGTGAGTTGTGCGAAGCGGCGGATGCCAGCCAGAATCTACGACTCTCCGGCGAGGCTCGCAGCAGAACAAATCAGTCGAATGGCAGCCGCGGCGGCGGCGCCATCAGCGTCGGCGGTCGGATCGTACGCGGTGAGCGCGACTCCAGCGATGCGGAGGGTCTGCGCGATTTCCGACAGCGCGTAGTCGATGTCTCCAAGGCTCAACCCCCCGGCCACCGCGAACATATTCGCTGCGGCTACGGCTGCATCGATTACATCAAGATCGAGATGGACGTAAACCTGGTCGACGTGTTCGCCGAGCAGCGCGAGTGCCGGTCGCAGCGCCGACCGCAGCGTGGGCGGTTCCACGACCGCGACATTCGACTCGCTGAGCAGTGCGCGCTCCAGGCGATCGACGTCGCGTGTCCCAACGAGGCAAACCTGTTGATCCGCCAGCGGCTGAAAATCCGGCACCGTCGCCGCGATCGTAGTCCAGCATCGCCCGGTAAGCAGGGCGACAGCGGTACCGTCGAGAAAACCGCTCGCCGTCGTTTCCGGAGTATTGAAGTCTGCGTGCGCATCGAACCAGACGACGCCTGTTGAAGCAGTGCCGAGCCCGGCGAGTGTTCCAACCGCGGTGTTGCAGTTCCCCGCCAGCACTATCGGCAATCGGTTGGCCTCGCGAGCGTCCCGGACGGCGAGGGAGATCATTCGCATCAGCTCGAAAGCGGTACTTATCTCCGCCTTCCACGAGTCCGCGGGGAGCTCGGCGAGCTTCACATGCACGCGGTGCCCGGCGTCCCGGAGTGCCTGTGGCAATCCCGCAGCAAGGAGCGCTTCGGGTCCCGCCCCCATTCGAGCGCCGCGATTTGCGGAGTCGTAGGGAACTACGAGTAGCTGGATCTCCATGTGGTAAAGCTAAGCTGATCCAGCTACCCACCCGTGATCGAGCTAGCCTCTGAGGCGTGCCCTCGCCGCGCGCGCATGGGCGGCAAACGCTTCCGCGTCGGCGGGCCGAAAACTCTCCATCAATGGACCTTTCCCGATCTCCACGTCGCGGAAAACCTCGTCGCCGTTGCCGCGAATCAGCAGCAGTCGGCCGTTCTGGTATTTCGCATCGGCTAGATCGCGCAGGTGGTAGGCGATGCCGTGATCGAAGAAAGGCACCAGCGCCCCAAGCGCCATTCGGGCGAAGAGTCTTGTCGCCGCGCTTTTAATCGTATCGGTCGCTTCGCGGGAGTTCATTCGCGCGAGCCCGCGGTCCGTCATCTGAGCCACGATCGTTGTGTCCATCAGCAGCAGCGCCGCCTGTCCGTCACGGCTGACGATTGCGAACCGCGCGTGATCCGCCGACTCCCTGTCAACCACGTGGGCGACTGAATCCGGCACGTGAACACTGACATGAATGTCAGAACTGTCCTGCGCGAACAACGATGTCGGCAGACTGGCTGCGATTGAAAAAGTCGCCAGCATCCTGGCGGCGCTACTGAGTTTCACCTGCCTGCTCCCACGAATGGATTTGCTTGTCCTACGAGGCAGTTCTGTCTGCGGTTTCGCCTCGCCGATCGGCGAGTCCGGTTCACTCGGAGTAGATATCCGGGAACTGCTTCTTGAGCGCTACCAGCTTCGGCTTGTCGTTGATGACGATGTAGAGCTGATTGGGGTGCTGCTCCAGGTAGTGCTGATGGTAATCCTCGGCGGCGTAGAATGCCGGCAGCCTGGTCACCTGGGTCACGATCGGGCGAGAGAATGTCTTCGCCGCGGTCAGCTGCTTGATGTAGCTGTCCGCAACCTGCTGCTGGCGCTCGTTACGGTAGAAAATCGCCGAACGGTACTGGGTCCCGTGATCGGGGCCCTGGCGATTCAGTTGCGTCGGATCGTGCGCGACTGAGAAGAAGACCTGCAACAGCTTCCCGTAGGAGACGACTGACGGATCGTAGATCACTTCAACGGATTCGGCATGCCCGGTGTCGCCGGTGCTGACCTGCTCATACGACGGACTCGCCAACGCTCCGCCCGCATAGCCGGAGATGGCCCGCTTCACACCCTTGACGTGATCGAACACTGCTTCGATTCCCCAGAAACAACCACCCGCGAACACTGCCGTATCTTCGGTGGCAATGGGAGCGAGCTCGCTTCCCATCGCGGGAACAGCGACTGACGCGGAGGCGGTGTGCGAAACGCCGCTCGTCAGTCTGGCGGCGACGAGCAGGATGGCGACCGGAATGATCATGATGGCGGCGTAGTTGAGGAGGCGATTCATAGTGTGACGCTCCAGTCAGTACTGAACCCTTGATATGTACGTTTTGTTCCCTTAAGTCGCGTCGCGCTGGCGCACGGATCAGGTGAAAATGGGGGCCATTCTTCGCTCGCTGCCCCGACGAAACGGATAGTTCCGCGCCAGCCGCTGGTCCAGCGCGGCGTTGGGCGGGTTATCTCCTTCCAGGAAGACCCACTCGACGTCGACGAATTCGCTGCTCTGCCACATCCCGATGCCGACCTGCCGATTGAGGCCGAGCTCGTATTTCGATGCAATCGCGAGACTGTCGAGCGCCTCGAGGGATCGCTCCAGAAACTCACGCATCAGAGGCACAACAAGGAAGCCGCACTGAGTCCTTGTCGAGACGATCCGCAATGGCTGCTCGAACCTGTTTGCCCTCACCGCTTCAAGCGCCGTCCGGATTTGCAGCTTAAGCGCGCGCAAATCGTATCTGCCGAGCAGGGCCAGCTCGGTGAGAATCTCGTATCGGTGGCTCGTCGCCGCATGGTGTGCTCCGCTTTCATCCTCGGGCGAATCATCCTCTTCGTCGTCTTCCGCCTCATCGTGCGTCGAGACCTCGGAGGCCAGATTGTCCAGCACGAATGAAAATTCACTGGCGGTGTTTCCCACGCGCGACCGCGCCGCCCGTTCGAGGCTCGAGTTCGGCGGCGATGAAAAATCTTCGAGCAGATACTGGCCGATCAGTGCGGCTTCACTGACCGCGGTGGACGGCGGATCCCAGCCAAGCAGGATCTCCCGCCGAAACGCGAAGTACTCTACGAGCTCCGCCGGTGTTACGAAATGCTCGCAGATCTGGAAGTAATCGGTGTCGCGCAGGATATGAACGAAGCCGCCGTTGCGGTACTGCTTGAACCGGGCAGCACGAAACGGCCGCGACTTCGGCGGCACACGATAGATGACTATGCCCACCAGCCGGTCCGCTTTCGCGGGCGTTACTGTCACGCGCTGACCGAATTGGTTAACCACCGACAGCGACGCATAGCTGGAGAGCAGCTCCCGCGTCGCCTGCACGCGGCTGACGCCTTTTCGCACCACCTGACCGCTGACCCACTTCTCGAGGTCGCCTGACTTCGCGACGACTTTGTTCTCTCGCTCGCGCAACTGGAAAATCAGGCCGATGTCACCGACCAGGAGCGCGCGATCGGCCAGCTGCGATTCCTTCTCGGCGGTGGCCGGGAGCTGATTGGTCCCGAACGAGAACGCACGCATGAAAACGTTGGAGTGCTGCTGGACGGTGAAGTCGTGAAGGAGACTCGTCGGCTCTTTCGCGGCCTCCTTCACTCGTCCACGGGCTAGAATCGTCTCGCTCGTCGTTCCCATGCCAGTAGAAGCGCGGCGCCGACCAGGCCCGTGATGATGCAGAAGAGGTAAATGGTCCGGACGCTTACCAGGCCGTACAACGGGTTGGCGTCGGTGAAGGGGCGGAAGGGCCGGATGTCAGGGTGCATTATGCCATCGAGCACCGAGTGAAGGACTCCTCCGAAGATACCGCTAGCAGCTGCGATGGGCATTCGGATTTCGGCGCCAAGTGCCTCCGGAATTGCATCGCGCGGCCGAAGAAGGCGGATACCCACTCGGGAGACGATCAAGCCGCACAAGAGGCCGATCAAGCCGCCAAGGAGGAAGGTGTGCGCCTGACGGTGCACCGGATAATCGCCGCGCAGAAGGTGGTAGCCCGACTCGATGTCGATCACGATCTGCGTAACCGAATACGCCGCGACCGAGAACTGACGCGGTGCAGCCGCCTTGACGAGAAGGCCGGGCCCGAAATGGAAAGGAGTTGCGGGCATGCGCTCCAGCCAATCTATCTGGGCGTAGAGCGATGACGCGAGTGCAGCCGGATCATCGCTCGGAAAATCAGGGCGTCGGCTTTATCACCATTCCGGCGATGACGATCGCAAACAGGATCAGGTAGATGACCTGAGTGTTCCGAAGGCGGCGGGAAGCCACAGCCAGAGCGGCCTCATCTCCAGACGCCGCGGATGTCAGTGCCAGCAGCTCAGTGGCGCTCTTTCTGATAAAAAATCCACCGACCACGCCCTGAATGAGGACTCCGAGGTAACCAAACCAGACCCAGAATGTGCCGAATCCGATATTGCCCAGCCAAACCATGGCGAGCCCGGTGAGAAGGACGAAGCCCGCGGCCGGGCCCGCGACTCCCTGAGCGTACGCGTTGGTTTGCCTCAGAAGGATCGATAGGAGGGCGCGGTCTTTCTCCCGCGCGATCTTCCACGTCACGATGACGAGGCCAGTGAGGCCACCGATCCAGATCACGACCGAAAGAACATGGATGTACTTCAGGATCGTGTACCAATTGAGCATCACGGCCTCGCCTTTTAGTGAGTGTTGAGCCGCAGCACTATTTGATCGGCCACGTCCCACCAACCGCCTTATAAACCGCGACCAACGCCGTCGCTGCTGCGGTGTGCCCCTGCACCAGCTGGTTCTGCGCATCGAGCAGCGTGCGCTCGGCGTCGAGCACCTGCAGCAGATCCGTAAGTCCAGCCTCGAAGCGCTGTTGTGCGAGATCGGCGGCCTTCGCGCTGGATTTTACCGCATCCTCCAGAATCGCCAGACTGGCGTGCGCGCGATCATACGTGACCAGCGACGCCTCGCTCTCCTCGAGTGCCTGCAGCACTGTCGCATTGTAGGTAGCCTGCGCCTCGTTCTGTCCGGCCTCGGCGACCTCTACTCGCTGTCTTACGCGTCCGACATCGAACAGCGGAATGGTCAGAACAGGTCCGAACAGAAGCCGGGAATTGCTCGACTTGAAGAGCGAGTCTACTGATGTCGCCATGTACCCGCCCCGTGCGCTTAGAGTCACCTTCGGCAGATACTCCGCGCGGGCGCCCCCCACGAACAGTGCACTCGCTGCGAGCTCTCGTTCTGCCCGCAACACATCAGGTCGCTGGCGAACCAGCTGCTCGGGCGAGCCGACATAGAGAGTGTCGGGGAGCCGCGGAAGCGAACCAGAGTCGAGAACCGCGGTGGGCAGCGCGTCCGGCGCACGACCCAGGAGCACCGCCAGCCGGTTCCGGTCGACGGCGATCTGTGATTCCAATCTCGGCGTGGCGGCGAGCGCGAGATAGAGTACCGACTTCGCGCGCTCGGTATCGAACGCGGTACCTCGACCCGCGGCGAGCCTGTCCTCTGTGAGCCTCACGATCTTGCGTTGTGTCGCGGCGAACTGCTGCGATACAGCGAGCTGGCGCTGGGCGCCGCGCAAATCGAAATAAGTACGGGCAACCTCGGCGGCGACGCTCACTTGCACGTCCTCGAGTCCGTGCTGCGACGCTTCTGCCAGCGCGCCGACGCCTTTCACGTTGCGCCCGACGCGGCCGAAAATATCGAGCTCCCATGATGCATCGAAACCGACATCCCACAACGTTTGCGTCGGAAGCCTGGGCAGCCCCGGCGTCACCGCCGTTGAGAACTGCGTCCGGGTGGTGTAACCCGCTCCAGTAACTGTCGGAACCAGATCGAGCGCGGCCAGATGCTTCGCCGCGCGCGCACCCGTCAGGCGTGATTCCGCAATGCGCACGTCCATGTTCGCGCGCTGGGCTTCGCGCA
>DATBXT010000307.1:0-10599 GCA_036514115.1 Gemmatimonadaceae bacterium
CTCCCGGTTCACCTGCGTCATCGATGCAAAGTGATCGCCTACTGTGTTGCGAAATTGCTTGAGTCCGTCGAGCACGAGTTTTTGCTCCGCCGGCTCCCGACAATCGGTCAACAGCAGGTTGATCACCGGCCCGACCCCCGCCGCTTTTGCCCCCGGCGAACCTGAAGTCGTCGGCAGAAGCGTATCCGCGATCTCCTCGACCAATGCCTGGTCGTCGGCATCCAATACTCCCGCGCCGACATTGCGTGATTCGCCCCTGCACGCGGTGAGACCCGACGATGTGATCAAGACCCCGCCCAGCAACACCGCCGTCGTCTTTACAGCTTCGCGCCGATTCATTGGATGCATATCAGAGATTTTGCCTCGCCATTTCCTGGGTCGCATGATCGACCGCGCGCGCCGTCAGTGTCATGTACAGAATCGAAGGACTCTGATTGCCGGTCGACGTCATGCACGCGCCGTCAGTGACAAAGACGTTTTTGCAGGCATGCAGCTGATTCCACTTGTTGAGCATCGACTTCCTTGGATCCGCGCCCATACGCGCTCCGCCCATCTCGTGGATGTCGAGACCCGGCGCCCAGTTGTTGTCGTGGACCTCGACGTCCCTGCAGCCGGCCACGCCGAGCATCTCCTTCGCCTGCTTCTGCCAATCGCGGATCATCCGCTCGGCGTTGTCATCGTATCCGACCGACGTCACCAGCAGCGGAATCCCCCACTGATCCTTCTGCGTCGGATGAAGGCTTACGGTGTTGGTCTCACGCGGGATCGTCTCGCCCTGCATGTACATATAGATGCCCCACGGGCCGGGCTTGGTGAGCGATTCCTTGTAGACGCCACCGACTCGCTCCACCTGCGTCGGCTCTCCGCGCTCTCGATAGCCGCCAGTGAATGTCGTGTAGCCGCCGACGAAATCGGCATCAGCGTCCTGCTTTCCGAGATTGCGCCAATTGACCAGGATGCACTCCGTCGGGTTCTTGCCGTAAAAGTATTTGTCCTCGAAGCCGTCGAGCTTGCCGCTGGCGCCGGTCCTGTAATTGTGGTGGCAGATGTACTTGCCGAGTACCCCGCTGTCGTTGCCCAGCCCGTGCGGAAAGCGATTCGACGTCGAGTTCAACAGGACGAGGTTGCTGTTGAGCGCCGACGCGTTGAGGAAAACAATGCGGGAGCTGTATTCGGTGACCGCGTGGGTGTGGGCATCGATGACGCGCACACCAGTCGCCCTGCCTTTCGCTTCGTCGTAGATGATTGAGTGTACGACCGAATCGGGACGGATGGTGAGGTTGCCGGTCTTCGCCGCCCACGGCAGCGTCGAGGCGTTGGAGCTGAAGTACCCGCCGAAAGGACAGCCGCGCATGCAAAGGTTCCGCGCCTGACACGTGCCGCGCCCCTGCTGAAGATGGATCGCCTTCGGTTGCGACAGGTGCGCCCACCGGCCCTGCACCACATGTCTGTCGGTGTACTTCGCCAGCAGACTGTCGCGCAGATGCTTCTCGGCGCAGTTGAAGTCGAACGGCGGCAGAAACTCTCCATCAGGCATCGCTTCCAGATGGTCGGCGTTGCCGCATACGCCAATGAATTTCTCGACGTGCGAGTACCAGGGAGCGACGTCGTCGTAGGTGATCGGCCAGTTCATGCCGTAGCCGAGCTTCTCCGGTGCGACGAACTCGTGCTTGCTCCAGCGCTGGCAGGCGCGGCCCCAGATGATCGACTTGCCACCGACCTGGTAGCCGCGGATCCAGTCGAACGGTTTCGCCTGGACGTATGGGTGGTCGCGGTCCTTGACGAAGAAATGCATGGTGTCCTCGCCGTAACCCGCCGCTTTACTGATCAGCGGATTCTCCTTGAGGACCTCACGCGACAAGGCTCCGCGGTGCGGCAGCTGCCACGGCTCGAGATTCATGGTCGGATAGTCCTTGACGTGGACTACGTTCCGACCGCGCTCGAGCACGAGCGTCTTCAGCCCCTTCTCGCACAGCTCCTTTGCCGCCCAGCCGCCCGAGATGCCGGAGCCGATTACGATGGCGTCGTACGAACTATCCTGTCGCACCGATTTTGCCCTCTCTGACTCGTCGAATCGACGTGCAGAAAATAGAGAGCGGGGAGGCCGCTGGCGAGCGATGGCAAAACAGCAATTCGATTTCTTTGCCGAAGTACCCAAATACCCGGAAGGGTTCAGGTACCAGGCGGAAATCATCACCCCCGACTACGAGCGACAGCTCATCGAGCACATCAAGGCGCTCCCGCTCCGGGAGTTCGAGTTTCACGGCTTCACCGGAAAGCGGCGGGTGAAAAGCTTCGGCTGGCACTACGATTTCGGCGATGAGGAGCTCAAGAAAACCGAGGAGATACCGTCATGGGTTCTCCCGCTTCGCGACGCGGCTGCCGGGTTCGCCGGCATCAACGCTGACGACATTCAGCACGTTCTCACCACCGAATACGACCACGCCGGCATCGGTTGGCACCGGGACAAGGCAACCTTCGATGACGTCATCGGCGTGTCCTTGCTGGCACCCTGCACCTTTCGCCTGCGCCGCAAAGTCGCCGGCGCCTGGGAGCGCGTTTCGCTCGAGGCCGAACCGCGCTCTGTTTATCTGATGCGCGGTCCGTCGCGAACGGAATGGGAACACAGTATTCCCACCGTCGACGGCGTCCGCTACTCGATCACGTTCCGCACTCTGCGTCAGCTGGAAGACAAACGCATGCAGCGTCGCTTCTGAATGCTATGGCAGCGGATTAACTTCAATCATGCCAGATAAATCGCGCACTCCAGTCATCGTCGGCGCCGCTCGTACGCCCATCGGCAAGTTCCTCGGCGCTCTCTCTTCGCTCAGCGCGCCCGAGCTTGGCGGCATCGCCATTCGCGAAGCACTGAATCGGTCGAAGGTTCCCGCCGAGGACGTCCAGGAAGTCATCATGGGCTACGTTCTGCAGGGGGGCACCGGCCAGGCTCCGGCTCGTCAGGCAGCGCTCAAAGCCGGCCTTCCACCGACTGTTTCCGCGGTAACCGTTAACAAGGTTTGCGGCTCGGGACTCAAGGCGGTGATGCTCGCGTCGCAGGCGATCAAGGCGGGAGATGCGCAGGTGATCGTCGCCGGCGGCCAGGAGTCGATGTCGAACTCGCCGTACTACGTCTATGGAATGCGCAACGGCGTGAAGCTGTCCGATCAGAAGATGGTCGATGGGATGATCAAGGACGGTCTCTGGTGCGCGTCGTGTGACGTCCACATGGGGGGACACGCCGAGTACACGGCGAAGAAAGCGAAGGTGACGCGCGAGGATCAGGATGCATTCGCGGCGTCGTCGCACAAGAAAGCCGTGAGCGCGATCCAGGAGGGGAAGTTCAAGAGTGAGATCGCAGCCGTACAGATCCCCGGCAAGAAAGGCCCGACCACGGTCGACACCGATGAAAGTCCGAGGGCGGACACCACAGCCGAAACGCTGGCAAAGCTGCGCCCCGCATTCCCCGGTAAGAATGGTGCAGCTGATGATCTCACTGTCACAGCCGGCAACGCATCGAGTCTGAACGATGGCGCCGCCGCGCTGGTCGTCGTCTCCGAAGCCTACGCGGAGTCGCACAACCTCGAGATTCTCGGACGCATCACTGGCTACGCCACTGGGGCGACCAAGCCTGAAGATTTGTTCTTCGCGCCCATCAAGGCGGTGCGCAATCTCATGGAGAAGACCGGCTCGCAGATCAGCGACTACGATCTGATTGAAGCCAACGAAGCGTTCGCATCGCAGGCGATCGCGGACGGCGAAGAGCTCGGCTGGGACTGGAAGCGCGTCAACGTCAATGGCGGCGCGATTGCGCTCGGACATCCGATCGGGGCCAGCGGCGCGCGCGTTCTGACGACGCTCCTCTACGCCATGAAAGAGCGCGGCGCGAAGAAGGGACTGGCAACTTTGTGCCTGGGTGGTGGTGATGCTGTTGCGCTCAGCGTCGAGCGCGCGAACTAGCACCGGTTGACGACAGCTCTACCACCGCGATCCAGAGCCAACCGGTCCCTGCGACCGGTTGGAGTGATCGTCGGTTTTTACATTCTCTGCTTTCTTCTGCTCGGCCTTCTCCAGGTCGGCGCCGAGCTGTTGGTCGGACCCAGGATTGCCGACGAGCGAGAGTCGCTGTTCCAATGGCTGTCACTGATCAGCGTTGGCTTCGCCACGTGGGTGATGCTGCGCAAAGTCGACAAGCTGCCGTGGAGCACTGTGGGGCTCGGTCGCGCTGCGGCGAATCCACCGGCAATCGTTACCGGCGCGCTGCTCGGAGCTTTCACGATCGGCCTCGCCAGCCTCGGACTTTACGTCGCTCACCTCATGCGCTTCGATCCGGCCAAAGCGGGCAGCTGGCTTGGCGAGGCGGGGCACGCCGTCGTCGTGCTGCTGCCGGCGGCGTTCTTCGAGGAGCTGTTCATTCGCGGCTACGTTTTCGCCGTGATCAGACGCGCAGCTGGGTGGCGTCTCGCGCTGATCTCGACCAGTGTAGTTTTCGGGCTGCTCCACGCGTGGAATCCGGGCGCTGACGCGGAGTCGATTCTCGCCGTTACCGTCGCCGGATTTTTCCTTGGCCTGATTCTCCTGGCGACCCAAAGTCTTTACGCCGCTGGCGCCGCGCATTTCGCGTGGAACTGGGTGATGGCTGGCGTGCTGCACATCGCGGTTAGTGGAGTGCCTTCGGTCGATGTCGATTACCGGATGGTCGAGACGGGACCAGACTGGCTGACTGGCGGTCCGTGGGGACCGGAAGGCGGACTGGCCGCGGTCGCGCTGATGTTCGTGGGAATCTTTTACCTGTACGGGCGCTACGTGCGCGGGATGGAATGGAAAGCATGACCGATCGCATTGCGGTTGTCGGCGCCGGACAGATGGGAAACGGGATTGCCCACGTTTTTGCGCAGCACGGATTCCCGGTGACGATGATCGACGTCTCGCAGGCTGCACTGGACAAAGGCCGGGCGACGATCGCAAAAAATGTCGAGCGTCAGGTCAAGAAGGGGACGATTCCCGCCGAGCAACAGGTCCAGATTCTGTCGCGCATCGATCTCAACATGGAGCTCGACGCTGCCAAGGAAGCGTCGCTCGTCATTGAAGCGGCCAGCGAGGACAGCGGTCTCAAGTACAAGATCTTCACCGATCTCGATCGTATCGCCAAACCCGACGCGATTCTCGCTACCAACACCAGCTCGATCTCGATCACCGAGATCGCGCGGCGCACGTCGCGTCCCGACAAAGTCATCGGCATGCACTTCATGAATCCGGTGCCGGTGATGAAGCTGGTCGAGATCATCCGCGGCCTGGCTACATCTGATGAAACTACAAAGCGAGTGATGGAGATCGCCGGCCAGTTGGAAAAGACTCCCGTCGAAGTGAATGACTATCCGGGTTTCGTTTCCAACCGCGTGCTGATGCCGATGATCAACGAGGCGGTGTACTGCCTGATGGAAGGCGTCGGTCAGCCCGAAGCAATCGACCAGGTGATGACGCTCGGGATGAACCACCCTATGGGGCCGCTGGCACTCGCCGATCTCATCGGCCTCGACACCTGCGTCGCGATTCTCGAGGTCCTTCGCGATGGTCTCGGAGATCCGAAGTACCGACCGTGTCCGCTGCTCAGGAAATACGTCGCCGCCGGCTGGCTGGGGCGGAAGACGGGCCGCGGCTTCTATACCTATAGTAAGTAAAGGCACGCGTGTCCTGGGCCCTGCACCCTCTCACCGAAGAACAAAGCGAAGTTCAGAAGCTCGCGCGCGAGTTCGGCCGCGCCGAGATCATCGGACATTCCGCCGAGTGGGATGAGAAGGCGTTCTTCGAGCCATCCCTGGTACCAAAGCTGGGCGAGCTGGGATTTCTCGGTATGATGCTGCCGGAGGAGTACGACGGCCTCGGCGCGGACACGGGCACTTACCTCATCGCCCTCGAGGAAATCGCCGCCGCCGACGCGTCGGTGGCAGTTCTCATGAGCGTGCACAACTCGCTTCCGACGCAGATGATCCTTCGATACGGCTCGAAGGATCAGAAGGATCGGTTTCTAAAGAAAATGGCGCGCGGTGAGATACTGGGCGCCTTTGCTTTATCGGAGCCTGACGCGGGGTCCGACGCGTCGGCGCTCACGACCCAGGCTGTCAAAGACGGCGATTCGTGGATCCTCAACGGTACCAAGAGCTGGGTCACCAACGGGAATACGGCCGGCGCAATTCTCACCATGGCGCGCACGGACACCAGCGGCTCCCGCCGCGGCGGCAGAGGCATCGGCGCGTTCATCGTTACACCCGACATGCCGGGGTTCAACGTAGGCAAGAAGGAAGACAAGCTCGGCCTCCGTGCATCACCCACGGTGCAGCTCAATTTCGACAACATGCGGGTGCCAGCGTCCAATCTTCTGGGTGATGAAACTCAGGGCTTCATCTACGCCATGCAGTCGCTCGACAACGGTCGCCTGGGAATTGCAGCACAGGCGATCGGGATCGCCCGCGCGGCGCTCGAACACTCGGTTGCTTACGCCGCCGAGCGTAAACAGTTCGGCAAGCCGCTCAAGGAGTTCGAGGCGATCCAGTTCAAGCTTGCCGACATGGCGATGCGCGTGTCGGGCTCGCGTGCGCTGCTTCACGCGGCGGCCGCGGCAAGAGATCGCGGCCAGAATGTTGGTCAATTCAGCTCGATGGCGAAGCTGATGGCCAGCGAGACGGCGATGTGGGTGACGACGCAGGCGGTGCAGATCTTCGGCGGATACGGCTATGTGAAGGACTATCCGGTGGAGCGGCTTATGCGCGATGCGAAGGTCACTGAAATTTATGAAGGGACTTCGGAGATCCAGAGAATCGTGATCGCCCGCGCTCTCTATTCTCAGTCCTAACTTTTCTCTGGATCATTCAAGATGAAGTTGTTTGACACGCTGGCAGAGATGGGCCACGAGCAAGTCGTGATGTGCAGCGATCCGTCGGTTGGATACAAGGGAATTCTCGCAGTCCACAGCACCAAGCTCGGACCAGCGCTGGGAGGAACGCGATTCTGGCAATACGCGACTGACGAGGAAGCGATCACCGATGCGCTCCGGCTTTCGCGCGGCATGACCTACAAGAACGCCGTCGCCGGGCTGCACCTTGGTGGTGGCAAGTCGATCATCATCGGCGACAACAAGACCAAAGATCGTGAAAAGATTTTCCGCGCTCACGGCCGTTTCGTCGAGAGCCTCGGTGGCCGCTATATCACCGCCGAGGATGTCGGGACGACCACCAAGGACATGGACTACGTGAACATGGAGACCGGGCACGTCGCGGGTCTCGCTGGCAAGTCGGGGGATCCGTCGCCAGTGACGGCTCACGGAGTCTTTCGGGCGGTACAGGCCTCGGCCAATCGCATGTGGGGCTCGGACAGTCTGGAAGGGAAGTGCGTTGCCATTCAGGGTGCGGGCAGTGTCGGTACCTATCTCGCGAAAGAGCTCCACGAAGCCGGAGCCAGGCTCATCGTCTCGGATATCGATTCAGCTAAGGCCGCCCGGGTGAAGCAGCTGACGGGCGCGACTATCGTCGAAGGCGATGCGATCTTCTCCGCGGACGCTGATATTTTCTCGCCGTGCGCTCTCGGTGGAATTATCAATGACACGACCATTCCTAAACTGAAGGTCCAGATCGTGGCCGGCGGCGCGAACAATCAGCTCCTCGAGGAGCGTCACGGCGATGAGCTCCAGCGTCGCGGAATCCTTTACGCACCGGACTACGTCGCCAACGCCGGCGGCGTGATCAACGTTTATGGCGAGGTCGCCGGCTGGGACGCGCAGCACGCGCTCGACAAGGCGGACGATATCTACGACACGATCCTCAAGGTCTTCGATATCGCCGACGCGAAAAAAATTCCGACGTATGAGGCAGCTGACCGTTTGGCCGAGCAGCGTTTGGCGGAGGCGACATGAGCGAGACCATTCCCATCGCGTCGGATCACGCGGGCGTCGAGATGAAGAACCGGCTGGTGTCCGAGCTGAAGAAGCTCGGCTACGAGCCCGAGGACCTCGGCAGCAAAGATCCGGAACAGCCGGACGACTATCCTGATTATGCTCACCCCGTCGCGAAGGAAGTCTCGGATGGGTCGGCGAAGCGAGGAATTCTCCTCTGTGGGAGCGGGGTCGGCATGGACATCGTCGCCAATCGGTATCCTGGCGTACGCGCCGCGCTCGCCTGGGAGCCGGAGATCGGCGAGCTCTCGCGCAGGCACAACGACTCAAACATCCTTGTGCTTCCGGCCCGTTTCATGAGTGAAGACCAGGGGGTGCAGACCATGAAGGCCTGGCTGGACGCTAAATTTGAAGGTGGGCGCCACGAACGGCGCGTGAAAAAGATCGACCGGATCTGAAGCTTTTCCGCGGACAGGCATTCATCATAGGACAGCCGATGTCAACAACAGCAGCTCCAACGAGAAGCTCGCCGAGAGTCGCGATGCCCGAAGGGAAGCTCGCTGCCTCAGATCCCGAGGTCGCGCGCCTGATCGACAAAGAGGTCGATCGGCAACGCCACGGACTCGAGCTTATCGCCAGTGAGAATTTCGTTTCTCCGGCCGTGCTCGAAGCGATGGGCACTCCGCTCACCAACAAATACGCGGAAGGTCTTCCGGCCAAACGCTACTACGGCGGCTGCGAATTCGTCGACATGATCGAGCAGCTGGCGATCGATCGGGTCAAGAGATTGTTCAACGCCGATCACGCCAACGTCCAGGCGCATTCAGGCGCGCAGGCGAACGCGGCGGTCTACCTCGCTTTCCTCAAGCCGGGTGACGTCGTACTCGGACTCGACCTGTCGCAGGGCGGTCACCTCACCCACGGCTCGCCGGTCAACTTCTCGGGACTCCTGTATCACGCGATTCATTACGGTGTGGGTGACGACGGTCGCATCGATTACGCGCGGATGCAGCAGATCGCTCGCGAGCAGAAGCCAAAGATGATCATCGCCGGCGCCAGTGCTTACTCGCGGATTATCGACTTCGAGCCGTTCGCTGAGGTGGCCAAGGAAATCGGCGCGAAGTTCATGGTCGATATGGCGCACTTCGCCGGCCTGGTGGCGACGGGTTTCCATCCGTCGCCCGTACCGCACGCCGACGCGGTGACCAGCACGACTCACAAGACCCTGCGTGGCCCGCGCGGCGGCCTGATTCTCTGCAAAGAGGAGCACGCCAAAGCCGTCGACAAGGCGATGTTCCCGGGGACCCAGGGTGGTCCGCTCGAGCACGTCATCGCCGCCAAAGCGGTCGCCTTCAAGGAAGCGCTCGATCCTTCGTTCAAGGAGTACAGCGGTCAGATCGTACGCAACGCCCAGACGCTCGCCAACGCTCTCATCGAGCATGGCTTCAACATTGTGTCCGGCGGAACAGACAACCATCTGATGCTGGTGGACCTGCGGAACAAGGACGTCACCGGAAAAGTGGCGGAGAAGGCGCTCGACGCGGCGGGTATCACGGTCAACAAGAACACGGTGCCGAAGGAAACGCAGTCGCCGTTCGTGACGAGCGGCATCCGAATCGGCACTCCGGCGGTGACCACTCGGGGGATGCGTGAACCCGAGATGGAGCAGATAGCCGCCCTCATCGACAGAGTGGTCAGCAGCGCTGGTGACCCAGGCGTTGCGTCGTCAGTCAAAGAGGAAGTGGTTGACTTGACGAATCGCTTTCCACTCTACAAATCCTTCCCCTCAATGGCGGGAGAAAAGTAGGAAATGGCTGAGCTGGCTTTTAGAGAAGGGATCATGGACCGGATTCGCATCCGCGAGCCGCGCTTTCACGAACAGGCGTATCTGTTCGTGTTATCCGCCCTCGAGATGTGTCAGTCCAACCTCTCGGCGAGGCGTCACATCACGGGCATCGAGCTGGCGAATTCGTGCCGCGAGCTCGCCCTCGAGCGCTATGGCGTCATGTCCAGGGTCGTCCTGGAGCACTGGGGAATTTCTTCCACTGCCGACATTGGCGACATCGTCTTCTGTCTCGTCGACCTCGGGTTCCTGCTCAGTCAGCCACAGGACACGCGAGACGAGTTCGTCGATGTCTTCGACTTCGATCGGGCGTTCGAGCGCGACTACCCCTGGAACCGCGCGCTGCAGGCGTAGCTCGGTCCACTCGCACTAATGCCCGCCTGGGTGGTCAGCGCCAGCGAATCAGCGGAGCGCGATCGGGCGGCAATTGAAAGCGGAACTCCTTCACGCGTGCTCATGGAGCGCGCCGGCACCGCTGCAGCCAACGAGATCGAGCGACGTTTCCGCGAGCGGCTGCGCGATGGTGCCGTGGTCTTCGCCGGCCCGGGCAACAACGGCGGTGATGGGTGGGTTGTCGCCAGCATGCTGGCCCGGTCCGGCGTAGATGTGAGCGTGATCGACTTCGCCGGCCCCAGGCTGAAATCTCCCGAGTCAATTGCGTTGCGCGCCGAGGCGATCGGAGCGGTGCGCGTGGTCGAGTCGGCGCCTGATGGTGCGGGTGTAGTGGTCGATGCGCTGCTCGGCACCGGCTTCGAAGGCGAGCCGCGCGGTAGCATCAGCGAAGGTATTGACGCGATCAACGCTTTACATGCGCTCGGCGCCCGCGTCGCAGCGCTCGATGTTCCAAGCGGACTCGACTCCACCACGGGTG
>DATBXT010000308.1:0-3675 GCA_036514115.1 Gemmatimonadaceae bacterium
TGCGAGTCGGTGACCACGGCGACCGAAAGTAGCCCGAGAGTGAGAGCCACCATTCCGACGATTGCTTCTTTTCTCCCGAGAAATGCCATGGCGGAGCTGATCATCTCACCGCTGCGCTCAGTCAGAGTCTTCCCTTCGTAGGGCTTCTCGAGCTCGTCGCGTAACGTCTCGAGTGTACTCAAATAGGCCGTCGATTCCGAGCGAGTGGCAACAGCATGCGGCAGGGCCAAAGTCATAGCGGCAGACTCACCAACAACGGCCAGCGCGTTCACGTGCGGTTCGTTGTCGTCGTCGACTACCTCGGCAAATCGTTCGGGAACTGGCGCTGCCTTTTTTGCAGCCGGCCCACTCGTCCGCTCCCTTGGCGGCGGTACCGGCCGCGCGTATACGGGCTGCGCATAAACCGGCTCGGGCGATGCCACACTGGGGGATTCAGCAGACAGGAGGCGATACTTCTCTGGCGCCATGACCGCGTCGGTGCCGACGCCGAGGTCGAAAGAATCCTCGGAACCCTGCAGACGCAGATCGGCGATACGTTCGCGAGATATTCTCAGACTCGGGTGTTCGGCACCGAGTGTTTTTTCACGGATTGAAAGTGCGCGCTGAAACGCCGCGAGCGCTTCCGGAATTTTGCCGCGTGCCGCGCAGGCGTTCCCCAGATGCTCGAGCGCGGTAGCAATCGCAAAATGATTCGGCGCGAGAGTCAGCTCTCGAATCTCGAGCACTCGGCGCCAAAGCTGCTCAGCAGATTCATGACGCCCCAACGCCTGCCTGACCGTCGCCAGGCTCGCGAGAACGGTCGCGACCTCGGGGTGATCGTCACCCTTCGCCCGCTTGATTTCAAACAAGCGGAGCAGGAGGGGCTCCGCGGATTCAAACGCCGACTTTCTCAGGTAAAGGCGCGTGAGATCAGTCAACAGGAGCACAACGTCCGGATCGTCGGGCCCGAGAGTCCCATCAGCGAGATCGAGCGCCTGCCGGAACAGCTCCTGGGCCTCTTCGTCCGCGCCGGCGTCCTGCTTTGCCACCGCGAGTTTCACGAGGTGCACTAGTCTCGAGGGTGAGCGCCCGGCAACGTCGTCCGGCGAAGCGGGACGTGAACCGCGATCGACGGTGCGCTCCCCGCCCACCGTCGGCGTGTAGGCAGACGAGTCGAAGCTGCGTTCCAACCCAACGGCGGGATCAGCCATCCTGAAGCCTCCACGGTCCTGTGCTCAGGTGCTGGAGGGGACCCCCGTCTGGCACCCAATGACGCGCAGACCGTCGGCGCGCCGGCATGCCCCGGGGGCAAGTCGGAGACCATATGTAGTCGGCGTTTTGCGGGGGTCTGGGATCAGACGTGCTGTGCTACGGATGCAACACCCCGCCCGAGCGTTGCGTCGGCGCAACAGTCCGGACGAGATCTACCTTAGAGCGACGCTTCTGAGGAGCGAACAATCACGCCCGGAATGGGGTTTCAGGCCCGTCGTCCCGCGTCTGGATCGGCGCGCTTGGGCCGCGAGCGGGGGATTTCATCTTCATCTTCAGGATCCCACGTGGGGCCGCACTTGACCACTCTTCTGGCGATACGACACCACTCGGCAACCTGGCTGTCGTTCGCGCTCATCCAGTTCACCGGCACCGGCGCGAGACGGCGCTTTTCTCCGCTGCTCGCAAAACAGAGCCAGCCGTTGCTGTACTCGGAAGCCACGGAACCGCGCGGGCCGGTGTGCGCGCGCCGGTCTCCAAGCACACGCTGCTCTATGAGAAAAACCGCGTTTTCGACTGGCGAGCGTCGCTCCATCCTTCGCCGCTCGATCGACGAGGGATGAACCATCCACACTTCCCAGACTCGGCCCCTGGGGTCGAGGAACGTGCGATAACCCGAGTTTTTGGAGGCGTTGAGCTGCACGTCAAAGTTGGCAAAGGATGCGCTGTTCTAAACGCAAAACATAAACCAACAGCGACGCCGCGGCGAACGGTTATCGCCTCCGACGGGCTTTGGGTTCGTGTCCATCCGGGAGCTTGGCGTCGACGAGACTCGACTCGCCGGGCTCGTCGGGCTTCCAGACAACGCTCAGCGACCCGTCATTCTCCAGAACTACAGCATCGACATCCTCCACCCGCTTGACGCCCTCCTCGCGAATTGCGCCACGCACCTCCTCTTCGGTGACCCGCTCCTTTATCATAGCGCGATGAATGAATTCGCCGTGCGAGAAAAGCAGGGACGGCCTGCCGTTGATGATTCTGTCGGCGATCTCGAACCGCGCGGCGAGCTGGGCCAGGATGGCCTGTATGATGATCAGGGTACCGAGGCCGAAGAGGCCTTCAACAAGCGTCACATCCTTCTCGATGATCGTTGCCGCGAAGACTGATCCGACGGCTACGACGAAGACGAAATCGAACACATTCAACTTCGACAGAGTGCGTTTGCCGGACACCCGAAGCATGACGATCATGGATGCGAAACCCATAACGCCGAGGGTAACCGTCCGCCGCACGTCGTACCAGCCATCGAAGAAAAATGGCTTGTGCGCTATCTCCACCACCTGCTGCAGAAGGAACATTCGAAGACCCGGGTTGGTCCGATGACGGACAAACGCAGGGATCGCGCCCACCGGGATATATTTGAGCAAGATGAAACGATCAGCATTTCTCGTATTTATTCCGATTCTTGCGGCCAGCGCCGGCGCCCTGCGTCACCGGGTCGCGGCTCCTGACACACCGGACATATCGCGCGCCAACGAGACGCTCTCGCTTCGCCCGGTGAAATGGACGCTCGTGGGTGGCGACACGGCGCGTCCCGTTGTATCCGGTCGCACGGTGCCGATCACTCTGCAGGCCGAGATCGCAAAGGGGTGGCACATCTACTCGCTGAGCCAGAAAACGGGCGGGCCGATCCCGCTTCGGCTGGACGTCGTTGGCGCACCGGACGTCGTGGTGCGAGGCGTGGTGAAGGCGCCGAAACCCGAGCGCTTCTTCGACAAGAATTTCGGGATTGAGACAGAACTCTATTCGGGCAGTCCGCGGTTCACCATTCCTGTCGGAGTTTCCAGCCGCTCGGCCTCCGGCGTGCGCAAATTTCAGATAGGCGCACGTTATCAGGTCTGCAGTGACAAGATGTGCCTGCCGCCGCGCACCGACAAACTGAACGCAACGATTCGGATAGCAGCCAGATCATGACCTCGGGCTTTATCTGGCTCGCGGCCACCACCGGCCTCATTTCGCTGTTGACGCCGTGCGTGTTCCCGATGGTGCCGGTCACCATCGCGTATTTCTCGAGTGAAGAGCATCGGCGCGCCCCGGGAGTGAAAGGCGCGATTTTGTTCGGCCTCGGGATCGTCAGCACCTTCACCGTACTCGCGCTGGTTCTGGCGGGAGTTTTCGGGGCCGCTGGTCTCAACCGGTTCGCCGCGAACCCGTGGGTGAACGTGGCGCTGGCTGCGCTCTTCTTCCTGTTCGCCGCCAATTTGTTCGGCTGGTTCGAGTTTGCCATCCCGTGGCGGATTCTAACCGCGGCTGACAACGTGGCGCGCAAAGCTTCACGCGCGAGCTCACTCGGCGCTTTGGTGATGGGCGCTACCTTTACCCTGACCGCAGTCACCTGCACAGCACCACTGGTAGGCACACTCCTGGTACTGGCCGCTCGTGGCTCGTGGGCGATGCCTGTCGTCGGGATGCTCGTGTATTCGACGG
>DATBXT010000309.1:0-3142 GCA_036514115.1 Gemmatimonadaceae bacterium
ACAGCGCCCATGCTCCGCAGTTCGGATTGACAGCAGCGGCGAGGAAATCCGCCAGCGCCCCGATCGGCGCGCCCGACGATGTGATGTATCCCCAGAAGCGGGGACTGCCGTTGTGCGTCGAGTGCCGGAAAAACGTCTTGCTGAAATCTTCGAGAACCGGCCCGATATCGGCGCCCTTTTCGGGGAGCTTACGCGTACCGACAACTTTTCGCATAGCGTCGGGCAGCGGGGGGGACGCAGTCGGTGCGGTCGGAATATGACTGTAGAAATCCGCGATCGAATCGACGAGCGCATGTCCGAGCTCGCGGAACTGCTCGGGCGGCATGTCCGCGGGAGCGTCGCGTCTGGTCGGCGACTTCGTTTCTTTACGGGCGCCGCTCGATACTTCCTTTCGCCTGGCGACCTTCGGTTTTGGCACTTGAGAGCTCGATTGTGTGTGCGGCCAAAACATATCACCGAACGGCGTCGCCAACCTTGTCAGCCCGTCCGCAAATCCTGCTCGCAGTCGAGGCCTCTTTTGTGCAAGAGCTGTCGGCCGATGACGAACGTTTACCGGGCGCTGCTCGCCGTTTCACTTCTCACCGCCGCGCTGTCGACGACCGCGTGCGGATCTTCGCCGCACAAACCAGATCCCGCGCCTGCACCCAGGGTGTACGTGCCGCGAGCAGCGACGCCGGACGAAGAGACGATGCTGATCCAGGCAGACTCCGAGGTTTTTGCGGCGGTGGTCCAGGCGCAGCTTCACGCGAGGGCTGACGAGTATCCTTTCCCGATCAAGGAGCTGCGTTACGATCCGCGTCCTTACGGAACCAGGAACGGCTATCCCGAAATCCCGGCGGGAGTGCAGGGCGTGGCGCCGGAGCTGTACTTCGCCAAGGCTGGGACGTCGGCGATCGATCGCATCGCCGAGAATCGTAAGGTGATCCTGGAAATGAACGAGGTGCCCGCGGGCAGTCCATTCAACTATGCGCAGTGCGCCGGCGTCCGGGTGCCGCAGCCGCCGCCTCCGCGCAGTAAATCAGGTCGCGCAAAGTCGACCGATGTTCACGCCGGCTGCCCGAAAAAGTCGCAGAGCTATTTGACGGTCGGGCTACCGTTGCGCGGTTTGCCGGAGGGACTCAAGAACATTCAGGACACCAGGGGCGAGACCGTCGATTTCGACGACAATGTGTGGACGGTTCTCGTCGACGAATTCACGACGGGTCCCAAAGGATGGCGGCGGATTCAGCACGCGTGGATCTTCAAGCGCAGCCGTTGGAACCATCAGTTGAGTCTGGCGTCGACGGTCCAAACGGGGATCGTGGAGTAGCCCGGCGCGATCGCGCCGGAGCTCCTTCAGAACGAAGGCGGACGTCTCCCCGGGCGACGCGTCGGGACCTCGTACGGCTTGACCGGTAACACCGCGTTCAACTTGAAGTCGATGGGATACTGTACCAGCTGCTCGACCTTGTGCCCTTCGAGCTCCGCGGGATGGAATTCCATCAGCTTCACCGCCGACATCGCCGCGTCCGCGAAATCCTTGTAGGTCGCGTTTACACACACGATCGATTCCGGCTTCGCTCGGCCGGTGGTGTCGACGACGAACTGCACCAGCGCCGATCCGCTCTGATTCGCCAGCCTGGCGTTTCGCGGATAGACATAGTTCAGCGACTTGGCGAGGCTGATTGGTTTCTGGGCGATAGGGCCGGAGCGTTTGAGCTCGTCATCACTGAGCGTTTTCGCCGCGACGACGCCCTTGGCGAGCATGTCGAGGAATTCTTCCATTCCATCCCTGTCGGTGACGATCTGCCGCGATTTGCCGGTTGTGTCGGCCATCGTCACCACATAGCCGATGCTCACCGAGTCGGCACGGAAAGGCTGGACGAGGATCGTGTTGCCGAGGATGTAGCTCGTGCGCGTCGGCTTATCGAGATCGTTGAAGAGATTTTGCTGCCACGTCTGCACGGAGTCGGGTCCGAGCTCGTCGCCCATGAGTCGGGATGTATCGAGCTCCGCGTAGAGCCGGATGGTGTGCGACGACGAGACCTCGATGCGCGTCTGGAAGCGGCCCATCTTCAGCGAGCGCACGGGGCGCCAGTTTGTCTGGGCGGTGAGCCTTTGCACGCCGATGGGAGAAGCGGCGGCAAGAACGATGACGGCGGTCAGCGCACTGAGCGTGACATGGACGTGTTGTCTCATGAATCCTCCTTGTCTCCACGCTCGCCGTTCGCGGAGTCGTACGGTTCCCTGATCGCTAATCTAAAGCGGGGACTGGTGTCCACTAGCTTTTGTTACAGGGACTGCAGCCGCCATGCCGCCGCGCCGCGTGTCAGTCCGCCGGCGTCGACTACTCCCGCTGGAAAGTCATCACCACTGGATCCGATGACGTCAGACTTGCAAACACTTCGACCCAGGTGCCACGCAGCGTGTTTGCCGAAACGAGCTTGCCATCGAACCTGAACGAAGATGTCACGCCCGACGTCGGTACGGTCTGAATGCTGACGAACGCAAGGTGGACCCCGCTCGCATCCGAAGTGCCGTGGATGGTAATGTCGCTGCACGGTCCGGCTTCACCGCAGGCGCGCCCCGTGCCGGTGACATCCGTGCCCGACGCAATGAGCGTTATCTCAAAAAAGCTGCCGGGAACAGAGAAAGGCTGCGCCCACTTCCCAGTGACTTCACCCGGCGCGACCAGGTTCGAGCTCGAGCATCCTCCAGCAACTACGGCGACGGCGACAGCGAGTACAGACATGACAGAGCGCATAGGCACGCCTTCCAGAGTGTTGGATATGTAATCTTGGTGTAAGCGCGCGATTGCGCGAGAGCCGGATGCGGGTCAGAGAGGTTGCACTTCGCTCGCTCTATCGGGCGGCCCGTGCCTTGCCCTCGTGGTCTGCACCATCCGCTCTCCAGGACCAACATTGAACGCCAAATCACCACTCGCATCGCTGCGAAGGATCGCAGCGCTCGTGCTAATAAGCGCGACGACAGTTGCCGCGCAGCAAATCGTACCACCCACGCCCGATACTTCGCACGGACCCCAGACGCTCTTCGTCCGCCGCGATGCGTGGATGGCGCTCGGCTTTGCCGGACTCACCGTCGCCATGTTCCCGCTCGACAAGTCGGTCGCTAGCCACATCAATCACGCCGACGCCACCGGGAA
>DATBXT010000310.1:0-3205 GCA_036514115.1 Gemmatimonadaceae bacterium
TGGAAGCCTTCGATCGCCGGCCGGTGTTCCTTGAGCTCGAACAGATTGCCGTCCACGTAGTACGAGAACGTCATCACTTTGTCGATGATGAATCCTCCCGTAACCCGTTTGTCACGCTCCAGCTCAGTGAGCTGGTGTCCATTGTAGGTCAGAAACACCAATGTCTGCGCCACTCCCGAGGCGTCGAGGTATTTGACCAACGCTACGCGGCCGGCATTGTCGTAGGTATACGCGAGCCGGCTCGGATTTTCGATCGCATTGGTGCGGAGCTCACTGATCCGGTCGTGATCGTAGCTCACGTTGTAGGTCGAGAGCCCCGAAGCGAAGGAAGCGATCGTGATCCGACCAGACGCGTCGTACTCGAAGTGGTAGTACGGCGAAGGCAGGTTGGCCTCAACAATGTCCTTCAGCAAAACCGCAGGCGGTGGCGGCGGTTCCGGATTGCTGGTTATCGAGTCTGTGCTGCAGGCAGACAACACTGCAGCCAGGCCCGGGAAAATCGAATGGCGAAAACGCATAGTGATCGAGGCGCTCGGAGTAGGGTAGAAACGCACCTCGAACCTAGGTCTGTGCGCAAACTCCTGCTATCGGCTTCGAGGGAACCAGCGTGTAGTCGCGCGTCCTACGCACGCCTGCCACGTCCGCTTTCGACGGACCTACGGACGAATCAGGGCAATCAGTTGCCGCGTGAGTGAAGCTGCGCGCCGCGCCGACGCGATGATGTACCCAGCATCCTCTCGCTCGGATGCATCGGTGCTCGATTCGAGAAGCGTCTGGGCCGCGGTCAGAATGACTGTCAGCAGGTCGTTGAACTCGTGGACGAAGCTGGCTGCCAGTCTGCCAACTGCCTCGGCCCTTTTCGCATCATCGCCCACGACAGCGGCCTGTTGCTGCTCTCGCGCCAACCGATCGGTGATATCCTGGCAGATCCCCAGGATGAACCGTGGGGTCCCGTCCTCGACGATAACATATCGTTTGACATAGAGGGTGCGGACACCACTGGGCGTGTTGATCGTCTCCTCGTGCGCGTCAACGAAGCTTCCGCCGGCGAGAAGTTCACGATCCCTCGCTATCAGAGCATCGGCCTGTTCGGGGGAAAAGAGATCGTAGTCAGATTTGCCAACGAGCTTTTCGCGGCTGACGCCGAGCAGATCCTCGGCTCCCTTGTTGACCAGAACGAAGCGTAGCTCGATGGCATCCTTCACCCAGATCATGTCCGGGAGGGTGTCAACGATCGCCTTGAGAGATTCCTCACTGAAGCGGCTGCGGCCGTGACCCGGCTCACGCCCCGACATTATGACTGCAAACCACGCTGAACTCCTGATCCTGAGAATGTCCTGAAAAGCTCAGGGATCAGAGCTCAATTCATGGTGGCGGCTCGCGCCATTTGGGAGGCGTTTTGCGCCGCGGCGGGCGTGTGGTCAGCCCGCTTTCTTACGATACTCCTGGGGAGTCATTCCCGTCCATCGCCGGAAGGAACGAAACAGCGTGCTTGGCTCGGCGTAGCCGAGGAGATATGCGACTTCGTCAGTGGAGGTGGATGGATCGCGGAACATCGCCGTCGCCATCGCCCGTCTTATCTCTTCCACCTCCTGCTGGAGCGATGTGCCCTCGTCCGAAAGCCTTCGCTGCAGTGTTCTAGTCGGAATTTGCAGCTCGGACGCGACGCGCTCGAGCGTCGGCTTCCCCTCGCTCAGGATATTCCAGATCTGCGACCGTACGCGCTCCCTGGTCGAGCTTCCGCGCGCGAGCGAGCGAAGCACCTCTTCAGCGCGCTGTACCAGATATTGAGCGAGGGTCTCGTCACCATGCCTCGCGGGCAGCCGCAAATCCTCCTGGCGGAAGGCGATCCTCGATATGGGCTGCCCGAACCGCAATGGACAATGAAAGAAGCGCTGGTGCTCGAGCGTGTCGCCACTCTGGTTGTAGATGAATGCGACTTCTACGGGGACAATCTCGGCTCCCGTGATCTGCCGGCTCACGCTGAGTAACGCGGCGAGACGGTAGTCGACAGCGTTGCGAAGACCGAGCCCTTGCTCGGGGTAAGTCTCCGTGACGGAAAAGGAGCGCCGGTCGCTGTCGAACGCACAGTGGACCGCATCGTTAAGAAGCCAGCTGTAGCGCAGTCGCTTGAGGGCGTCCCCAAGCGTCTCGCTATAGGCCATGATATATCCGAGGAGCCCCGCCTCGCGGGCTTCGAAGTGCATGCCGGCGTGGAGTCCGAAACAGCGGTCAGGTACGCCCTTCGCGATGAGTTGCCAGAGGGCGACCTGAGAGGAGACCGGCACACGCGAATCACCGTCGGTGAGGTCGAATCCCTTCAATCCTGCCGCTTCGATGAGCGCGTGCCGGCTCATTCCCTCAGCGGCAGCGAGATCGAGCATCCGTGCAGGGATTCGGGCCAGCACCGTCTCTGTCGTCTTGCGGCGACTCGACGCAGAGGGGGTCTCGGCTCTCATGGCTGTTTTTGCTACTGGTCCGCGAGCATACCCGAAATCAGTGCCGTTCTCCGGGGAGCACAACACCACGAAAGATCAGGACGCTGGCCCGCGGATCGAATGTGTGGCAACGTTCATTGGTGCCGATCTGTCTAAGGGAATGACCGATAGGGGAGCTTCATGATGTTCGTGATTGCCAGGCTGGTCGGTGCCGTCGGAATAATGTCACTAGTGCCGACGGGGTTTTGCGCTGCTCAACACCTGACCGGGCAACACCCGACGCCCGAAGTTCCGAGCCCTGTCGCACTCGACAATACCGGACTTTTCCAGGAAAAGTTCTCCAGCGTTGGTGACGACTTTTTCATCAGCGGCCAGCCGACGGAGCAAGGCCTTCGCGACCTCCGTGCGCGTGGCGTGACGACGGTCATCAATCTTCGCAGCCCGCCGGAAATGGCGAAGGTACCGTTTGACGAAGCAAAGCTCGTCAAAGAGCTCGGCATGAACTACGTGTACCTGCCGATGCGCGGCACGCCCGAGCTGCCGTATTCGCCCGCGAGGGTAAATGAGTTCGCCGATGCGATGAGCGCCGCCAAAGGGAAGGTCCTCCTGCATTGCACCATCGCGTGGCGCGCGAGTCACCTCTGGGCAGCTTATCTCATTCAGTACCGCAACGTGCCGGTCGGAACCGCACTCAGTCAGGCGCGGATGATCAACCTGATGGACGACATGCGCATGGATGGCGATCGCCAGCCAGTGGAATCATTTCT
>DATBXT010000311.1:0-2355 GCA_036514115.1 Gemmatimonadaceae bacterium
GAGCGGTGTGACGACCATTACCTGGACGGCGACTGACACGGACGGCATGACGGACACCGAGTCACAGACCGTCACCGTCAGCGACAAGGAAAGCCCGTCCATTACCGCGCCGGATGGAATCGTCGCGAACAACGATCCGCACCTGCCTTCCGCGGTAGTTGCCACCGGGTCACCCTCGGCCAAGGACAACTGCAGCGATGTAACAATCACCAGCTCGCGCAGCGACGGCGCGCTGGCCGATGCTCCGTTCATGGTCGGTGTCACCAAGATCACATGGAAGGCGACCGACGCTTCCGGCAACAGCAGCTCGGCGGAGCAGTCCATAACGGTCCGCGACGTCGAAGCTCCGACGATCGTCGTGCCGGCTAACTTCGTCGTCAACGCGACCAGCCTCACCGGCGCGATAGTCAACTACAATCTCAAGACAGCCGATAACGTCGGCGTCGTCTCGATCGTTTGCTCGAAGATTTCTGGAACGGGATTCCCGATGGGCGATACGTACGTCGAGTGCACCGTGTCCGACGCGGCTGGCAACAGCGTGGAGGGCGGCTTCGTGGTCAGCGTGCTCAACGCCCAGCTCCAGATGCAGAATCTGCTCGACTATCTCTACGGGCTCGGCGCGCCTAACGGCGGGGCGAATCCGTTGGCCAACCAGGTGAGCGCGGCGCTGAATGCCTCGCTGACCGACAACCACGTCGCCTGCGTCAAGATGAACGATTTCATCACCATGGCAGCGAAGAAGGCGCGTGATTTCCCGGCTGGATCGATACCTTACATGACGGATGAAGCCAATCGCATCCTCGCGGTCCTTGGCTGTTCCAACACCCGCAGCCGCGGCTAAGTAATTCGATTGACGTGATAAGCAACGAGAACGGGACGCACGAAAGTGCGCCCCGTTCTTGCTTTCGGGGGCATGTCTTCTGCACAACAATTGGGCATGACACCCTCCAAGAAAATCGACGATCTCTACGATCTCATAGAAGGCATCGAGACGGCGATGTTTACGACCCGCCGTCCGAACGGCCAGCTCGTCTCGCGGCCGATGGCAACCCAGAGCCGCATCGAAGGCACGGATCTCTGGTTCGTCACCGACGCCGAAACCCACAAGCTCGACGAGCTCTCGCTCGATCCGCACGTCAACTGCGCGTACTACAACAACAAGACCCGGGAATGGGTGTCGGTCTCCGGCGTCGCCCATGTGTCGAAGAGCAGGTCGCGGATCAGGCAGCTTTACAAGGAAGACTGGAAGGCCTGGTTCGGCGACGAAGGCGGCGAGAAGGACGGCGGGCCCAACGACCCTCGCATCGCCCTCATCATGGTCGAAGCCGAGAGCGCTACCTATATGAAGGTGAACAAGCCGCGGCCCGTGGTTCTCTTTGAAGTCCTGAAGGGAATGGTGACCGGCTCACGCGTGGATATCGGTGAAGTCAGAGAGGTTACAGCCGGCGAGTTGATGGATTAGGCAGGAGTTTTCGAGAGTCTCTGCCAAATTGTCACGGCGCCCCTCCAATTCGAGGGGCGCTTCGCGCATATTGGGACGAGAAATCGAACTCGAGCCCGGTAAGCAATGGTTGATACGACGGTTGGGACGGAGCCGACCCAGGCGCTGAAGCGCACCCCCCTCTACGACACCCACGTCGCCCTCGGCGCCAAGATTGTCCCCTTCGCCGGCTTCGAGATGCCCGTGCAGTACCCGACCGGGATCACCGCCGAGCACAAGGCGGTCCGCGAGAAAGCGGGCCTGTTCGACGTGAGCCACATGGGCGAGTTCATCGTGCGCGGGCCGCAGGCGGTGGAATTCGTCAATCATGTCACCACCAACGACGTCGCCGCGCTCAAGCCGGGGCAGGCGCACTACTCGACCATCCTGCGCGAGAACGGGACGATCGTGGACGACTGCCTGGTCTATCGAGCTGATGACCGGGTGCTGATGGTGGTGAACGGCTCCAACATCGACAAGGATTTCGCGCACATCTCGCGATTCGTGAAGGATTTCGACGTCACCCTCGACGACATCAGCGATCGCATCGCGCTCCTCGCGCTGCAGGGGCCGGATGCAGCGCGGATCCTTCAGAAGCACACCGACACTGACCTGTCGACGATCAAGTACTACGAGTTCGTCACGGGCAGCGTCGCGGGAGTGGACAAGGTTTACATCTCGCGCACGGGCTACACCGGTGAGGACGGCTTCGAGCTGTACTTCCCGGCCGAGCGCGCGCCGGAAGTATGGAATGCGCTCACCAAATCAGGCGAAGTCACGCCGGCCGGGCTCGGCTCGCGCGACTCGTTGCGACTCGAGATGGGCATGGCCCTCTACGGCAACGATCTCGACGACGGCACTACACCGCTCGAAGC
>DATBXT010000312.1:0-8403 GCA_036514115.1 Gemmatimonadaceae bacterium
CTGCAAGGCGAGGAGGTGCGAACGAATCGCCTGCAGTAACTCAGCATGATCTGCAACCGGTGCAGAAAGCAGCTCGGCGAACGCAAGCTGCATCGTGCCTTCGGAATAGATCCATGACTCGAGATCCTTTGCGGTTGGGTAAGTCCCAGCCTCGAGCGAAGCGCACAGCGCCCCAGCCCGCGCGATCCTTTTCTTCAGTGCTTCGTGCAGGGCGGCCTCGCTCGACGCCCACAAGTGAACCAGTCCTCGTCCGATCAATGCTCCGCCCAGCCCGCCGTCACGAAGTGGGACCGGCGGCGGCAGATCCAACAATTGCGCGACAAGCACCGGGTCATCGGGGATTTCATGCCTGACGGTCGGGATAACGATTGGCATCGGCACTGACCGCTCGATCTGCCTGTGCTCGCGGCGCACGACGGCCAGTGCCAGCTCTGCGGATGTCAGAGACCGCGCGCGAGAGCCAAGGAAAAGTGAAAACAGCGCGGCGAGATCCTGGCGACGGTTGTGGATCGGCGTGGCACTGAGCAACAGCACCTTCGCGCCACGGACCAGCGATTCGAGGACGAAGAATCGATTGGTACGCGGATTTCTGACGTGATGGGCTTCGTCGACAATTACCAGGTCGAACGAGTGTGCTTTTGTCGTTCCTGCGCCTGTACCGTCGCGATTCTCGTGATCGACTCTGCTCAGTGTTTCGAATGTCATCAGGTCGGCCGAAATGCCGGTTCTGTCCAGCGCTGCACGCCACATTGAGCTCAGTACCGCAGGCGCGACGACAAGGCACCGAGTGAACCGCCGCGCGATAGCGAGCGCGACAAAAGTCTTGCCCATCCCAACGTCGTCACACAGAAGCGCTCCATTGAACTGATCGAGAGCGAGCAGCAGTCGATGAACGGCAGAAACCTGGTGGCGGTGAAGCCGCACCTGCCGAAGAGCGTTCTCTGGCCGTGGCTCGCCAAGAATCAGCTCCGCGATTCGTGATTTGACGACGTTGGCGCTGACCGCTCGCGTGGAATGCGCGCTCAATCGCAACCAGTTCCCCACATCAGCAAGGCCTGCACTACTGTGCGATCGAGGTGATACGCGGCCAGCGCAGAATCGAGGAGCTCGTGGTCGGATGGCGGGTCGCCTTGCATACCGCGCTCGCCGAGTGGGGCGAGAATCTGGCGGGCTCGGTCCCAATCCTTTGGGAGTGGAAGCATCGACATCGTCCAGCCCAGATAGCGGTGATAACCACCGCGCGCCGGCTCGGCGACAGCGTTGAGCCAGGCGGCAGCGAGTGGCCCGTTGAGGATCGCTGCCAGAGCGTGCGCGTCCGCTTCGGACCTGCAACCGACGACGTAGCAGGTGTTGAGTGCGACGAGGGGTTCATTGGCCCTGACGACGAGTGCTCTCGGTTTGAGACCGAAGTCCGCCCAGATGACGCGCGGGGCCTCAGACTTCGCGCTCTCGGTTCGAAAGACAGCCCACCATTTATCGCGTCGATGGAGATCTGTTCTTCTGATCAGGATATCGCGATACGGTGCCAGCCAGCGCCGCGCGAGTGGTGGGAGCTCCTGGCGTGGCGAGCCGTCGCTCGCGTGCGGCCAGAGCAGGTATTCGTTGCCACCAACGAGCGTCCAATGGCCGAGGCTTTCGCCGCGAATGGCCGGTCGCAACATCTCCCTTTCGATCTCTCCCATCCGATCACCGGAGCGAACGCGCGCGATGTCCCGGCTAGTGAACTCCTCGAGTCGCACCAGATAGGCGTCGTTGCAGCCCGTCTTCACGCCGAGGAGTGGCCGGCCAAAGATCGATTCGCTGAACGGGGTCGAGGCGCGCGCCACTGCGTCGAACGCGGCTCTAACGGCTGACGGCAGGAGAAGCCATGGGCTGCCTGGTGATTCGTCGAGCGGCAACCGGTGCGGAAGAGAGCGCCAGCTGGTAGAGGTAAGGGCGGACTTGATCGTCAACGTGACGCGCACTGGTTTTCGGAGCGCGGGAGATGCCGGTTGCGTGGTTGCACAGGCTGAACCGAAGCGACGTCGGGTGACGAGCAGGGACGGATACACAGCAGCGTCGAACTGCGAGTGCAGATCGGTGAGATCTTCGATGAGCACGAGGTCAGTGTGCTCGAGCAGGAACTCGCGCACGCCACCGCCCGCGAGAGATCGCCAGAGTTTGTTGGGCAGCAAGTAGGCGAGTGTTCCGGCTGGGCGCAGCAGACCGCAGCCGCGCTCAACGAACAGCGCGGCCATGTCGATCTGAGCTGCGAAGCCGCGGCCAGCGCCCGCGCGCTGAGCGCCGCTTTCCCACGCAGCTCGACGATACACCGTGAATTCCTGTCGCAATCGTTGCCTGGATCCCTGGGCAATGCGGTGGACTCTGACCCAGGGAGGGTTGCCAATGACGATGTCGAAGCCACCGAGCGCGGAAACGTCCGAGAAGTGTGCGCCGAACGAAAATGGAAGCGCAGCGCCGTTTTGCAGCGCCCTTATTCTGTCGGATACATCGCGCACCTCACGACGAAGTCCGACGAGCCGCAAGCGGGTCTCGCGATTGGGTGGCGTTCGCGTCGCGAATAGATCGCTCGCTCGCGCGGAGATGAGCATCTCTCTGCGTTCGGCAGTAATTCGCAGCTTTGTGCGCGCGAGAACATCGATTGCCGCCCCCCTCTCGGCCGTATCGAGACTGCGAGCCAGGGTGAGTTTTCTGGGACCGGTGGCGCGCATGTACCTGGCGCGCAGTGCGGTGATTTTTCGACTCCCTGATGGGCCCCAAGCATGATCGAATGCGCCGCCGGCAAGCGAATCGCCGACCCGAATGTTCCGGTCGAGATTGGGCAAAGGCGCAATCTTCATGGGATCGTGCTCGTCGCTTTCGATAACGATCGAAAGCCAGAGGCGGAGCTCGCACAGCCAGACCGCCATTGGATTGAGATCGACTCCGAAAACCGAGGAGGTGAGTACACGCCGACGGATCTCCGCTATGGAGCCACGCTCGCCGTTGTCGCGGCGCAGGGATGCCAGCCGCTCCAGCGTATGCACGAGAAACGCGCCCGATCCGCAGGCGGGATCGATGACGCGCAGCCCGGTGAGCGCTTTTAACCGCGCGGCTGAATCGGAGGGCTCGCCAAGCGCGGAGGCCAGTGCGTGCGACGTGAGCTCTTCCACGAGCTCCTGCGGCGTATAGAAGGCGCCACTCTTCTTTCGATCCACCGAAGCCATGAGAGCTTCGAAGGCCTTGCCCAGTATCTCCGGATCTATGGATGCTTCGGACCAGTCGGCGGTGGCTTCGCGCCCGCTGAACCGATAGCGAGAGAGCAGACAACCGAACGCGTCTCCGAAGGATTCGTCGGCGAAAACATTGGCGCGGAGCCGTTTCTCGAGATGAGATCGCGAGAAGAGGCCCCCGTTCAGAAAGGGAATGCGTCCGAAATCTCTGGCGCGTTGTGAGCGCGCATTGACGCGAGTGTTCAATGTTCCGAAGAAGAGCGGCTCGAGTATGAGCTTCTGATACCGTCCGCCTCGTGCCAAACACCCCGCATAGCCGTTGACGAGAAATGAGAAGTCGCCGTTCAGCCATCCTTTGGTCTCGAGGAAGGAAAGAAAGACCAGACGCGATACGTATAGCAGTGCGAGCTCGCGTCGCTCATCGCGCGCGACTTTGCCCGTCAACGACATCGCCAGCTCTTCGACCGTTTTCTCGAGCGCGCGAAAGAATCGGTTGGTGATTGCCTCCCGGCCAAGCACGTCGAGCCAGCGGGCGTGGGTAAGGAGGTCGGATTCGCCCGAGACTGCGGCCAGAGTGCAGAACGTCTCTGCGTCGCTCTGCATGATCCGGTTGCGTTGGCAGATCAGCGAGGCAACGCGCGTCCGCGTACTGGTAGAACGCGAACAAAGGATGGCGAGGTCGTCAGCTGACTCGCGTATGGCAACAACCAGCCAGAGAAGCTGCGATGAATTCTTAGCGAGGGCGTTGGCGACGCGGCTCAGGGAGTCGCGAAGCTCTGAACCACGGTCGAGCTCGACGGCCAGGCAACGAAGTGCACCAACCCCGCTGGCGATGCGAACCTCTCGCACGCCGGACGGCAGACCGAGCCGGGCGATGGCGCTGTCATCGAGGGCTAGTGGTGCTTCGCTAAACCCCAGTTCGCGCAGAATTTCGACGAGGCGACCGAGTGAAGTCGCCTTGCGAAGAAGATCAGCCGCTCGCTCGAGTGTCTCCACGCGCCGAGGCTAGCCACGGCACCCTCGGCGATGCGCATCGTTTGGTGGCTATTTAGAGCGAAACTCCGCTATGACCGGCTTTCTTTTTTGTCGGACAGGAGCTTCGTCGTAAAGCGCTAACCTAAGGGACGAGCCTGGCCGCGGTTCCAGAGATCAGTGCCGCAGCCTGGCATTGAGACTGTCGGACAGCTGTCGCGCGCGGGTGTTGGTGGAATCGAGCTCGGCTGCGCGTCGATAAGCATCACGTGCCGCGGTGCGATGCCCGTCGATGAGGTAGACATCGCCCAGGCTGGCGTAAACCGCCGTCGAGTCTGGAAACGCCATGAGATTCTCGCGAAATGCGCGAATAGCGTCCTTGTAGCGGTTTTGGGCAATGAGCGACCGCCCCAGGTCCTCGAGCACCTTCATTGGTGTGGACTGCGGATTCGAGGTCTGCAAACGTCGAAACTCGCTAAGGGCAGCATCGATTCCGCCGGCTTTGAGTCGCGCGTTGATCTGCGCGGCCGCGAGGACCGCCGGACCGGAGCCGGTCGTCACCGAATCCTGGGCGCGAGCGTTGGTCGCAGCAAGAAAAAAAGCGGCACCAATCGCCAGAATTGTTGTGTTAACGACGAACGGCTCGCGGCGGGCCTGAATGCGCAGAAGCATGGATCACTGTGAGATGTAGGTACGTCCTTTCCAGCTGACTCGCCGGCCGCGAATCACCGCGGTGAAGAAAATGTAGAGCAGCACCAGTGCGCCAATCGGATAGATGAGCGCGTACAGCGGGCTCTCCTGAACGGTCGCATATACGACGATCCACCACAGCAGGCTGGCAACAGCTGAAATCGCCGCCCACAGAATAACGGTGCCGCCTGTTGGAACCCCGAGGGCGGCGAGAGCGAGGGCAAGTGGCGGAAGGAGCTCGAGGAGTGGGGGCAGCAACAGCGCCAATGGAAGAAGGCTCTGCCCGACTCTGCCGAACGGTACCGCATCGAGCCCACCGGCGAAGACGTTTTTTCGCCAGCCGTTGATGATCTCGCGCAGCGAGGCATACATTCGCGTCGACAGCTGCTTCACGCCCAGCATCAACACGACGTTCTTTCGCGCCGCGAAAAATCGTTGCGCGAGCATCAGATCCTCGGCGACCGACGAGCGGACGCTGGCGTGGCCCCCAATCGATTCGTAGCTCTGACGCGTCACGAAAATGCACTGGCCGTTGGCGATCTTGCTGCTGACGCGCGGAGAGTCGTTGACAGACTCGGTTCCGCCGTAGCGCATCGAGAGGATGGTGAAGATCTGCGGCTGGATCACCTTCTCCCAGAAGCCACCGAGCTCCTGATAGCCGGCGATCGAGAAAAGGTCGGCGCCGGTGGTTTGCATTGCGTTGACCGAACGTGTGACGAGGTCGGGGGCATGAACGGTGTCGGCATCGGTGAACTGGAGAATCTCGCCTCTGGCGAGACGCGCTCCGGCGGCACAGGCCCATTGCTTCCCGAACCATCCCTCGGGCAGCGCGGAGCTCGTAAGAATGCGGAATCGCGTGTCGCCGCCGGCCGCTTCGCGTGCGACGTCGCCGGTGCCGTCAGTCGAAGAATCGTCGATGACGAGCAACTCGAGCCGCGGATAGGTCGTCGAAAGAATCGATCTCACACAACGCGCGATGTTGTGGGTTTCGTTCCTCGCCGGAACGATGACGCTGACGAGCGGCGGATTCTCGGGCGCGATCGCGCTCTGGTCGTCGAGAGAACGCGAACGGCGCAGCCTGATGTAAGTGATGAGCGGCGGGAGGATCCAGGGCAACGCCCAGAGTAATGCTGGTACGGTTCGACTCACGATGGCGGAGAATGACGGACAAAAAAATGAGGCGCCTGAAGTTGGCGCCCCATTCGACTAAGAGAAGCTAGCGATTCCCGCCGCCGCCACCACCACCGGAGCGACCGCCGCCTCCGCCTTGTCCTCCACCACCTTGTCCACCACCACCTTGTCCGCCGCCTCCACCACCGGAACGGCCGCCGCCACCACCACCCTGGCCGCCGCCACCCTGTCCACCACCTCCACCGCCGGAGCGACCACCGCCGCCACCGCCCTGTCCTCCACCACCTTGTCCTCCACCACCTTGTCCACCGCCGCCCTGTCCACCACCACCGGAGCGTCCACCGCCGCCGCCACCACCCTGGCCGCCGCCGCCACCCTGGCCGCCACCGGAAGATCCGCCGCCGCCCATACCGCCACCACCACCGGGGCGACCACCGCCACCTCCACCACCCTGGCCACCTCCACCACCCTTGGCACCAAAGTCTTCCGTACCAGCCATTCTGTTACCCTCCAGAGTTTGTTTGCAACAGGCGCGAGAAAAGCAATGCACATGCCATATTAGGACACATGCAAGGCGTGCACTCACTGCGTAATTCGCGCCACAACCCGTAATTCGTGCCCGCAAAACATTTTCGCAATCCCAAACCGCTCGCTCCAGGAGCGCGCGTCGCACTCATTGCACCAGCGGGACCGCTGCGAAAACCAGACGAACTTCCGCGTGCTCAGCAGAACGCGCGATCACTCGGATGGGACCCGGTGGTGATGCCGCACGCTACCGAACAATTCGGATATCTTGCCGGTCAGGATCGCGATCGCCTCGACGACATCAATCACGCGCTGCGAGATGCGAGCGTCGATGCGCTGTGGTGTTTGCGTGGCGGATACGGAATGATCCGCATTCTGCCGGGCATCGACTACGAGGCGCTCGATGCGGATCCCAAACCGATCATCGGCTACTCGGACATCACCGCGATGCACGCCGCGGTGCAAAGAAAGTGCAGACTCATCACTTATCACGCACCAACCGCGCGTGAGGCGATGACAGAATTCTCGCGCGATTCTTTCCTGAGAGCCGTGGTCGAGCAGACCGATTCGTGTGGAGTCGCACCGAACGCGCGCGAAATCAGCCACGGTCGCGCTGAGGGCCGCCTCGTCGGCGGAAATCTGGCGGTGCTCGCCTCATTGTGCGGGACTTCGTTCGCTCCGGATCTCACCGATGGGATTCTGATTCTCGAAGACATCGGTGAGCCTGTTTATCGCATTGACAGAATGCTCCAGCAGCTGATGCTTTCGGGTGCATTGAACGGCTGCCGCGCCATTGTGTTCGGAGAGTGCGTCAAGTGTCCCGAAGACGCCGGCGGTGGTGGCAGACCGCTGGATTCAGTGATCGGCGAGATCGCAGAAGAGCTTGGCGTTCCTTGTCTCGCCGGCGTTCCAATCGGGCATATCGATGAGCAGTGGACGATCCCGCTTGGCGCGACTGCGACACTCGATACCAGGGAGCGCCGACTCACTGTCACATCCTACGGATCATGAGATGACGGAGAGAAGCGGACAGGACCTCATCGATGACGCGAAGAGGCAGATCGAAGAAGTGACACCGGAGCAGGTGCGCGACATGCAAGCGCGCGACGAAGAGGTGGTCTATCTGGATGTCAGAGAGCCCAACGAATGGAACCTGGGCAGGCTGCCAAAAGCGATTCATCTTCCGCGCGGCAATCTGGAGACGAAGGTCGAGGGTTTGATCGACCGGAAGCAGAAGGTTGTCGTTTACTGCGCACGAGGAAATCGATCCGCGCTTGCCGCGTTGACCATGAAGCAGATGGGATATCAAAACGTCTCATCAATGTCACGTGGATTCCTCGGCTGGGCCGACATCGGCGGCGAGGTAGTTGATTGACACCGGAGTCCTTCGAGCTTCCATGTAAGGACGGCCTCGTCATCCGCGGCGAGGTTTATCACGCGATTCCAGCGGTCGGTTCGGTCATCCTTTGTCACGGGTTCAAGGGATTCGCGCACTGGGGGTTCTTTCCACACCTTGCGCGAATGCTGGCGGATTCCGGACTGACGGCGATCACCTTCGATTTTTCGGGCAGCGGAATCGGTCGCGACCGCGAGTCATTCAGCGATGAATCGGCGTTCGGCGAGAACACTTTCACGCGTGAGCTCGAGGACCTCGATCTCGTGGAGGATTTCGCGCGGCGAAAGGCGTGGATCGAAGGACGTTTCGGGCTGTTCGGCCACTCGCGCGGTGGTGGGATGGCCATCCTTTTCGCCGCGCCTGAGGGCTCGAACGTCAGCGCGCTCGTCACATGGGCGGCGATCTCTTATCCCAACCGCTGGCGTCCCGAGGACGTTCTTACCTGGCGTTCGCGAGGTTACGCCGACATCACGAACT
>DATBXT010000313.1:0-5910 GCA_036514115.1 Gemmatimonadaceae bacterium
ATCGCGGGGTCAAAGTGGTTCCCAGCGCGGCGTTTGATCTCGGCCAGGGTGTCTGCGATGCCCCACGCTGGGCGGTAAGGACGCTCGTGGGTGAGGGCATCGAGAAAGTCAGCGACGGCGACGATGCGCGCCTCCTGCGGAATGCTTTGCCCGGACACGCGGTCAGGATAACCGGACCCGTCCCACCATTCGTGATGGCTGCGCGCGATACGCTGAGAGAAGCGAACGAGCTCGGATCGACCCTTGGAAAGCATTCGCGAGCCGATGACAGTGTGCGTCTTCATCGTCTCGAACTCGTCGCCCGTGAGCGGACCGGCTTTCAGCAGGATGCTGTCAGGGATGCCGACCTTGCCGATGTCGTGAAGCGGTGCCGCGCGTCGGATCAGCTCCACGGTCGTCGCGTCGAGGCCGACCGCGTGAGCCAGCATCGCCGAAACTTCGGCAACTCGGCGGGTGTGATTGCCCGTATCGTCGTCACGAAATTCGACCGCGGCCGCCAGACGTTCCAGCACCTCGAGTTGCGACTGCTCCAGCTCCCTCGTGCGTTCGGTGACCATGATCTCGAGCTGGACGTTCTGGTCGCGCAGCCGATGATGGAGGAAGCGCGTCTCGAGATGATTACGAATGCGCAGCAGCACTTCAGCTGAGTCGAAAGGCTTGCCCACGAAATCCTTTGCACCGAGGGCCAGCGCCCGACGCTTGGTTTCGGCGCTGTCATCAGCCGTGATCATGATCACGGGGATGTGCTCCCCACGCGCGCTATGGGCGATGATGTCCTCGAGGACCTTGAAGCCGTCCATCTCCTTCATGTGCACGTCGAGGAGAATCAGATCGGGCCTGAACCGCGCCTGTATTGCGACCGCCTGCGTGGAGTCGTTCGTCGATGCTACTTCCTCATAACCCGCCTTCTCGAGGATGCGCCCCAACAGCCGGGTGTTCGCCTCCTGGTCGTCGACGATCAGGATGCGCGCGGGTCGCTCGGCTTGCGGCGCTCTGGTGAGAGGCATTTAAGCCACCCTCGTCGCGGGCTTGCTGAGCACGCCCCGCACAGCCGCACGGAGAGATTCTGCTGTGAACGGCTTCTGGAGAAAGTCGGTCTCCGCGGCGCGGATGCCGCGCCGGAGAATCTCGTTGTCGGTGTATCCGGACATGAAGAGCACACGCAGTCCGGGACTCAGCTCGTGCAGCTCGTCTACCATTCCGCGACCGCCAAGTGTCGGCATCTCGACATCAGTCAGGACAAGATCGATTTCACCCACTTCCTCGGCGGCGATCCGAAGTGCCATGGCGCCGTCTGATGCTTCGAGCACCCGGTAACCGGCGTCAACCAACACACGCGTTCCAAGTTTGCGCAGCGCAGCTTCGTCGTCGACAAGCAGAATCGTCTCGTGGCCGGTACGTTCGTCGTTGGCGAGACTGCGCACCTGGCCCGATTCGGCGTCCTCCGTTTCTCGGCGTGCGCGCTCCTCGGCAGACTCCTTGAGAGGCGAGCCTGGAAGTGGGAGTTTCCTGGCGGCCAGATCGAGTCCGGTTGGCTGCGGGAAAACACGCCGGCTATTGAGGAGCAGCTTCCTGGTGATAGTCTCCGCGCGCTCTGCTGCCTGACGGATGTCGACTGCTTCGTGCGGCGGAAGGTTGGCATCGGCAAGGGCGGACTCAAGGAGATCCGCGTTCATGCGGATCACCGTTAGCAAGTTGTTCAATTCGTGCGCGCTGCGGCCGGCGAGGTCAGCGAAGCCGTTCAGTTCCTGAGTTCTCTGCTCGAGCATGTCCTCGACGGCCTTGCCTCCAGAGAGATCCTCGATCTGCAGCAAAATCGTCGCGTCGCGCGGGTCAGCGGAAGGAACAAGCCTGGCGCTCAGCCAGAGGACGCCCTGCCCGCCCGCCTTCTCGTCGTGAATCAGCTCGAAGTGGTCTGACTGCGCCTCGCCGAGGACCACGAGCTCGAGCATGCTCTGTAGTTTCTCGTCCCAGGAGCGACCGCCGAGCTCGTAGACCTTGTGCCCGACACATTCCTCCGGAGCGAGGCGAAACATCGCGTAGAAGGCCTTGTTTGCGGCCCTCACGTTCAGGAGGGTGTCGAGGACGAGAAGGGCTTCGGCGGAATTTGTGGAGCTGGTCATGAAGCGGTCAGGGATGGTGTGGGCTCGAACCCTATTAAGACGATTCGAGACACACCTGAGTATCGTCCCACACCGGCTGCACGCGTACCCTTCAACGAGGACCTGAATCGAAGCTAAAAAAAAACCCGCCTCGTCTGAGGCGGGTTTTTCCTTTCGCATGCTAGGCCGGCTCTTCCACGTACGAGTCCGGTGGCGTAGGAATCGGATCCGACATGTTGTAGTCGTCGGACTCCATCGGAATCACCTTGGAAGGCGTCTCCGGGCGCGGCGGCTGCTCCGCCGGAATTCCAGTCACTGCCAGCACGATGCGACGATGAATCGGATCGACCTCCAGAACTCTGAGATCGAGATTCATCGTCTCGTACACGATGTCCGCGGGGCTGTTCACCGGCTGGCCAAAATTGAGCTGGCTCACCGGGACGAAGCCTTCGATATCGTTGCCGATATCGACAACCACGCCCTTATCCATCAGTCTCACAACTTTGCCGCGCAGCTCGGTACCGACCGGATAGGTCTCACCAATACGCAGCCACGGATCCTCAGTCGCCTGCTTGAGACCAAGAGAAATTCTCTTGTTCTCCGCATCGACGTTCAGAATCACGACATCGACCGAGTCGCCTTTCTTCACAACCTCCGACGGGTGCTGGACGCGCTTGGTCCATGACATGTCGGAGATGTGAATCAGACCATCGATGCCCGGCTCGATTTCGACGAATGCGCCGAAGCTCGTAAGGTTGCGAACCTTGCCGTTGAGACGCGTGCCGACCGGATACTTCTCCGGCAGCATCATCCAGGGATCCTGCTCCGTCTGCTTCATGCCGAGGGAGATCTTCTCTTCGTTCGGATCAACCTTGAGCACTACCGCTTCGATCGCTTCCCCGATCGAAACGAGCTTCGACGGGTGGCGAACGTTGCGCGTCCAGCTCATCTCGCTGATGTGCACCAGGCCTTCGATGCCCGGCTCGAGCTCGATGAATGCGCCATAGTTGGTGATCGAGACCACCTTGCCGCTGACGCGGGTGCCGACCGGATACTTCTCGGCGACGTCCTTCCACGGATAGCTCTGGAGCTGCTTGAGGCCGAGCGAGATGCGCTCGCGGTCCCAATCGATGTCGAGGACTTTGACTTCCAGCTCCTGACCGATGTGAACCATCTCGGAGGGATGCTGAATGCGTCCGTACGACATGTCGGTGATGTGGAGAAGACCGTCGACGCCACCGAGATCGATGAATGCGCCGAAGTCGGTGATGTTCTTGACCACGCCTTTGCGGACCTGATCCTTCTGCAGCTCCTTCATCAGCTTCTCGCGCTTGCCTGCCCTCTCCTGCTCGAGGATCACTCGGCGTGAGACGACAATGTTGCGGCGACGCTTATTCAGCTTGATGATCTTGAAGTCGAAGGTCTGACCGAGCAGCTCGTCGACATTTGGAACGCGGCGGAGCGCGATCTGCGATCCGGGGAGGAATGCGTCGACTCCCATGAGATCGACGACCACGCCGCCCTTGATCTTCTTGATCAGGGCGCCACGCACCGGCTCGTCGTTCTCGTAGGCGACGCGGATGCGCTCCCACACACGCATGAAGTCGGCTTTCTTCTTCGACAGCACGACGGAACCTTCCTGGTCCTCGAGGTGCTCGAGCAGAACTTCGACTTCGTCTCCCGGCTTGAGATCGGGGAGATCCTTGAACTCTTCGAGCGGGATCGTCCCTTCGGACTTAAAGCCGATGTCGAGGACGACCATGTTGTCACGGATATCGAGCACACGGGACTTGACGATCTCGCCTTCTTCGATCGAGGCCATCGTCCCGTTGTACATCTCCATCATCGTTTCGAGCTCGTCCTGCGAGTAATCGTCCTCGTCGTAGAGCTCGGGTCGCAGGTTGGCAAGCGGGCGCAGCTGCGCCTTCTGCAGATCGCGCTTCTCGCGCGCTGTCAGTGTGTTGCCGGTTTGGGTTGTTTGGGTCGGGGAGTCTATCATGTTGCCGGTTAAAGGGTTGAGTACATTCGAATCAAGCCTGTAAATGTAGGCGATTCACCCTAGAGAGGCAACGTCAACAGTTCCGCTGCGGGGGCGTAACGACTCAGACTACTTGATGCCCCTGGTGAGAAGGAGGAGCAATTCTTCGTCGCTGAGACCCTCGAGCGCGCCGACCGGCATGTCCATCGCTATCTCGCTTCCGTCGTCGCACTTGAACGAGACAGTTACGGAGGCAGGCTTCACCCTGCGATCGGGGAGACCGCCCGGCCTGCCTGTCTCGAATGCGCTCCAATCAAGCCCTGCCCGATCGGTGAAACGACGCATCAACTACCTCGATTGCTTTGGTTTTGGACCCGGATGCCCTTCCACCGGCTCGTCAACCGGCGCGCTGCTTCCATAGAGTCACAATCTGTTCCACTTGCTCGGGCTGGGATAAGCTCGTCGTGTCAATAATCACCGCGTCCCCCGCCGGCACCGTCTGGCGCGCGTCCCGGGCATCCCGCTCTTTGATGCGAATAGTCTCATCGTCCAGCATTTGTTCCGATGTCGGCGTGCCGCGTTGCCGAAGCCGCCGCGCGGCGCGCTCGCGAGTATCAGCGACCAGGAAAATTTTGAGATCCGCGTCGGGAAAAACCACGGTGCCCATGTCCCGACCATCGACTACCACATTTTTCGACGCCGCGGCTTCGCGAACCCGGGCATTCACCCACTCGCGCACGCGTGGCATCTGCGCAACCCGCGAGACATTCCGCGTCACATCCGAGCCGCGAATCTCGTCCTCGATCGCGCGTCCTTCCAGAACGGGATAGAAGGAAGTTCGCGCTGCTCGCAGCTCGACGTATTTCGCCGCCTCTAACACACCATTCTCCGTCCAGGTCGACGCGTCGCGCTCGCCGCGGAGCATCGCTGCGGTTGCCGCCCTGTACAGCGAGCCGGAATCGACGTGGAGGTAATCCAGCTTCTCGGCTACCATCTGGGCCGTCGAGGATTTCCCGGACGCCGCCGGCCCATCGATAGCAATGACCGATGTCCGTTTCACGCGGCGGTGACCCGCCTTAGATCGTTCCAGAACCCGGGATACGATACGGCAACGCATTCGGGATTCTGAACGGTTATACGGTTGCCGGTCGCGGCCGACAACACTCCGAACGCCATTGCGATCCGATGGTCGCCGCGCGGATCTATCGAGCCGGCCAAATCCCTTCTGCCGGGTGTGACGCGGAGACCGTCGGGCAGCTCGTCGGCGCTCGCGCCGACTGCCCGTAGATTCTGGACGACGGTATTGATGCGGTCGCTTTCCTTGACGCGAAGCTCCGCCGCGCCCGTGATCTCGAGCTCTACGCCCGCGCCGGCCGCGACGCACGCAAGCAGCGGCAGTTCGTCGATGAGTGCCGGAACCTGCTCACCAGTGACTCGCGTGCCGTTCAGCCGCGCTGGTTCAATGCGCACGTCTCCGACTTCCTCACCGGCTCTCGACACGATCCGGTCAGCAGCGACGGCAGCGCCCATCCGACGCAACGCCTCGATGAACCCCGTGCGGGTTGGATTCAGGCAGACCTCGGTAAGACGGAGGTCGCCGCTCGATGCAAGCGCCGCGAGGGCCACGAAGAAAGCAGCCGAGGACGGATCACCCGGAACCGCAATGTCTACCGGCGTGAGCCGACGTGCCGGTCGAAGGCAGATCTGATTCCTGTCGGTCTCCACGTCGACGCCCATGGCGCGAAGCATCCGCTCGGTGTGATCACGCGAAGGGGATTTTTCCGTTACTCGCACTTCCACGCCCGAAACCAGGCCGGCGAGCAGAATGGC
>DATBXT010000314.1:0-6049 GCA_036514115.1 Gemmatimonadaceae bacterium
ACCGGCTGCATCATGAGCGACGTCATCATCATGTCGCGGCCGAAGTACGTCGCGTAATTCGGCAGGCCGGCCATCAGCTTCTCCTTCGAGCTCAATAGCTCCGTGCCCCGCACGTCACGCTCGAGCAGACGATATCGCATCACCTTTGCGGCATCCGCCGGGTTTCGCGCTGCGCTCGCGCGGGCCTTGTCGGCGGCCACGCGAGAGTCATTGAGGAAGCGCAGGAACGCCGTGTTGAAGATCTGGTCCCGCGCGAGTGGAGTCAGCGATGGACCATCGGCGGTGATGCGGATCGTCAGGCGAATCGGCTTGTTCAGCGTGTCGCGAATCGAAACGACCGGTAGCGACACGACCGCCTCCGCAGTTCGCGGATCGGGGACGATCTCGAGCTGAAGATTCGTTTTTCCGTCGAGGCTGGTCTGAGTCGCGGTGACCGTGCGCGCGCCCCGTACGTCGCCGGTCGTGAGCAGATCGGGCTCCAGCCGCGCTCGCAAGTCAGACGTGAATCCCGTGCCGAGCATGCCCAGTTGACGCTGGCGCTCCGCGGGATCCAGCCGATCCAGATTCGCGATCAGCTCTTCCTGCTCACTGAGCTTGAACGCAGGCCAGTCGAAAGGCTCGAGGCCGCGCCCCGAGTAACCGAGGTCGCGCTCGACACGCATCGATCCGAGCAGAATCCAGCCGATCTGGATCTGGCGCGCGCTCGACACGAGCTGATACTCGATGGTTCGCCGGTCGCCACTCTGAGTGATGACAGCATCCGCTGTTCCCCACTCGAGACGAACGGGTTTGCCGGCCATGTCGCGGACGGTGAAGCCCACACTCTCGTCGATAGCATCGGCGAGAAGATTGACGACGCGCCCGGTGCGGGTGTCGAGATAAACCTGGACTACGTTGCCTTTGCTATCACGGAAGAATCTGGTCTGATAGCCCTGGTACGCCGCGGGATCGTCGACGCCCTGCTCCGGGAAACCCAGTATCGGCTGGACGCGTGTCTGAGCCGGCAAAGCCGCAGCGCCAAACAGCGATGCGAATAGCAAGACGGGCCCAATCGAGCGCAAACGTGTGTTCGGCATCGCCCATAATGTGGCACGCGGACGCGCTGACGTCAGTAGGCAGTGGCTTGCCTTACCGACCCGCCCGGGATTACGGTTGGCAGATGGATGGCTTTGGATCTTCGTCTGCTGCGTCTCGGGCGCGCCGGTGACCTCTCTCGATCTCGCCCTGGTCGGCAACGGCAGCGTCGCCGCACTCATCGATGCCCTCGGCTCGGTCTCCTGGTGTTGTTTCCCGAGGTTCGACGGGGACCCCGCGTTCTGCTCGCTGCTCGCGGGAGACCAGCCGGACAATGCGATTGGTACCTTCGAGATCGAGATGGAAGGCTCAGTGCGAACCGAGCAGGAGTACCTGCCGAACAGCCCCATTCTGGTAACGAGATTTTACGACGGCGGTGGAAACGCGGTCGAGATCACCGATTTCTGCCCGCGCTACGAAGGCACGGACGGGTTGTTTTGCCCAACGGTGCTGGTGCGCAGGCTGACCCCGTTGGCTGGCCGCCCGTCGGTGCGAGTGGGCGTGAGGCCCGCGGCGGACTATGGGTGTGAGCCGCGCCACGCCGTCTCCGGTGCAAACCGCGTGAGCTACCCGGGTGAGCCGCCCCTTCGCCTGGCGATGAATGTGTCGGTCCAACCAGTTCTCGATGGAGTCCCTTTCACAGTCCAGGAACCCATCGATCTTGTCTTCGGCCCGGAGTCAGCCGTCAATTCGCTTGATGATGCGGAAGCGATGCTCGAGAAGACGAAACGCGAATGGCAGCTCTGGTCGACGAATCTGGAGCTGCCGGGCGAGTGGGATGAAGCAGTGGTCCGCGCCGCGATTACTCTGCAGCTTTGCGTGTACGAGCCCACGGGGGCGATAGTCCCCGCGATAACGACTTCGATTCCGGAAGCGCCGAACACCGGCCGCAATTGGGACTATCGCTACTGCTGGCCGCGCGACGCGTACTTCAGCGTCGCGGCCCTCTCGAAGGTGCGTCAGCTGCGCCCGCCCGAGCGGTACGTGGAATTCCTCCTCGGTGTCGCCGGCCGGAGGAAAAACTCCGAACTCGTCCCGATTTACGATCTTGATGGCGATGATATTCCGGCTGAGCGGATAGCGCCTTGTCTGCCTGGCTACCGCGGGATGGGTCCGGTGCGCGTCGGCAACAAAGCGAGCGAGCAGGCGCAGCACGACCTGTATGGCGAAGCGATCCTCAGCGCCGAGAGGTTATTTCCGCCGTCGCAAGGTGAAGGTGACGCGCGGCGCGGAAAGGTGGAGGATGAGCTGCTGGCCCGACTCGAGGCGTTCGGCGAGCAGGCGATCCGCCTCTACGACCAACCAGACGCCGGACTCTGGGAGCTGCGCGGTGTGCAGCGCATCCACACGTTCTCCAGTGTTATGTGCTGGGTCGCGTGCGACCGTCTCGCGGAATACTCGAAGCGTGTGAAACGCGAAGCACGCGCCAGGTTCTGGCGCGAGCAGGCGGACAAAATTCATTCGGTGGTGGCGAAGCGCTCCTGGAGCCCGATCCTCAACGCGTTCACCGCTACGATGGAGGGCGATTCACTCGATGCGAGTCTGCTGCTGCTGCCGCGCCTTGGCTTCATCCGCGCCGACTCCAGCCAATTTGCCGGCACCGTAGCCGCCATCGAGAAGCAGCTCAAGAACGGTGACTTCGTGTACCGCTACATCGAGCGCGACGACTTCGGATTCCCGGAAAACGCGTTCCTCGTTTGTACTTTCTGGTACATCGAGGCGCTGGCAGCGATGGGCGGAGCGCGGAAAGAAGAAGCCAGAAGGCTGTTCGAGAAAGTGTTGTCAGCCCGCAACCGTCACGGCCTTCTCGCAGAAGATCTCGATCCGCGCACCCACGAGCAGTGGGGCAATTTCCCCCAGTCCTACAGTATGGCGGGGATTATTGATTGTGCGTTTGCGCTGGCTGAAAGGCCAAAAACCGCTGTCTGACATCTCTTGCGACCCCGGAAAAACAACAAGGGAACAGGTGCGAGCACCCGTTCCCTTGTTGTTACATGCCGCGTTCGCCTGCGTTGGATCTATCTGAACACAATCCACAGCACCCCGATCGTAAGCGCCAGCAAGACAGACAACGCGATCTCGAAGCTCCTCTCCCTCGGCGCCACTTCAACAGCCGCCGATGGCGCGACTGTCTGCATCGTGAGATCGGCCACGCGCTCGGGTGGTGGTGGCGGTGACATGATGCTCACCACGATCAGAATCAGACTGCATAGGACAAAGAGTAGTGCAGCGAAGTGGAGGAAGTTTATGTCGGCGTACCAATAGAGCGCCGACCCCTGCGTGAGCCGCGATTTGCCGAGCTCGAGCAGCAATCTGGCAAAGCCCAATACAAAGCCGGTCCACAGGGCTGACAGAGCTCCTCTGCCGTTTAGGCGCGGGCTGAGCACTCCGAGCAGGAAGACTGCAGCGATCGGAGGCGCGATGTACGCCTGCACACTCTGCAGATAGATGTAGAGCTGAGGTGAGACGTACTTCATCATTGGGATCCACAGCAGTCCGACCCCGACGAGCGCCACAGTCGTTATACGTCCGACGAACACCAGGCGCGCTTCGGTCGCATCAGGACGCCATTTGCGGTAGACGTCCCAGGTCAGCAGCGTCGAGACCGAGTTGAACGCCGAGGCGAGCGAGCTCATTAGAGCTGCGAGCATTCCCGCGAGTACGAGCCCCTTGAACCCGATCGGCAGGAGACGCGTAACAAGAATCGGGTAGGCAGAATCGGCCTGGCCGTTGCGCACATCCTGATACAGCGCCGCGGCGATGATGCCCGGCAGAACGAAGATGAAAACTGGAAGGATCTTCAGGTAGCCGGCGAAGATCGTCCCGCGGCGCGCTTCCTTGATGTTCTTCGCCGCCAGGACGCGCTGTACAATGTGCTGATCGGTACACCAGTACCAGATGCCCAGAATTGGCGCGCCGAAGACGACACCCGTCCACGGAAAGTCCTTGTGATTCGACGGCTTCCACATCGAGAAAAAGTCCGGCGGAACCGACGCGCGCAGACCTGACCAGCCGCCCACCGCGTTCAGGCCAATGAACATCAGCGTTACGGAGCCGAGAATCAGCACCACTGCCTGCATGACCTCGGTATAGATAACCGCGCGCAGCCCACCGAAAATCGTGTAGAGGCCGGTGATGACGATCAGGATCGCCGCGCTCGTCCAGAAATCGAATCCCGTCACCGCGCGCATCACGATGCCGCCGGCGAACAGCGTCACGCTGATCTTCGTCAGCACGTAACCGACGATCGACACCCAGGTGAAATACGAGCGCGCTGCCGGATTGTAGCGCCGTTCCAGGAACTCGGGCATGGTGTACACGCCGCTGCGCAGATAAAACGGGACGAACAGCCAGCCGAGGAGGAGCAGGATGAAGCTGGCCAGCCACTCGAAGTGACCGACCGCGAGTCCGCTCGCTGCGCCCGTCCCCGCCAGACCAACCAGGTGCTCGCTCCCGATGTTCGAAGCGAAGAGGCTCGCTCCTACCGCAAGCCAACCCACGTCCCGGCTCGCGAGAAAGAAGTCCGCGCTGACGTTCTTCTCTTTCTTGGCGGCCCAGTAGGCGATCGCCGCCAGAAGGAGGAAGTACGCCGCGATAACTACAATGTCGATCAAACTGAGGTTGCTCATGGCGTACGGTCCAGGTTGAGAGAGTGGACGTCCGAGCTTAAGCGTTGCCCCTTCTGTCCCGGATGACGAGACGCGAAGAATCTGGGGCCTTTATCTCCTGTCCGCTATGAGAACCGGCGAATCAAGCCGCCAGCGGGTTGGTTGACAGTCCCGTAGACGGGTCGCACATTCGCCGCTGACTCGACTGGATGGAGCTCGTATGGATCGCCGGAAATTCCTCGCCGCCGGGGCAATCGCCAGTGCGGCCAGCCTGGCTCGCGCCGACACTGCACAGGCCGCGACATCAACACTCGGCGCGGCCAACCCGCTCGCTTTCCGCTCGGCTGCGTCGAGACTCAAGCTCTCGGTCTCGCGCTGGCCTTACGGCAAGTTCAGTCTCGAGCAGCTCTGTCAGATGTGCAAAGAGCTTGGAATGCAGGGCGTGGATCTGCTGGAGCCCGAAGACTGGGCGGTACCGCCGCGCTACGGACTCGTTTGCGCGATGGGATATGCGACAGTACCGCACCCGGAGAACCGCCTGATAGACGGATTCAACCGGGTCGATAATCATGCGTGGCTGGTTCCCGCGTACCAGCGTGCGATCCCGCTGGCGGCAGCAGCGAAGGTGCCCAACGTGATTTGTTTTTCGGGGACGCGAAAAGGGCAGAGCGATGAGGACGGCCTGGAGATATGCGCGCGCGGTCTCGCGCCACTCATCCCGCTCGCCGAGCAGCACGGAGTAACGCTATGCATGGAGCTCCTGAACTCGAAGCGCGACCATCCCGACTATCAGTGCGATCACACTGCGTGGGGTGTGGCGCTGGCAAAGAAGATCAATTCTCCACGGTTCAAGCTGCTCTACGACATCTACCACATGCAGATCATGGAAGGCGATGTCATTCGCACGGTCACCGACAACATCCAGTACATCGGTCACTTTCACACCGGCGGAGTGCCGGGCCGGCACGAGATCGACGAAACCCAGGAGCTGAATTATCACCGGGTGATGCAGGCGATCGCGGACGCCGGGTTCCCGATGTTCGTGGCGCAGGAATTCGTTCCGACAAAGGATCCGAGGGCATCTCTCGCTCAGGCCGTCGCGATCTGTACGGTCTGAGTGTTACTGCGCATTGCCGCCGGGCCTGTGTCTCGTGGCGACGGTTAGCCTGTAACGTGTTCTACTATAGTGAATTAGTGCGCGGCGGAAATTAGTTACAGTGCCTTTACACAATACAGTGACCCAAATGGCACTGCAGAGTCGTCTATACGTTGACGCGAGTGTAGCGCGTAAATAGGTTGAGAAAGAACCGTTTGCTACACGACAACGAGATTTAACAATGACCCTCAACGCTCATCTGCTCTCCAAC
>DATBXT010000315.1:0-12870 GCA_036514115.1 Gemmatimonadaceae bacterium
TCTCGCCCCCGGAACGATTACCGTCGACATCGTCCTCAGAATCTCGGCCAGCGACACGAACGCGTGCGACGAACGGGGCGAGATGTTGAGCAATCCGATCGGCTTGCACACCATGCCTGGTGCGCTCACCAGCCAGTCGAGCGCGTTCTTGAGCGAGCCTGGGACACCGTGGGCGTACTCCGGTGAGCAGATGAGCACGGCATCGGCGGCACGGATCTGCTTCCGGAAGCCTTCCACTGTCGGTGGGGCGGTAGCGCCCTCGAGGTCGAGGTCCGGGTTGAAATGCGGCAACGTCGCGAGCCCGTCGAAGATGCTCACGCTGACATTCACGGGAGCGAGTGTCGCAGCCGCGCGCAACGCCTCGGTGTTCGACGAGCGCGCGCGCAGACTGCCCGATATTGCGAGAATGTTGTACGAAGGATTCACTGGAACCAGTGGTTTATCGAATGGGCACCGGTGGACTCAGTGTGGAGACACCGTTCTCGTCGAAGCTTTCGATCGCCACCCAATATGATTGACCGACAGTCAACGCCCGCAGCTCGAGAGAAGTTCCCTGATCGGCGAAGCGTTGATACGTCTCGTACAGCTTCGACGGTGATAGTCCCCAGCGAAGATTGTATCCGACCACACGTGGCACCGCCTGCCACGACAGAGTTGCGTCGCGCGTGTCGCGACTGCGTACTGCGGAAAGTCCGGTTGGTGTTGCCGGGCGGCCGCCGTCTCCATTTCCAAAAACGCGTAAGTCGCTGATGGCTAGAGTCGCCGCTCCTACATGGATGTGCTCGTAGCGAATGAAGCGAGCGCGAACCGGATTGCGGAGCTCGACGTACGCATTGGGCCGATCGCGCCGCTCTCCCGAAAGATCGGCCACCACCCGCCACTGTTGGCCGTCGCCGGAGGCCTGCAGCCGAAACCGTGTCACCACCGTCGAGTCACTGCCGTACAGCCCCGACTTGTAATCGGCGTAGTTCACCTGAATGGCCTTCACATCGAACGGTCGACCGAGATCGACGGTGACGGACTGGCCCGGCTTGTTTTCGGCCGCGACCCAGAACGTCCGCGGATCTTCGTCAGTCACGTTGACCGCGGGAAAGCTGTCGCGCGCCGAAGACGCGGTCACTGCCTTTTTGTAGGAGAGCAGCATCCACCCTGTGAATAGATCATCACGCGTCTGGCGCTCCTCCGACGGCAGCCAGTGCGGAAAATCACCGAAGCGGGTATCGACGTACATCTGGCCGTCGCCATCGAAGCCCGCGGGATGCAACGCGATGCGACGCTCGAAATTCCAGTTGTGCCCGATCCACGGCGTGCTGGTGTTCCACCAGTTGCCGAAGACGTCCTGAAAAGTGTTGCCGTGTCCGGCACCATGGACGAATCCACCCGGCTTGTAGGCGACGGGATTGTAAGGCGCGTAGGTGAACGGACCGAGCGGATTGCTGCTCGTATAGACGCCGGTGGCGTAGACGTTGTACTCGGTTCCCGGCGCGCCGTATTGGAGGTAGTAGCGTCCGCCGTACTTCGTCATCCACGAGCCTTCGATGAAAGGCTTCACGGTGGTGTCGCGATGATCCTGACCGAAACGCTCCCAGCCGTGATGCACGGGGTCGAGACCGAACAGCCAGCGCGGAGTCCCCTTGTACGCGAGCTGCTTGCTCTTGTCGAGCTCGATAACGTGGAGCGGATAGACGTTCGACGAGTTCCAGTAGAGGAACCACCGATCGGTGTCCTGATCGTAGAAGAATTGCGGATCCCACGGACCGGGCTGCACGGAGTCCGGCTTTGCGAACACCTTCCCTTCGCGATCGCGGGCCATTGGCAGCCACGGCAGCATCCTGTTGTAGAAGTCGACCGTGCCGGTCTTCGGCTTCGTCAACATCAGAATCGGCAGCGGCGTCGTCGTACTCGGCAACAGATAAATGGTATCACGCACCGCCAGCACCGCCGGCGCAACGACATCGCTCAGGGGCCAGCGCGTAGGTGTGATGTGCTCCCACGTGCCGAGGTCTCGGGAGTGCCAGTATCCTTCGCCGATTGTTTCGAACAAGTAGTACTCGCCGCTTTGAACGACGATGACCGGGTCCGCGCCCGAGCGATACGAGATTCCTTCGTTGCGCTGCTCGAAGTTGTACTTGTAGTCGATATCGATCGGGTTGGCGTAGGTGCGTTGGGGCGGCGCCTGCGCAACGCCGCGCGAAAAGCCAACCACGGTCAAGGCAAGAACGAATGACTTGCTCACTGACTAAGCGGCGGCCAGAATGTTGATGTCGGCGTTGTCGAGCACCTTCTTCTCGTAACCGATCACCGCGGCGTTAATCATCGCCCGCCCGACGTTTTCAGATGTCGTCACGTGCGTTGGCGCGAATCTCCTGAGCAGAGGATAGAGTGGCGCCGCCACTGCATAGGCCATTCGGTAAAGACGAGTCTTCGATTTCTTCCCCGCGCGCGGCCGGATGAATCCCGGCCGGAACAGGTAGGTCTTGAGCGGTAGTGCCAACAGCGCGTTCTCGGTCTTTCCCTTCACACGCGCCCACATAATCCGTCCGCGCTCCGAGCTATCCGTGCCTTGTCCAGAGACGTAACAAAAGGTCGCGCCGGGATGCGCAGCCGCGAGCGCGCGCCCCGCGGCAAGCGTCAGATCAAAGGTCTGGCGGCTATACTCGGCCTCGCTCATCCCCACCGACGAGACGCCGAGGCAGAAAAAGCAGGCATCGACCGATTCGAGCTCGCGCATCAAATCCCGATAGTCGAAGAAATCGAGCCTCCTGATCTCACGCAGCTTCGGATGGGTGATGCCCAGTGGCGATCGTCCGATGCAGAGCACACTCGCGACCCGCGGATCCGCGAGGCAATCATGGAGCACGCCGTCGCCAACCATTCCTGTCGCGCCGAAGATCAGAACGTTCACCGGCGGACGAACTTGTAATGGGTCACGTTGGGCGCGCAGATGGTCCGCGCGTGCTCGAATTTGTCGAACGTTGCCGATCCCGAGAACAGCCGCTCACCGTTGCCGAGCAGGACGGGGGCGACGCTTATGTCCATCTCGTCGACGAGATTCGCCGCGAGATATTGCTGCGCGGTACGCGCTCCTCCGGCGAGCGAGACGTCCTTTCCATTCGCGGCTCGCCGAGCCTGGTCGAGTGCCGACTCGATTCCATCGGTGACGAAAGTGAAAGTATTGCCGCCCTCGAGCTCGAACGGCTCGCGCTCGAAGTGCGTCAGCACGAACACCGGATGATGGTACGGCGGGTCATCTCCCCACCAGCCTTTCCACTGCTTCTCAGTGTTCCATTCGCCACGGACCGGCCCAAACATGTTGCGGCCCATTATGGTCGCACCGACGTTGACCAGCGATTCCTCGATGACCTGGGTGCTGGCGTCGGTCGTGCCTCCCTCCATCCCGTGACCCGATCTCCACACTGCCAACGGAAATACCCATTCGTGCAACCTCGTTCCGCCGAGTCCGAGTGGATCATCCATGCTCTGGTTCGGACCGGCGACGAAGCCATCGATCGACATCGACATTCTCAAGCGCAGCTTCGACAATTTCTATCTCTCCGGGTAGCTCGTTAACTTGCCTGGCAGAGGCAAACATGCACAATCGTGAAATTGAACGTGTGGTCACGACGGCGCCACCATCGCCTGGATTCATAGGTGAAGGCCATACGGCCGTCACGGTCGTCGAGCCGCGCGACTTCGCCCGCACCGATCCGTTCATCGTGCTGATGGACGACCGCATCGATCTCGCCCCCGGGCAGCCGGCCGGCGCGGCGCATCCGCACGGCGGATTCGAGACCGTCACCTTCGTCGTCGAAGGCGAGCTGCGCGATCGTGATGAAGGCACCCTCAAAACTGGTGACGTGCTCTGGATGACAGCGGGCAGTGGCGTGATTCACAACGAAGACGTCGAGCCACTGGGCAGGAGTCGCATCCTGCAGCTTTGGCTGACTCTGCCGCGCAGCTCGCGCTGGTCCGCGCCGCGATTCGAGTTCATCTCACGCGACGCTGCACCGGTGAGAAGAGAGACGGGTGTCGAAGCTCGTGTTTACAGCGGCAGCTCAGGCGCCACGCGCGCGAGGACACACAACTACGTTCCGGTGACTTTTCTGGACATCCGCCTGGAATCCGGCGCTCGATTCGGGCAGGACCTGCCCGATTCCTACAATGGATTCATCTACGTACTGGACGGTGACGTCGCTATCGGCAGCCAAAACACACCTGTCGCGGCATCGCAGGTCGGCTGGCTGACCGAAGCGGTGGCTGATTCAAATGAGTCCGGGTCGCTGAGCATCACCGCGGGCCGAACTGGAGCGCGCGCTATTCTTTACGCCGGCGAGCGGCAAGGCATACCAATCGTTCAGCACGGGCCATTCGTGGGCGAAAGCCGCAATGACATCGTCCGGCTGTCTCAGCTGTACATGAGCGGCAAGATGCCGCGCATCAGTGAACTCACGCCCAGCGCTTCGGTCCGCTAGTTTTTTCGGGCATGGCAAGCAAACAAAAAACGATAGCGATCCTCACCGGCGGCGGTGACGTCCCCGGTCTCAATCCGGCGATCCGCGCGATCACGATCCGCGCGCTGCGCGAAGGCTATCGCGTCGTCGGCATCCGGCGCGGCTGGGCAGGCCTCGTCGACTACAAGCGCGAAGAAGGCGTCGACAACTCGGAATGTGTGCAGGAGCTGTCCGAAGCCGACGTGAATCGCGCCGGCCGCACCGGCGGCACTTTCCTTCACACCTCTCGCACGCGTCCCAGTCACCTGCCCAGGGCGCGCGTGCCGAAGCATATGACGGGGTACGACCAGAAAACGAACGACGTCACCAAGGACGTGCTCAGGAATCTCGAGCACATCGGCGTCGACGTATTGATCCCCATTGGTGGCGACGACACGCTCAGTTACGGCAAGCGACTGCACGACGAAGGTATGCACGTCGTCGCAATCCCGAAGACGATGGACAACGACGTCTATGGCACCGATTACTGCATCGGCTTCAGCACCTGCGTGACGCGCACCATCGAGCTCACGCATCGGCTGCGCACTTCGGCGGGCTCGCACGAGCGTTTTCTCGTCATCGAAGTTTTCGGTAGGTACGCCGGCTTCACCGCACTGCTGCCGACGATGGCCGGCGCCGCCGATCGATGCCTGATCCCCGAGTATGCGGCGGACGTCGAGCACCTCACCGAGCTGATGGTCTATGACCACAACCGGAATCCCAGCAAGTATTCGGTGGTGCTCGTCTCAGAGGGAGCGAACCTCAAATCGCACGAGGGAATGAGCTTCGAGAGCGAAGAGACGGACATGTTCGGGCACCGCAAGCTCGGCGGCATCGGCGACAAAGTCGCGTCGGCGCTCAAGGAATTCTCGCCCAAGTACAACAACGGCCGGCGCATCGACGTCGTCAATCAGCGGCTGGGCTATCTCGTGCGTTCAGGAGATCCGGATGCCCTCGACTCCATCGTGCCGATGGCGTTCGGCAATCTCGCGCTGGATCTGATTCTGAAAAAGGAGTACGGACGGCTGGTCAGCGTCCACAAGGGATTCTACGACAGCGTTCCGATCACGAGCGTGACGTCGGAGAAGAAAATCGTCGACGTCAAGAAGTACTACAACACGGATAGGCTGCGGCCAATCTATGAGTTCGATGGGGCCCCGTTGTTCATCATGACGAGCGACTAGGCTCGCCTTGATCTGGCCGACTGAGGACGCGGGGCGATTGATCCGCCCCGCTCCTCAATCAGACAACCTCAGTAGCTGGAACCGAGGTTGACCATCTCCCGCCGAATCGTCGCCCAGGTATTCAGCGACATCGTCGACGGCCGAGCATTCTGGAGCGCCGCATCTACACGCTGCGCGGCGTTGGCGAGCGAGCGACCGGCCAGGATCGCAGCGTCGCGATTTCCACCGTTGGCCGCAATCTGCTCGTAGATCGAAGCGTTGTCCGCGAACGCCGACGCCGCAAACCACAGATCGAGGTCAGCTTGCGAGTAGGTACGCGAGGCGTCGAGTCTGCCGATGCCCGACGACGACAGGTCGCTGCGCAGACGCGAAACCAAAGTCTGAGCATCGCGGCGAAGGGCTGATGCCTGTGACGCGCTCAGCACCGTACCGCTCAAGGTGACCGAGCTGCCCATCCCCGCATTTGCGCCGACTCCGAGATTGATTCCGAGTGCGCGAGCGGTCCGTCCGTCGAGATTGCCGGTGCCACTCAGCCCGCGATCGACCTGGTACTGAAAGAGCGCCTGACGAGTCGCGTCGTCGAGCTGGCCGTTGATCGCGCCACGATAGTAATTCTGCTGAGCGAGCGCCTGTTGCGCCGCCCGCACGCGTTCGGCAGCCGTGTAAATAGTCGAGGCATCAGAGCCATTGAAGCGTCCACCCGAGCGCAGCGTCACCGCGTTCTCGAGCTCGACGGCCAGCGGCGTTCCCGTGGGCACGCTCACGTCCTGACCCTGAGAGAGTAAACCACCGAGCGCGCTGAATATGGCGTTCGCCGTGTTACCCGAGCCCGCGCCGGCGATTCCTGCCCCAATGCCGCCACGTCCACCAACGAGCACCACGTGCGCGTTCGGATCACTATCGATCTGCCGGCGCTCCGCGGAATCGGTACTGGTAAGCTTGCCCGTGATGGGGATGTTGGTGCCGTTCGGGAGGATCAGGCGGTCGAACACGATGTCGATGACGCCGGACTTCTGGCGTGTCGCCGGAGTAGCGAGAGAGATTGTGCCGCGGACTCTGCTGCCCGCGGGGATGACCGTGTATTCATCCACGCCGATGCTTTCCTGGACCGTCGTGTAGAAGTTCTCGCCGGTCCTGGCGTTGGCGGACTGAAGTGGGCTCGTCGTCCGGACGATGATGACGCTGCCGGCAGGCAAGACGACCCGCGACTGGGCCGAAGCTGACGTTGCCGCGACGCATGCGAGCGCGACACTCCACAATGCCGGCCGGAATCTGGTGAGTGATTTAGTTCGCATGAAATCTCCTGGTGAATTTTTGAGGGGGGACCCTCTCAGTAATTCAAAAGGCGTTCCGGCAATTCATTTGTGTCGGGGCTACGGATGAGCTCGCAAGCCTTAGCGGCGCGATGGGTCGCTTACCCCTTTTTTTGGTTACACAGACCGCTGGGAATTCGGGTTTTGAACGGGCTTTGCCGTTGCTCCGAGACGCTCCCGGTCCGCCGACGATGGGTCGAATCCATCGGGGCGGACGTCGAGAAACAGTCCATACGGACTGTCCGCGGCGAACTCATCCCTGATCGTGATCGACTCACCCGCCTCGGCGCTGACGAGCTTGCCTTCAACCAGCTCGGCGAGGCGCGTGAGATCGTCGAGAGAACCGCGAATCGCGTGCGCGTCGAAGCCAGCCGTGGTCCAGGTCATGACCTCCAGCGATCCATATGGTCCATAGTGTTGCTTCGAGCCGTCGACCGCGTTTTGTGGGTCGTTGACGTAACCCAGTAAAAGATCAGGAAAGTAAAGCAGACCGGCCCGGGATCCCGTCAACACCCACAGCCTTTTCTGATCGTCGAGCTCGCAGTAGAAGCCGAGCTTCCGCCACTGCTGCTTGATCGCATCCTCGCTCAGATCGGCGTGCCCGGGCTCGTCTTTGCCGCTGATGACCTTCCGCAGATAGAGCGCGATCGCAGCCAGCGCCGCGAAAACCACGAATGTCATCATAGACGGTCAGCTCCCACTATCGGGAATCGCGCGCTGGAAAAATTCCGCGAGTGCGCAACACGCCGCTCGCGGCATCTCCTTCGCGTTTGTACTGCGTCGCGACAATGCTCGTCGGCGCGACGCCAGTCTCCACCCAGCGTTCGACGGCGGAGAGAAGGCTGTGCTGCGCGTCGGCATCAGGTCGCACCCATTGGCCGACATCGTTCGGCACATCGCCGCTGCCGCAGTGGCCCATACCCGGGATGATGTACAGCTGCAGAAATCCATCAACGGTCGGCTGACCCATTCGTGACACCAGCTGCCTGTAGTAGTCGATGCTCCCCTCTGGCGCGTCGGCGGAGCCGTGGTAGATGACGAGCTTTCCGCCGCGATCGCGAAACGCGTCGAGTTTGCCGGAGACGAACGTCCTGAAACCGTAGTGGTAGGCGGGTGCCCCCGCCAGGATTCCATCGTAGTCGGCGGGGTATCGCTCCGCTTCCATCAATCCCTGCCTGCCACCGTTGGAGCACGCATTGAAATAGGAATGGGCGGGTGGCTTCCCGTAAAACGCGCGGATCGCCGCCTTGGCGAAGGCGGTCATCTCATGGATGGCGCGGTGGTCGAAATCGGCCTGCTTTTCTTCATGACCAGCTGCCCATCGCGAATCGCGCGAGTCGCCCTCGTGTCCGGTGTCCGTCGATGCGCCTGCGTATCCGCTGTTGATTGCTTCGCCCAGGCGGGGATAGCCCAGTGAACCCGCGTAGCCGCCGTTGCCAGTGCCGAGGAGCTTGCCATTCCAGCCCGTCGCGGGCAGCCACACTTCGACTTTGATGTGGGAGTCACGCGAAGGCGCGATGACGGCCTGCACCCGACAGAAAGCAGGAAGGCGGTCGTAGGCGCTGAAAATTTCGGCGGACGTGTGTCGGCCACCGCCCGGGAGTCGAAAAGTGCCGGCAGCGACGAGCTGCGCGTTGGTGACTGTGGTGTGCGGAAATGAGAGCTGCGACAGCTGTCCACACGGGTCCGCTTTCACACACGAGGGCAGCGCTGCCGCGAAGGCGAGCGCGGCCAGCGCCGCTCCCATGAGCAGACGGTTGGTCCCCAACAGCGCTATGTCGCCACCCTGGAACGACGCAGCATCCATCCGTAAAGCCAGATAACCACTCCGACGAAGCCGATCACACCCAGCCACGGCGCCAGCGAAAAATCCTCCGGGACGAGTGCGATCGGCGCGTCCTTGGAAAATCCAACGATGAGACCGGCGTTGATCACTCCCCAGATGCTCTCGCCGACGATGAGGCCGGACGCCACCAGCGTTCCCAGTCGCTGCGCCCGCTCCGGATTGCGCATCCCGCGCACACGTCCGTCGTACCAGTGCGACAGCACCGCGCCGACGATCACCGCGAAGGTTGCCGACATCGGCAGGTAGATGCCGATGCCCACTGCCAGCGGCGGAATACGCAGCTTCTTCAGCAGACGAAGCACCTCATCGATCACGACGATGCCGACACCGATCAATGCGCCGATGCCGAGCATCTTCCACTCGAGCTTGCCGCCGATGACACCCTGAGCGAGCGCGGATATCAGCGTCGCCTGCGGAGCAGGCAGCGGATTCGCGGCGATGACGTTGACGTTCGGCGCGCCCGCAAAGCCATACGCCTTCGCCAGCAGATTCAAAACCGACGGAATCACCGAAGCACCGGCAGCGACGCCAACGATGAGAGCGATCTGCTGCCGCATCGGAGATGCGCCGACGAGCTGACCTGTTTTCAGATCCTGAAGGTTGTCGTTCGAGATCGTTGCGCAGGCAAACACGATGGCGGTCACGAACAGCGCGATCGCAACCAGTGCCTTGCTGGTTTCCTCCGTAGGTGTTACGGCCAGCGCGAACACCGATGCGGCGACGACGATCGACAGAATACCGACACCAGAGATCGGGCTGTTCGATGCCCCGATCAGGCCGGCCATGTAGCCGCACACGCCGGCGATGACGAAACCGATTATCAGCACGAACGGAACGGCGATCAGGGTCAGCTTCAGCGCGTCAGGCGCGAGCACCGTCGATTTGGCGAAGCTGTACGCGAGCCAGGCGGCGATGATCAGGCACGCTGCCGTCAGGATGTAAATCCAGGTCGGCGGAATATCCCGATCGAGGTCGTCTGCAGTCGCTTGCACGCGAGAAGCGCGAAGGGTCGTGACGAGCCCGCCGAACACCGGACGGGCAAGGCGGCCAAGGGAATAAATGGCTGCTACCGCGATCACTCCGGCGCCAATGAACCGCACCTGCGTGCGCCAGATCGCAATGGTGTGCACAGCGAGCGTCTGATCCACGGTCGCGGGTTGCATCGCTGTAAGAATCGGGACCGCCAGCACCCACGAGATTATCTGGCCGACCAGCATCGCGATTCCAACTGAAAGTCCGACCAGATGTCCGGCGCCGAGCAGAGCCAGCGACCAACCCAGATTCCAACCCGTCGAGCCGGCGCCCACTCGCGTGAAACCATTCAGCTCGGCGGCAGCGATCCGCGTCGCGGTGACTATGGCGAAGCCCGCCGACGCGATAGAGCCGAGGACCACGGCGACGAGCCCTTCGCGCGCTTCACCGGTGTCGTCTTTCGTCTCGCCGCGAGTGCCCGATCCGACTTTGAGAACTTCTGCGGCAGCGACGCCTTCGGGGTAGGGCAGGTCGGACGTCGTCACCAGCGCGCGGCGCAAAGGAATGGTGAACACCACGCCGAGCACACCGCCACTCAGGCAGATAAAAAAGGATTCCCAGAACGGGAATCCCGTCCACCAGCCGATGATGACCAGTCCCGGCAGAACGAAGATGATCGCCGAGAGTGTTCCCGCTGCGGAAGCGACGGTCTGAACGATGTTGTTCTCGAGGATCGTCGAGTCCTTCACCGCGCTCAGGATCGCCATCGATATCACCGCTGCGGGAATCGACGAAGCGAAAGTCAGTCCGACCTTCAAGCCAAGATAGACGTTCGCTGCCGTGAAAACCGTGGTGATGAGGGCGCCGAGGATCAGCCCGCGAAGGGTGAGCTCTTTTGGTTTCATGGCCTCAATTCTACATCCAATGGGTCAGGCGCGACGAGTGCCTTTGACCCGTCGCCCGCCTTTGCGCGGTGGTGTTGCCGGTTCCACCAGTTTCCAGAATTGCTTCTCGCCGATCACTTTGACGGCGTGCCCTTTGTTGGCGAGACGTTTGATTTCCAGCAGTTTCGTTCCACCGTCCTCGCCGGCGATCTGCAGTGCATTCGGCCGGCCACGCACCAGAACATCCGACGACGCGCCGGGCTTGGATTGGACAATGGCACCCGCTTTTTTTGCGGCGGCGATTGCATCTTTGCGCGGTCGGGTCAGGAAGCCGGTGAACGAAAGGTGCTTTCCTTCGAGACTTCCTACTCTGCCGAGCTGCTGCTTTGGCGGTCGCTCGCGGAGCGCCGCGATCAGATCGCGCGCGGCCTCATACCGTTTGCCGCGGGCGCCGAGGCATGTGTAAATCACTTCCTTTAAATGGTCGCTGCACGGGAGGCGACGTACATCTTTGCTGCTCATGGAGCGGGTGCTGTCGCCGTGGAGAAGCATCGCCGCGATCAGGCCAATCTGATAGATGTCGTCGCGCTGCTGCCAGCGACGCACTTTTCCCCAGGCGATCTCGTTCGGCGCGCTGAACGGATTGAACGCATCCGCGGTGACTCCGCGCTCGTTGCGCTGGTGGGTGGCGATGCCGAAATCGCCGAGCTTGAGCTGCTCGTCCTGGCAGACGAAGACGTTGAACGGAGTGAGGTCGCGGTGCATCGCCTGGCCACGGTGCAGAGCGTCGAGCGCCTCGAGGATGGCCGCGATCTCGCGGCGCACGAAGCGCTCGGACTGGCCTCCTTTGCGCTGCAGCCAGACGCTGAGATCTCCGTCTGCCGCATACTCCAGCGCGATGCAGTATCGCATGCGCATGCCGGACTGCTCGGCGAATCTGTCAAAGACACGCAGCGCGCGAGGCTCGCGAAACAGAAGCTCGGCGAAGTAGGCTTCGCGGAGCCAGCCGGAGATGCGCTCGGTGATCTTGATGCAGACCTGCGCCGGTAGTCCATCGCGTGGTGACGGCGTGGCCAGATAGACCTCGCCGAACCCGCCCTTTCCGACGAGGCGGTCAAGCGTATAGGTGCGACCGCTCTCCGAGCTGAACACCGTCGCCGCAGCCAACGGTGTGAGCGGCGCTATTGCAGGGCTGGCCGCGTGTGTCTTCTCGCTGGTACGGGCGCCGGATTTCATAGCCCAATTTTACGGCCGCGCCGCGGCGGTAGCCACGTCGACGATGGCCCGCGCTTCGCAAGAGTGCCGGTTGGAGGAATCCGGATGCCACACTGGACTGCGCGGGCGGGATCGTTGCTGGGAAGAGCGGGAAGGGAGCTGCGTCGGATGGGGCGCTCGATCGGCTCCGCGCTTGACGCCGATCCCTACGAGCTGCTCACCTATTACGGCTACGGCAATGCTCAGCGCGCATACGTGCACGGTCGCGTCCTGGAGGTGCGGAAGGTGAGCGCGAGCACCGACTCTGACTCGAGGTTCAGAAATCTCCTCAACACCTACCGCCGCGCGGAGGCCGATCCACTCCCTTTTGCGCGAGTGACCATCGAGTACCAAGAGACTTCCATCGCCGTGACCGCCGACGACGAAGGTTTCTTCAGCGGCTGGATCGATCTGGTCACGCCGGTTTCCGGCGACGGTGAATGGAACGAGTACAAGGTATGTCTCGTCGAGGCCGTTCACCCCGAAGTCAAAACTCCAACAGCGCAAGGTGAGATACTTGTTCCGCCGGCGACTGCGCGCTTCGGGGTGATCAGCGACATCGACGATACCGTCATCCAGTCGCGCGTCTCCAACTTTCTCCAGGCGGCACGGACGGTCATGCTCGGCAATGCGCGCACGAGACTGCCGTTTCCGGGAGTGGCTGCGTTTTATCGGGCTCTCAGAGACGGCGTCGGCGGCGACGAGAAGAACCCGATCTACTACGTCTCCAGCAGTCCGTGGAACATCTTCGACGTCATCGCCGAGTTCATGGACATCCAGAAGATTCCCCGCGGTCCGCTGCTGCTTCGCGACTGGGATCTCGGGTGGGCAATGCTGGCCGCCTCGCGCCATGTGGACCACAAGGCCGCCGCGATTCGGAACATCATGCAGCTGCATCCGGAAATGCAGTTCATTCTGGTCGGTGAC
>DATBXT010000316.1:0-3148 GCA_036514115.1 Gemmatimonadaceae bacterium
AGAATCAATCGACAGGGCGCCCGTGAGGCTCTTCGTCTCACCCACGGCGTCATTCTGCAAGTCATGACCGACGAGCTGCTCCCTTACCCTATACCGCGCCGCGTTCCCGTTGGGGACGAGTACGAGGCGAAGCGTCTCGCCTTTTGTTGAATCAGCAGAGCTTCCGCTCTTCGAATGATGGCTGTTGGTCGTGCTGGCAAATGCCACTTCCGGCTCGCCGCGCGAGCATCCGAGAAATGGTGTGGCCAGCAATGTCAGCAATGTAGCTTTGCGTGCGATTGCGTTCACTTTCGTTCGTTTCCTTTCCTTGAGTATTCTGATCGCCCGGCCTGGCGCATTCCACCATGGTAATTGCTACCCGACGGGGGCCGAGACGCTCCGCATGAAGGCGAAGGATTTCCGCATACCGGGCATCGGATTCTCGGGCTCGATCTCGTACTCGAGATTGACATACCCCCGGTAACCGATGGCGCGGAGCTGCCCGAAAATCTCGGCGATGGGCATCTTCCCTTCCCCTACTACGCATTGGCTGTCGGCAGAGTTGAAGTCGCGCAGATCCTTGGCGTGCATGTCGTGGAGGCGCGCTCCCGCAGCGGCAATGGCGCGGACCGGGTCTGCGCCCGCCCGTACAGTATGACCGAGGTCGATGCACAATCCCATGAGCGGATCCATCCCCTCGACCGCCTTCAACGCGTCAAAAGGTGACGGGAAGTTCGGATCCTCGGGCCCATGATTATGAATCGCAACCTTGATGTCGTACTGCTTCGCGAACTTCTCGATCCGAGGCAGCGTCGCGGGGCTGCAAGTGCACACGATGGTCGGCATACCGGCGGCCTTTGCGTAGTCGAAGTACTTCTGCACGCCTGCGTCCGTATCGGCCTCGAAGGTGATCATCCCGCCGCCTACCAGCTCGAGACCGGCGGCTTTTAGCTGCTCACGGGCGGCTGCGAACTCCGCGGGTGACGCGTCGTACGGCAGGTGCATCGATTTGAAGTTGATGTAGCGGACCCCGAGCGACCGGGTCATCTCGATGGCCTGGACGCGCGAGAAGTTGCGCAGCGAATAGCTCGCGACGCCAAGCCTGATCGTCCCGCCGCCAGAGGCTGAATCAGCGCTCGATGCTGCTGACCCCGAGGATCTCACCGCCGTACTGGTACTGGCGCATCCCGAAAGCGCTGCGGCCGTCGTCGACAATGCGGTGAACTTCAGAAACTGCCGCCGCGAAACGTTATGACTGTCCATTGCTCTCCCCTGAATCGAGACGATAGGCTCGCTTGGCGAGGTCGTAGGCCATGGCGTGCGCCATTTCCCTGGCGTCAGACATGTCGATGATATGCCGCGCGACCAGACCGCCGAGATAGTTTGCATCGATGCGGCGGGCGAGATCGTGGCGCGCCGGAATCGAGCAGAACGCCCGGGTGTCGTCGGTGAAGCCCGCTGTGTTATAGATGCCCGCGGTTTCCGTCGTCGCCTGGCGAAACCGCGTCATGCCTTCAATCGAATCGTGGAACCACCACGGCGCGCCGAGAAGCATGGCGGGGTAATGGCCAGCCAAAGGCGCCAGCTCTCTCGAGTACGCCGATTCGTCGAGCGTGAACACCACCAGCCGAAACCGCTCGTCGTTCCCGTAGGCGTTGAGAAGGGGTCCAAGGTTGTGAGTGAAATCGGTCGCCAACGGGATGTCTGCGCCACGGTGAGGACCAAAGCGGCGATACACCATCTCGTTGTGATTCCGTAACGCGCCGGGGTGCAGCTGCATCACCAGACCGTCATTCAGGGACTGCGCTGCCATTTCCATCAGCATGTGCGCGGTGAAATTCGCCTGATCTTCATGGGTGGCGGTACGACGAACCGCCGCGAAGAAGAGCCGGTCGACATCCCCGTCTCTCAATCTCGCGGTTCGGGGAGTCGCTACACCGTGATCCGTGGCGACCGCTCCTGCTGCCTTGAACTCCGCGCGTCGCTGGGCGAGAGCACCGACGAGATCGCGGCACGTTTTGATCTCCCTGCCGACTATCTTGCCGAGCCTGTCTATCTCGTCGCGCCAGCCGGGCGAGGTGATCTCAAAAAGCGCATCGGGGCGAAATGTCGGAATGACGCGCGTGCCGAGGCCCGCACCGCTTAACGCCCGATGGCTATCGAGAGAATCGGTCGCCGCATCCGTCGTCGCGAGCACCTCGATGTTGAAGCGCTTCAACAGCGCCCGCGGTCTGAACTCGGCGGACGCCAGTCGCTCGGAGATGTCGTCATACGCCTTTTGTGCGGACCCGGAATCCAGCGCGTACTTGACCCCGAACACTTCGCGCAGCTCGTACTCTATCCAGGCTCTTGTCGGTGTCGCCCGGAAGAGACCCCAGTTATCGGCAAATGTCTGCCAGATCTTTCGCGGATCCGTTTCGGGCGCCGGCGTCGAGGCATCGAATGCAGCGACGCCAAGCGCCTCCATTGGAATCCCCCGGGAGTAAAGCAGCCGCAGGATGTAATGGTCAGGGGTGACGAGGAGCGCCGCGGGATCCGGGAATGCATCGTTGGATGCAAGCAGCCCCGCGTCGACGTGCCCGTGCGGCGAGATGATCGGCAGCGCGCGCGTCTCATCATAGACGTCGCGCGCGTACCTGCGAATTGTTGGATCGGGATCGAAGTATCGATCCTCGTTGAACTCGGTCACACCACCGGCTTCCAGCGCGGATCGTATTCGCGTGACCAGAGCCGCGCGGCTTGCGGGTCGTTGAGGATGTGCCCGTTCCTGGGATCCGTGGTGAGTCTGCGTCCAACCTGCTGCGAGATGGTGCCGAGATGGCAAAGTGTGCCGGTCTTCGCTCCGTCTTCGATTGGCGCCGAGAGTTTGCTGCCCGTCCGGACCGCGTCGACGAAGTTGTCGATGTGGAGCTGGGTCAGCCAATCGTCACCGAGGGTGTTGAGGCTGTCGCTCTTCGGAGCGGCCTGCACCTGCTTGACGATCTTGCTCTTGAGATCGTAGACGACATAGCCATCGCGATCGACGACCACGCTCCCGTTCGTCCCGAGGACTGCAGTTCCTCGCGAACGATCATAGAGTGTGAGACCGTTGCAGCTCTGGCCCTGCCAGATGATGCTCTTGTTTCCGTCGAAGACGAACGTCGCCTCCTGGGTATCGGGAAACTGCCAG
>DATBXT010000317.1:0-15287 GCA_036514115.1 Gemmatimonadaceae bacterium
GTCGACTCACCTTCGATGCTCGGATTGGTGGCGATGATCACTTCGCGGACTACTCCAGCCGACACTCGGGCTTCCAGTTGTGGAATGGTGAGATCCTCGGGGCCGATGCCATCCAGCGGGGAAAGGCGTCCGCCGAGGACGTGGTAAACGCCCCGGTACTCGCCAGACCTCTCGATGGCTCCGATATCGGACGCTTCTTCTACTGCGCAGATGACTGCCGTATCCCTGCGCGCGTCACGGCAGATGGAGCACAAATCCTCCTCTGTCAGGTTGAAGCACTGGGAGCACGGCCGAACCTTCTCGGCGAGCGTGGTCAGTGCCGACGCCAGCAGCTTCGATTGGTCCGGCGACTGCTTGAGCAGGTGATAAGTGAGGCGCAGCGCCGTCTTGCGGCCGATGCCGGGCAGCTTCGACAGCTCGGAGGCCAGATCGTCGATCGCGCCCACGCTAGAACGGCAGCTTGAAGGGCAGGTTCAGGCCGCCAGTAAGCTTGCCCATTTCGTCCTTGGCGAGATCGGCCGCCTTTTTCTGCGCTTCGTTGACCGCCACCAGCACGAGGTCCTCCAGCATCTCGACATCCTTGGGGTCGGCGACGCTCGGATCGATCTTCACCCGCCTGATGGTTCCTTTACCATCGGCTTCGACGGTGACCATGCCACCACCCGCAGCCGCAGTAACTGTTTGTTTCTCCAACTCGGATTGCATCTGCTGCATGCGCGCCTGCATCTGCTGCGCCTGCTCGAAGATCTTGCCAAAATCAGCCATTGCCGTTGCGATTCAGTGAGAGTTAGTCGAGAAGCTCCAGGTCCAGCTCGTCGATCGCCGCGCCAAGCGCGGGGTCCTTCTGCCGCAGCATCCCAATGCGCTCTTCCTTCAAGGCCTCGGGAGTCATTCTGCTCCGGTTTGAGTCCTGTGCCGTTGTCTCCATCGCGCGTTTCATCTCCCGCAGCTGTGCATCATTCGCAGCGGGGGACGATTTCGGAGCAGGTTTCTCGACTGGAACCGCGTTTGGAGCGTCAAGCTGTGGCGGGTATCCTGGGCGGGTCGCCGGTCTCGGCGCAGAGCGCGCCACGGATGCCTGAGCGGTCGGCGATCTAACCGAGCCGCTCGGCGCCTCACGATTCTCGGAAAAACCCTCGCCACCCAAACCCTTGAGCAAATCCTCGAGAGCTACCGTCCGATCGAGGAGCGCCATCCGCACGAGAAGCATCTCCACCAGCAGCTGCTGCTGCGCGCTCTTGCGGAAAGTCGGCTCGAGGGCGTTAACAGCGCTGATCATTCGCAGCAGATCGCCGGCCGTGAACGAGTCCTTGCGTTTCTTGAGGGCGGCGGCTGCCGTAGCTGAAACTCCTTCTGCCTTGCCGTTCAGGACGACGGTCAGCTGGGCACGCAGAATATCCGCGAACCCCGTAAGAAAAACACCGAAGTCGACGCCTGCCTCAGCCAGTTTGGTAACCGCGGGAAAGATGTCACCGGCGCGGTGCTCGGCGATGATGTCGAGGATGCGCAGGAATTCATCTTCCGGCACAAGGCCAAGGGCCTCGCGCACACGTTCCGCGGTGATCGTACCTTCGCCGATGGAGATGACCTGGTCGGTGAGACTGAGCGCGTCTCGCATTGAGCCGTCCGCGGCGCGGGCGATCATCGCGACTGCATCCTCGGAAATCTGCACCTTCTCGCTGGCCAGAACTGTCGCCAGACGGCGGGCGATGTCAGCAAGCCCGATGCGCTTGAGATCGAATCGCTGCAACCTGCTCAGAACCGGCGCCGCTGCCTGGGCAATCTTCTGCGGCTCGGTGGTGGCGAAGACGAAGATCACTCGCGGTGGCGGCTCCTCGAGAATCTTGAGCAGCGCGTTCCACGCTTCCCGGGTCAGCATGTGCGCTTCGTCGACGATGTAGACCTTGTAGCGGTCAGCGCCGGAAGGAGCGTACATCGCGCGCTCGCGGAGATCGCGAGCGTCATCGACTCCACGGTTCGAAGCCGCGTCGATCTCGACTACGTCCAGACTCGAAGCACCGCTCCAGATTCGCTGGCACGAGACGCACTCGCCGCACGGCTCGCCGTCGTCGCGTTTGTTCTCGCAGTTGAGCGCCATCGCCAACACGCGGGCGAGAGTCGTCTTCCCCACTCCGCGCGGGCCGCAGAGCAAATACCCGTGCGCAACGCGGCCCCTGGCGATGGCGCCGCGCAGCGTGTTGGACACGTGCGACTGGACGGCGACGTCAGCGAAGTTCTTCGGGCGGTATTTGCGGGCGAGTGCGAGAGACATTGCGAGGCGGGAGTACCCCAGGCCTTACGGAGCAACGAAAGACACCACATGCCGCTGCTACCTTCGGGGTCCTGACGGAGTTAGTGGGCTTACGCCCTCCGGGACCTGGGGCAAAGGAAATATAGTCGCGGGGGGAGGGTTTTTTAACGGCCACTTACGACTACCGTAAAACAAGAAAGCCCCGCTGCAAAGCGGGGCTTTCTTGTTTGCGCGAAGGCGCACTATTTCTTCGGCTTATTGACCCTGACCGTCGGCACTTTCACCGTCGCCGTGTCTTTCTTTACTTCGACCTTGGGCACTGCTACCTGCGCCGTGTCCGTTCCGACATCGACGGTTGGAGTGTGGATCGTGTCGGTTTGCGTCCCAACTACGGGCTTCTCGACCTGGTATTCGCCATCTCCGGTCTTCTTGCAAGCTGAGATCGACACAACGGCCATGATGGCCGCTACTGCTGCGAACTTGCGCACGAGACGCCTCCCCTCCAAAAGTGTGTAGGCCGGAAGACCCGGCGACATCGGGATCCTTCAGTCCTCGAACGCTTCGCGCTGCATCTTCCGCACGCGACGAAGCTCGTACACCTGGGCGACTTCTCCGCCGATAATGAAGAGAAATGAGGCGTAGTAAACCCAGATAACCACCAACACCAATGCAGCGACCGTGCCGCTATAAAACGACCCCGGATTGAACGATCTGACATAAGCTGAAAACGCACGTTTAGCAACTTCCAGCATTATGCTGGTGAACAGGGCCGCAATGAGAGCGGTCCGCCAGCGAATCTTCCGGTGCGGCAGGAATTTATACAGGCAGAAGAACATGGTAGCGATGAAGGAAAAGGCCAGCAGCTGCCCGAAGTTGTATTTGAGCTGGCCCATCAACTCCTTTCGGAGCCCGAGGTCGGCCAGCACCAACACACCGCGAGTGGTAGCGAGCGCGAGGTATGCGCTCAACGCCGTGTAGGCCACCAGCAGCAAACTCGACACGAGAGTCATCTCAATGTCGAAGATCTTGCCCGCGATGATGCCACGATCCGTGTCGATATCGAAGATCGCGGCCAGCACGGTGCGAAGGGATCCGAAGAGGCGCGTGGAAAACCAGATAAAGCCGACGGCGCTGTAGATACCGAGAGCCCCACTGCGCTTGATGACCTCGTTGAGGATGCTGGCTGCCGGGCCTGAATCGCCAGGCGGATGCGGCGGAAGAAATTTGTCGACGATCGTCAGAACTTCAGCCGACGTGGTGTCCGGCGACTGATTCAGCAGATAGACGAGACCCGTCGCCAGCAGCAGGAAAAACGGAACAGCGGCGAGAAGGATGTTGAACGCAATCCCACCGGCCAGAAAGAAAACGTTGTCTTCGCCGCTGTTGTCCCAGACACGCTTCGCGTAGTCGCGAAGCAACCAGCCGAGCCGGGCCGCAAGCCCGCGCTGCGGCACTAGCTGTCTTTGTACGCCGCTTTAGTATCGGCGATGCGCTGCTCCAGCTCTGCCCGTGACTCGCGCGCTGCCGCTCTTCCCACCTGGAACGCCGTTGTAACCCGACGCTTCCGGTCGTCCACCGCGTCAAGCGTCGCCTCGATCCGCTCCTCGACGGACGCGCGCACATCCCTGAACTTGTCGGAGACCGTCTCGCTCATGTCTTCGACGAAATCCTGCGCCGCGCCCTGTGCACGCCGCGCGCTCCGCGCGATACCGTTACGAGTCTCCTGCCCGCTCTGCGGCGCGAAAAGCAGCGCGGCCCCAGCGCCGAGCGCGATACCTAGAAGAAACGGCCCAATCCCCATCTCGCCCTTTTCTACGACGACATATGGAGCCGGGTAGTACTCTTCGCCCTCGTCTTCGTACCAATCATTGTCGGCCATGCTCGTCCTCCACCTCATGCTTGTGCCTCTAGGTTAAAAGGCCTGCCGCGATCACTGCTTTACCGTTTCTTCGCCTTCGATTTCGCCCCGGCCGCGGACGCTTTCACAGGAGCCTTGCTGGCTTTGGCGGCTGCGGGCGCAGGGTCAGCGGGCTTTGCTGGGCGGTGCACACCGTTGCCGGCGGGAGCGGCATTCGCTTCGCCTGCCCTTCCCTCACCATTCAGGAGCGATGCAATCTCGGCGCGCACATCGGCAGCCGACATTCCGACGATAGTCGCTGTGCGGGCGTAGTCGCCGTTGGTCGAGGCGAAAGCGCGCAGGACGAGCTGACGCCGCGTGTCGGCGAGCGTAGCGCCTGGCGGGACGGTAATCGCCGCAGCGAACTCGCCAGTGCGTTGCAGGTGACGAGGCATGATGTCCGAGGCTTTGATCTTGTCGCCTCGACTCATGATCACCGCCCGCTCGACAGCATTCTTGAGCTCGCGGACGTTGCCGGGCCAGTTGTAGGAAAGAATCCATTCCCAGGCGGCATCGTCGAAGCCGTTGAGCGCTTTGCCATTCTGCTCAGCGTAGCGCGCCAGGAATTCGTTGGCGAGAAGCTTCACATCACCCAGGCGCTCGCGCAGCGGCGGCAGGAACAACTCGACCACTGCGAGACGATAGTAGAGATCCTCGCGCAGATCGTTATCCGATAGCGCCTTCTGAAGATCGCGGTTCGTCGCTGCGAGAATGCGAATGTCGACGTCGATCTCTTTCTTGCCCCCGAGGCGGCGAATGCTTCGCGATTCGATCGCGCGCAGAAGCTTCACCTGGATGTCGGGCGGCATTTCCGCGACCTCATCGAGGAAGATCGTGCCTCCGTCCGCCATCTCGAACGCACCCGGCTTCTCGTTGACCGAGCCTGTAAAGGCACCCTTCTCGTGACCGAACAGCTCATTTTCCAGAATGTCTTTCGGCAGCGCAGCGCAATTTAGAGCGAAGAATGGCCCCTTCGCGCGCTCGCTTTTGGCGTGAACCGCGCGGGCCACGAGCTCTTTGCCGGTCCCGGATTCGCCGAAGATCAGCACGCTTGCATTCGACGGTGCTACTGCCTCGATGATCTGATAGACGCCGCGCATCTCCTCGGACTGTCCGGTGAGCTCGCCGTAGTGCGTGAGGCCTTCCAGCTTCGAGGACAGCTCCCGATTCTTCTGCTGGACCGTGAACTTCTCGAGCGCCTTGGGAATGAGCGCCTTGAGGCGGTTCAGCTTGTCGGCAGTCAGCGGCTTCTCGACATAGTCGTACGCGCCCTCACGCATCGCCTGTACAGCGGAATCGACCGTCGCCTGCCCGGTGACGATGATGCACTCGGTCGGTATGGCGCGTTGCTGCAGCTCCTTGAGCAGAGCGAGCCCGTCTACCTTCGGCATCTTGAGATCGGCGAGAACGACACCGAATGGCTCGGTGACCAGCTGATCAAGTGCTTTCTGGCCATCGATAGCGACGGCAACTTCATATCCCTCGTCGCGTAGAATCGCGCTCAATCCTTCCGTGATTGAACGGTCGTCGTCCGCGATGAGGACCTTGGGGTGCTTCATCTCAGTCTTTGGAATGGCTTTGTCCTTCGGGCAAGACTTTTAATATAACGCTCTGACCGCGCTCTTCTACGCCGACGCCAGTGAGGCTGGCGAGGCGACGTATATCCGCCAAGAGCGCATCGCGCCGATCCCCATAAATCATTAGCTCCATTTGACTTCCGGCGCCATTGCCCGAGACGCTTTTGAGCGTCCCGTCGGCTACAGCGCTCATCACCGAATTCATCAGCGCGAGTAGGCCGTCGGCGAGCATGGTAGCCACTCCGACCTGCAGCCGGGCTCTGTCCGCAAATGCCGTCAGATCGCCTGCCGCGACTCCGCGCTCAGACCGGCTGTGCACGACTTCGACGTTCACCGACACGCCGCTCAGTGCATTCCGCAACTCGTGACCCGCCCGGCGCAGCATTTCACGAACGACCTTAACGGCTTCCTTGTCGGTCGCGCGAGTGTCAGTCACTCAGATCCGCATCATCGGGCGCCGCTTCCACCACTGCCAGATCGGGATGTGGCTGGGGCTTGTGCTGCTCGGCGGGTTTCACGAAGCGATCCACTATGTCCCGCGTGTTCGCGACCGCGAGCTGGGTGAAGAGAAAACTGAATTTCTCCTCATATGCCTTCGCAAGTCGAGCCTTCGCGTCGGCGGGAAGATCCCAGAATCGTTTCTTGAAAGGGCCGAGCGCCTTCTTGCGGGTCTTGTAGAAGAATTGCTCGTCGGTGTCGCTCGCTTTCCGCTCGTCCTTTGCGTTCTGACGCAGCCACTCGTAGATCTCGTTCCGGAGATCGTCAGAGATGTTGTCGTACAACATCGTCTGGAAATTCGTCGCCAGGTGGATCTCTGCGGTCTCGGTGCGCGGGAAATTGTGGAACGCGGTGTCGGGCAGCGTGGACGCGCCGTGCTGGACGGCGCCGGATAATCCATACTTCTCACGCGCAACCTTCGACAGCTTGGCCAAAGTATCGAAGTCAATTTTGACATCGGCGATACTACCATCGGCGAGTACCACTCCGCCGTGGGTTGTGCCTGACTGCACGCTGATCTTGGAGAGGCCCTCGGTTCCAGGAGCGCGCTTCCTGAGCGTCTCGTTGAAGCCGTCCATATACGTGACGAGCTCTTCGACCGTGGAGTTCTCGGTTCCGACTTCACCGATCTCCCCGCCGATCGATATCGTCACGCCTTCAGGCTCGAGCTCCCTGACGGTCATCGCCAGCTCGACTCCCTGCTCGAAGTTCGTTCGCTGCTGTTCCTTGAGAGTCGGCTTGGAAAGGTCGACCAGCGTCGATGTATCGACATCGATGTTGTAGAAGCCGGCTGCGATGGCCTCGCGGGCGAGCTGTTTGACGCCGTTCACCTCCGTCACAGGATCCACCGCGAATTTCTTGGCGTTGACCTGGAAGTGATCGCCCTGGATGAACACCGGGCCGCGAAATCCTTCGCGCATGGCCGCGGCAAGCATGACCGCGACGTACTCGGCCGGCCGCTGATCGGTGTAGGCGATCTCGGACCGGGCGATCTCCAGGATCAGGGCACCCACCTTGAGCTTCACCGCCGAGCGGAATAGGGAGCGTGCCGTGTCGTAGACCATGCCGCGGATGTTCATGGCCGGAACCGTGAATCCGCCGCACTTGCCCTGACCACGTGCGACATACAGATCGTGAATCGACGCCGCGCGCACGCCCACGGCTTGGCCAATTTCCCAGATCAGCCAGCGGGCGTCTTCCCGCTCGTCGGGCTCTCCGAATACCGCGGTGCGAACGAGCTCGTCCATCGCCGGAGACGCGAGCGCGGACTCGTCGTGGACCGTCACCCGCCCGTCGAGGACGGTCACTGCGTTATTGAATGGATTACTGAACATGTTATGGGAAACTAAGCGTGAAGCGGGATGCGGGAAGTGGTAGCGGAGGCGGGAGGTGGGAGGCGGCAGACGAGAAGCCTGATCGCCAGCCGCTCCCGGCTTGTCAAACGACCCAGCGTGGGTCGGGCTTCGGCAGGGAGTCCCACTCCTGCTTCGCGGCGTCGGCGCCGGGACGTCCGAGAAGAGCGTAGGCGAACTGCTTTCCGAGCTCGACGCCGGGCTGGTTGAAGGCATCGATTCCGTAAAGCTGCCCGGCATACGCCGTGGCGATTTCCAGGAACATCATCAGCTGACCGACGTGCGCGGCATCAACACGATCAAGGTGGATGGTCATGTTCGGTCGCGCTCGCTTCGCGAGAGCGCCGGCGGTCGCGCGCTGCTCGATGTCGATGAGCTCGGCGAGCGAGTGGCCCGTGAGATAGCCGAGCTCTTTGGAGTCGGGGAATCCTGCCGGAATCTTCACATCGGCCGCTCTCTCTTTGACCGCTACGAAGGTCACAGTCTTGTCGGCCGGACCTTCCATGAACAGCTGGACCTGGGCGTGCTGGTCGGTCGCGCCGAGCGCCGCCAACGGGGTCGATCCCACCGACGTTCCGTCATTGCGTTTCTTGCCAAGACTCTCGGCCCAGAGCTGAACGAACCAGGCCGCGAAATCTCGCAGCGGATCGGAGTAAGGCATGAACACGGCAATGGACTTTTTCAGCTGAGTATCGGCGAGCCACTGAAGCGCCGCGTACACACCGGCGGGATTGGAGGCGAGGTCGGAAGCTTCGCACCGTTTTGCCATTTCAGCGGCGCCGCCGAGCAGTGAGTTCACGTCGATACCGATCAGAGCAGCTGGCAAAGTCCCCACCGGAGTGAGAACGCTGAAGCGGCCACCGATGTTCGGAGGAATTTCGAGCGCGGGAACTCTCAGTTGGTCGGCCAGCGGCCGTAAGGCGCCCTGGCTGGGATCAGTAACGAAAACGAAGTGCCCGGTCACGTCCAGCTTTGCAGTGACCAGGCGATCGTGAACGATCAGAAACTGGGACATCGTTTCCGCCGTCCCGCCTGACTTCGATGTCACGACGAAGAGCGATCGATCGAGACGTAGACGACCAAGCAACGCCGCGATGGTCTCGGGGTCCACGTTATCTAGGACATGAAGGCGCGGGAAGCCGTCGCGAGCCTTCTCGTCGAGCATGTTCCAGCCACTGGGTCGAAGCGCCGTGCGCAGCGCTATCGGACCGAGTGCGGAGCCGCCTATTCCGAGAATTACGACGTCGTCGAACTTTCCACGGACCTTCGCAGCGAACGACTCGGTCTGGCCTGCGAGCCGCTTGTCACCGCCGAGCTCGGCGAAGCCGACTTTTCCGGAGTTACGGAGTTCGTCGAAGCCACGCTTCGCCTCGCTGAATTTCGAGCCAGCGGCCGCCCATACTTTCGGATCGATCCCGCCGGGCGAGATCATCATGTTCGAGTAGTCGAGTCGAAGCGTCATGTCAGTTGATTTCCACTGTCAGTCCGTCGAACGCAGGGGCGATACCACGTGGCAGCTCGGCCTCCAGCTCTGCGTGGCTCGTGCGATGGGTGAGGTGGGTGAGCCAGGTCTGTCGCGCGCCGACCTTCTGCGCTGCGCTCACCGCTTCGGAGATGCTCAGATGGGTCGGATGCTGGGTTCTGAACAATGCGTTCAGAACCAGCACGTCGACCCCCCGAAATGCGTCGACCGCCTCTTGCGGAAGCTCCTTGGCGTCTGTGATGTAACCGAGCTTTCCGATGCGATACGCGTAGACTGAAACGGGCCCGTGAGGGATCGCGACGGGCAGCACGTCGACGTCGCCGATTCTGAACGCCTTGCCGACGGGAACGGAGTGCGCGTTCCCCTCGGGCTTGCTGGTGCCGGGAAGCGCCTTGATGGAATCGTCGAAGATGTAGGCGAAACGCTTTGCCAGTCGCGCCATCGAATCCGGCGGACCGTACATCTCGATGGGCACATCGCTCTTGTCTGACAACGCGCGAATGTCGTCGATGCCGTGAACGTGGTCAGCGTGATCGTGGGTGAACAGGATCGCATCGACCTGGCTCACTCCTGCGTTGATCAGCTGGAGGCGAAGCTCCGGCGGAGTATCGATGAGGATGCGCACACCGCCATCCGTCTCGACCAGGGCGCCCACACGAGTGCGCTTGTCACGGGGATCGCTCGACCTGCACACCTCGCACGCGCACCCAATCTGGGGGACACCAAAACTGGTTCCCGTCCCCAGAAAAGTGAGTTTCAGACAGTCTCCACCTTCAGGAGATTGGTGGTACCGGGCATGTCGAACGGAACTCCGGCAGTGACTATGATGCGGTCTCCGTTCGTGGCCAGCTCTCGCCGCACCACCACGCTCTTGGTGCGATCCATCATCTCGTCGTAATCAGCGCAGTGCGGCACGAGCTCCGGCACCACACCCCACACCAGGGCGAGCTGCCGATAGGTCCGCGCCTCGTCGGTGAGCGCGAGAATTGGAACTGCGGGTCGCTTTGACGAGACCACACGGGCGGAAAAACCGCTCTTGGTGAATACGACCACGAGGGGAGCGTCGAGCATGTCGACGGCGGCAACGGTCGCTGCGGCAATGGCGACTTCCGTCGTGACTACTCCATCTCCCTGCTCCGCTCCCGCAAATGGCGCGACGGGAGGATGCGTCTCGATCTCCTTGATGATTCGCGTCATTGCTTCCACCGCCAGCCGCGGATACGCGCCCGCGGCGGTTTCGGCAGAGAGCATGACCGCATCAGTGCCGTCCATGATCGCATTCGCCACATCACTGGCCTCGGCGCGAGTCGGGCGGGGATGCTCGATCATCGACTCCAGCATCTGGGTCGCCGTGATCACCGGACGTCCATATCTGTTGGCGAGGCGAATGATGCGCTTCTGCGCGCCCGGCACCGCCTCGAACGGGAGCTCGACGCCGAGGTCGCCGCGGGCAACCATGACAGCGTCGCTGGCGCGAACGATCGCTTCGATGTTGTGCAGCGCCACATCCTTCTCGATCTTGGCCACCACCAGCAGCCACTTCGGAATCATCTTCCGCAGGCCATCGAGATCCTCTGCGCGGCGAACGAAACTCAGCGCGAGATAATCGACCTGCTGCGCGACGGCAAAGCGGATGTCGGCAGCGTCCTTGTCCGTGATCGACGGCGCGGATACCTGGATGCCGGGCAGATTCAGACCTTTATGGCTCTTGAGAGGTCCGCCGTTCAGCACGCGAGCCTTCACACGGCCATTGTTGACATCGAGAGTCACGAGCTCGATCAAGCCGTCGTCAATCAGAATTCTGTCGCCAACATGTACGTCGTGCGCGAGCTGGTCGTAGGTGACCGGAATCTCACCGTTGTTCTCGTTGCCTTCGTGAACGAGCACTACGTCTTCGCCCACGGTGAGGGTGATCGGCTTCGGGAGATCGCCGATCCTTATGCGCGGACCCTGCAAGTCCCCGAGTATCGCTATCGGGCGGCCGGCTTCCTTTGCGAGGCGACGCACCATTGCTATCGTCGCGGAGTGCTGCTCATGGGTGCCGTGTGAGAAGTTGACACGGGCCACGTTCATGCCTGCTTCCATCAACCCGCGAATCGTATCATCCGTCGAGGTTGAGGGACCAAGGGTGCAGACGATCTTGGTGCGAGGAGTGTAGATGCCGGTCACTTCCCGCCGGGTGCGAGTGAGCCGATCTTGGATTCGAGTCCTGCGACCAGCTCGTCAAACGATTTCTGGAAGCTCGCGATTCCGTCGACAAGCAGTTTCGCGGTGACCTCGTTGACACTTATTCCGACCGCCTCGATTTCCTTCAGCAGTCCTTCCGCGGCCGCCACTTTCTTGTCGACGTTCTTTTCCACGACGCCGTGATCGCGGAATGCGTCGATCGTGGCGGGGGGCATGGTATCGACGGTGTCGGGGCCAATCAGCTCTTCGACGTACATGACGTCGCGATACTCCGGATTCTTGGTGCTCGTGCTCGCCCACAGCGGCCGCTGCAGACGGGCGCCCGCCTTGGCGAGGGCTTCCCAGCGCGGTCCGGCGAACTTCTGCCTGAACAGTCGATAGGCCAGCTTCGCGTTCGCAATCGCCGCTCGGCCCTTCAGCATCTTCAGCCTTTCCTTCTCTCCTCCGACCGCCTTGGCGACAAGCGCATCGAGACGCTTATCGATCTCGGTGTCGACTCTGCTGACAAAAAAGCTCGCGACAGAAGCAATCCCATCGATCGGCTTTCCTGCCTTCACCCGGTCCTCGAGGCCAGCCAGGTACGCCTCGATCACTCTCTCGTGCGCTTCAATCGCGAAGAGCAAGGTGATGTTGACATTGATTCCTTCAGCAATCAGCCGACGCACGGCAACGGCACCTTCGGCGGTTCCCGGAACCTTTACCATCACGTTCGGGCGGTCGACGGTTTTCCAGAGACGACGCGCCTCCTCGACAGTGGCATCAGCTGAATTGGAAACGCCAGGCGAGACTTCGATCGACACGTAACCATCGGCGCCGCGGGTTGAGCTGTATACTCCGGCAAAACGGTCGCACGCGTCGCGAACGTCAGTGGTTTCGAGCAGCTCGAACAGCTCCCAGGTGGTATGCCCCTTTTCTTCAGCGTCGCCGATTTGCTCGTCGTAAGCGTTGCTCGACGAGAGCGCCTTCTGGAAGATGGTCGGATTCGATGTCATCCCCGTGAGAGCTTCATCGCGGATACGGCGGTCGAGATCACCGTCGTGCAGCATTCGCCGGTCGATGCTGTCGAGCCATATCGATTGGCCCGAGTCGTGAAGTTCCTGAAGTTTGTTTTTTGCCATAGAATCTCCTTCACGAATTTTAACGCTCTTGCCGCCGCCGCGCTTCCTCCGTCGGGCAGGCGAAAGAATTGCTGGAACTGTGCGCGTGGCGACACGGCGAATCTTCCTGCTCTCACCCGCCAGCTGCGGTGGCAAGAGAGCCGCGCTTCTGTTCAACCCGCGTGCCGAGTTTGTGGTTGCGCAGCGGGTCCGGAGCGAAGAAGGCGCGCCTCTGGGTGAGGTATTCAGCTTCCTGAGCGGGCTTTATTTCCGCGGAAAGCTCAACTACGCCCGCGCCTTCGAGAATCCGCCGCGCAAGATGCCGGGTGTCCACATCATCACCCCCACCGACGGACTCCGGTTGCCCGGCGCGATGGTGACCCTGCGAGATCTCGAGCGGTTCGCCACAGTGCCTATCGAAGCTGACGAATCGAGATACAGAATCCCGCTGGAGCGCGACGCAAAAGCATTGGCCGAACAAATCGGTGCGCGATGCGACGTAGTGCTCCTGGGAAGCATCGCCACCGGGAAGTACGTCGATGTGCTGGAGCCGATTTTTGGCGCCCGACTCTTGTTCCCGGCGGAGTTCCTCGGTCACGGCGACATGGCGCGCGGCGGAATGCTGTTGAAGCGGGCCGAATCTGGTCGCGAGTTCACCTACGAGCCGGTGTCCAATCCGGCGCGGCTCGGCAACAGGGCGACAAAAAAGGCGCGCGCCGAATTTGACGCGCGCCCGGAAGCAAGACCTTAGCGACCTACTCGCCAGTCGGTAGAAAGCTCCGTCGTTCCCCACGCAAATTTGAGCGTTCCGTGTGGGAAGGTCGTAGAAGGCGGATTCTCGATAGCAGGAATCAGCCAGAACGTAAGACTCTCCATCGGCTCCGTGAGGTTACGCTGGCGAAGGTCGATCCGCGCCAGATCCTTTGACGGATCGTAGTCGGTCCCCCACTGCAGGAGCTCCTTGCTGACAATCAACTTCCAGCCATTGCGCGTTGGCAGCGTGAAGAGCGTGTAGATCCCGCGCGGAATGAAGGTGCCTCCGAGGGTGAGATCCACCTCGGTGGTCAGCTGGGTGGACATGTTGGCACCGGTCCGCCAGACGGAGTCGAACGGCACGACGCCGGCCATGCCGATCACACTGCGTCCGCGAGTGTGCGGCTGTCCGTAGTCGATCGCGATTTTTGCAGGACCCGCGAGGTTGAGCGCCCCGAACCAGCCACCTTCGCCCCAGCGGCTGTCTATGAGCACCTGCACAGAAGCGCGCGTGCTGGCGGTGGCTCTGGGGATCCTTGGAGCCGGTTGAGCCGTCGCAGCGGCCGCGGGTGCGGCAGGTGGTTGCTGCGCTTCAGCGGTGCCGGCCAACACACTCAGCGCAGCAACGAAGGCCGCCGGACGGATGAGGGCCATTAAAACTCCCGCTTCCGCATTTCCTTGAAAAAACGCTCGTGCTCCTGCCGCTCCTTCAGCGTATCCGCATCTGTCGGCAAGTCCGGCAGATTCTTGTCATACCGCTTGCCGAAGCCCTTCCGAAGGTTCGCTTTGGCAGCCTTGGCCGCGTTTTTCTTCGCTAACGCTGCAATCTTCTTGTCGTCCATACTCCTCCGTGACGAGGGGAAAAGTCTGCTCCTAATATGTCACCTGTCCTCCGGGCATGGTATAAAAAACTGCGAGCCTCTGCTTTGGCTACTTTAAAGGCGGGCTAACACCGGGCCGTGGCAAGTGAACCAGCGCCCCGGATCGCACCCAGATATGACAAACTTCGCCGACGCCGTTTCCGTCCTTTCCGCGATGATCACCCCCGCGGTGCTCATCTCGGCATGCGGTTCTCTGATCCTCGCGACGTCTGATCGCCTCAGCAAGGCGATGGCACGGACACGCGAGATCTCACGCGCGCTCGTGCCTCGGACAGAGGAAAATCGGAGTCAGCCTCGCGAAGATGAACGTCGGCTCCTGTTCAGCCAACTCGACTTCGCCACCACCCGGTCGCGTCTGCTGCAGCGCGCGCTGTCACGCCTGTACGTAGCACTCGGCTTTTTTGTCGGAACCAGCGTGGCGATCGGACTGGTCGCGATAACCAGCTCGGCGTTCACGATCGTTCCAGTCGCGTTAGGCCTGTGTGGTGCCGCACTTCTTCTTTACGCCGCATTCCTGCTGATCAAGGAATCGAGGTTTGCGTTGGCGGCCGTGAATGAGGAAATGGACTTTGCGTGGAAGCTCGGGAAGACTTACGGCCCCGAGGACCTGGTAGCCAAGGGAATGAAGAGAACGCGCTGGTTCGGTGGAGTGAGGTAGGATCTCACCGCTCGGTAGCCAAGGAGAAAAGCGACAATAAAAAAGGCCGGGCGATTAGCCCGGCCTTTTTGCGATCGTTATCTCAACCGCACTCAGAGAAGCCACACACGTGACACTTTGCGCATCCCTCGGCGAACTCCAGCGATGATCCACAATCGGGGCATGTTCCGATGAATGATTCACTCCGGTTGACTGCGTCGAAGCCGAACTGGGACTGCGTCGCGTCGGCGGAGTTGACGATTGGAGCTGGCTTCGGCTGAACCACTTCCACCGGCGAAGCGGGAGTGGAGCTAAGCAGGTCCTGCTGTACTCCCTGCTTCTCGCGCATCCATTTCTCGAGCGCGATGCCGATCGCGTCGGGAACGGAGAGAACTTTGTTCGGGCCAAGTCCAATCGCCTTGTCCGACGCGATTCCACGTAGCTGCCTGTGTACCTCGCGAATCGGAATGCCAGAGCGCAGCGCCAGCGAGATCAGCCGACCGATCGCTTCCGCGTCCGCCATCGCCGCTCCACCCGCCTTGCCGAGGTTGATGAAGACCTCGAAAGGCTGGCCGCGATCGTCCTCGGTGATGTTGAGGAACATTGTGCCGAGCGGGGTCTCGATGCGGGTGGTGATTCCCCGAAGGGTGTCCGGACGCGCACGCTTGGCGCGC
>DATBXT010000318.1:0-4477 GCA_036514115.1 Gemmatimonadaceae bacterium
GCAGTCGTCTTCCTGACAGGGGGTTCCATGCGCCACACTCGCAACGTCATCCCACTCGCAATGGTTACGCTGATCGCCGCCGGCTGCGGCAAGAATGCACCGCCAGTGGGCGACTCGACCGTGGCGTCGAGCAGGACAGCAACATTCGACGAGACCGCGGCGCGCGCGCAGATACTTGGCGCCGATTCCGCCTTCGTTCGGGCCATCACGGCCAAGTCGGTCGATTCCCTGATGGTCTATTACGACCCCCATGCTGTTTCCCTTGGAACCACGGCAGTGAAGGACACTGCCGAATTGCGGAAGTCCTATACCGAGGCGGTGAAGAATCCTCCGCATGACGTCAAATTCCAGAGCGGCGGCGTCAGCTTCTCCGACGATCATTCGATGGCCTGGGACTACGGCACAGTCAGTCAGATCGCTGATGTGAAGGGCAAACCGGTGAAGTCGAGCGGGACTTATCTCAACGTCTGGAAGAACGTAGGCGGCCGGTGGATGATCGTGGCGGAGATAAGCAGTACCGCGCCGTGAATCTCGGCCTTGCGGGTTATCCATTTGGCTCTAATGTCTGAACGACGAGAAAACAGGAGCCGCCATGCTTCGCCGCTTCATTCCCGGCCTGCTGCTCACCGCGACCGCCGCGAGCCTCTCCGCGCAGAGTCCCGTTCCGCTGTACAACAACCTCGGGACCTATCACAAGAACATCGGCACCAAGGTTCCAGCCGCGCAACAGTATTTCGACCAGGGACTGAGACTGGTGTACGGATTCAACCACGCCGAGGCCATCAGGTCCTTCTCGCGCGCCGCCGAGCTCGATCCTTCGTGCGTCATGTGCTACTGGGGGATCGCTTACGCCTACGGTCCACACGTCAACGCCGGGATGGATTCCGCCAGCGGCGTGAAAGCGTACGAAGCGGTCCAGAAAGCCCGCGCGATTCCCAACGCGCCGGCCTGGCAGAAAAAATACATCGATGCAGTCGCTGCGCGGTACGCTGCCGTGCCGCCCAACGATCGTGCTGCTCTCGATTCAGCGTACTCGCGCGCGATGTGGAGCATTTCGCGTACGGAGCCCAACGATCTGGACGCCGCTGCACTCGCCGCCGAGTCGAGCATGGATCTGCGGCCGTGGAATTACTGGACTGCCGAGCGCAAGCCGTATCCCGGGACGACGCAGCTGGTGAAGCAGCTCGAGACCGTCATCATGCAGAATCCGAATCATCCAGGCGCCTGCCACTTCTACATTCACGCGGTGGAGGCGGCGGATCCCAAGCTCGCCGTCCCCTGCGCCGAGCGGCTCGCCCGACTGATGCCTGGTGTGGGACACATGGTGCATATGCCGGCTCATATTTACGTTCGCGTCGGCCGCTACGCCGATGCTGCGGCGAGCAACGTCCACGCGATCCACACTGACGAGACCTTCATCGAAGGACAGCCACAGCCGACCGTCTACTCGCTTGCTTACTATCCACACAACATCCATTTCCTCGCCTTCGTGTCGACGATGGCCGGCAGGAGCGCGCAGGCGCTGGAGGCGTCGAAGACGCTGACGTCGAAGGTGAACATGGAGGTCGCGAAGAGTGTCGGCATGCTGCAGGAGATGGTGCCGTACCATGTGCTGACGCTGACGAGTTTCGGGCGCTGGGACGATGTGCTCGCCGAGCCGCTACCTCCCAGCGGGCTGCGCTTCCCAACTGCGATGTCTTACTACGCGCGCGGAGTCGCACAGGCGGCGAAGGGCAATTTCACCGCCGCTCGGCTGTCACTCGACAGCGTGACGGCCATCGACGAGGCGACCGTGGCCGACGCCGAATTCAAGGCGCCGATCTCGATTGCGATGCACGCGCTGATGGGTGAGATCGCGACGCGCAGTGGCGATCCTGCCGCCGGAGTCGCGCACTTCCAGGAGGCGCTCAAGATCGAGAACAAAGGTCTCTACTTCGAGCCGCCAAAGTGGTACTACCCGGTTCGCCAGTCACTCGGCGCGTCGCTGCTCAAGGCCGGCCGTGCGGCCGAAGCGGAGCAGGTCTATCGCGACGATCTCAAGAACTTCCCGGAAAACGGCTGGTCACTGTATGGTCTGGCCGCGGCGCTGCGTGCACAGGGCAAGACCGCCGATGCCGCCGCAGTCGAGAAGAGGTTCGCGACCGCGTGGCAGGCGGCTGATGTGAAGTTGACGGGATCGCGCTACTAGGAGCGCCGCTGGCATCGCGAGGAGTTCCCGGCGCTGGTGACGTTCTCAGGAGACTCGCCGGGAAACTATCATTCGTTGCCGCGCGATCCGTTCCGCCGTAGCTTCGACAGGCAATGAGTCTCGACAGACGGCGATTCCTGCAGCTCACCGCGCTCGGCATCATCACCTTCGCGGATTCGGGGTGCGACCCTTGGGATGATCTCAGCCGCGAAACCGATCATCCCCAGCTGCTGATGATGATGCTCGGACCACAACGCGTCCGCGAGCTCGGCAGACAGTATCTCCTTACCACGCCGAGCGAGGAGAACAGCTCCCTGCTGTACCGTAATATCAGGGAGTCTTCGGCTCGCTTCGGCAGGGGGCGGTGGTTCGGATACCGCGCGATCGATGATCAAATCAGGGACGACTTCACCGAGGGCCGCACGGTTCTGGTCGACGGCTGGGTGTTATCGGTGACTGAAGCGAGACAGGCCGCCTTGTATTCGCTCCGCCCGGTCAGCCCCGCTATCTAGGCCGTCCACCTCCCGCCTCAGGCAATGCACACCGACGCCCGCACACTCGAAAACGGGACGGTCCTCCAGGGAGATCTGTGCATCGTTGGCGCCGGAGCGGCGGGCATCACCATCGCCCGCGAATTCGCCAACACTCCGCTGAAGGTTCTGCTCCTCGAGGGCGGGGGATTCGAGTTCGAGCAGCAGATGCAGGATCTGTATCGCGGCGAGATTGTTGGACAGCCGTATTTTCCATTGCAGGCCGCTGCGCTCCACTACTTCGGTGGCACCACCAATCACTGGGCCGGCTTCTGCGCGACGTTCGATGACATTGATTTCGAGAAGCGCGACTGGGTCCCGCACAGCGGCTGGCCAATTCGTCGTAAGGATCTCGATCCGTTTTACGCGCGCGCCCAGACAATTCTCGATCTCGGTCCCTACAAGTACGATCCCGGTGACTGGAAGATGGGCGATGCCGATCGAGTTCCTCTCATCGGCGACTCGCGCGCCTTTTCCACCAAGATGTGGCAGTTCAGTCCACCGACTCGCTTCGGAACCAAATATCGAAACGAGATCGTCAACTCGCCCAACATCCATCTCTACACCCACGCCAGCGTCGTCGAGCTCGAGGCAAACGAAGAGCTGACCGCCGTGCGCAGCGCGCGCATCAGGACATTCGACGGCAAGGAGTATTCGGCGCGCGCGCCCAGGTTCGTGCTCTGTTGCCACGCCATCCAGAACGCGCGTCTTCTTCTCGCCTCCAAGGCCCAGGCTCCCGCCGGACTCGGCAATTCCAACGATCTCGTCGGGCGCTATTTCATGGAGCACTTCGAGATGCCGAGCGCGGAGCTCGTTCTCGCGCGCCCTCAGACGACGAAGACGAACCTATACCTCATGGAAGGACTCGGCGGACCGCCGAGGGGTGAGCTTGCGATCACTCCGGCGGCGCAGCGAGAACATCGAGTTCTCCACGGCACTGCATCCTTCGAGGCAGGGAACTACGGCGATCCGGTGAAGAGCACGTTCCAGTTCATCGACACGTTGATGATGAACGCACAACGAGCATGGCGGAACGGCGGCATGAAAGGCCCACCGCCGATGGCCGCGGCAGCGGCAGCGACCGCGCCAAGGGAGGCAGTGCCGCGTTTCTATCACTTGATGACGAGGCAGGAGCAAACGCCGAATCCCGATTCCCGCGTAACACTCAGCGCCGAGAAGGACGCGCTCGGAGTACCGCGCGCGCGTCTCGATTGGCGCCCCAGCGATCTCGACAAACGCTCCATCCGCACCTTCTACCAGCTGCTTGGCCGCGAGATGGGTCGCACCGGCACAGGCCGCATTCAAATCAAGGATTGGCTACTCAGCGACGACAAGACGTGGCCAAGCTTCATAAGCGGCGGCTGGCACCACATGGGAACTGCGCGGATGGCAGATGATCCGAAGCAGGGCGTGGTCGATGCCAACTGTCGCGTCCACTCGCTGAGCAATCTTTACATTGGGGGCTCGGCGGTTTATCCAACGGCGGGTGCCGTTAACCCAACACTTACTCTCGTCGCACTCGCTCTACGACTGGCGGATCACCTCAAGTCGTCCAGGGGCTTGGCGTGAGTGAGATGTCTGTCTATTGCTGGGGAAGAAATGGCCTCGGAGAGCTCGGTAGCGGAACCGCCGGCGATAGCAACGTGCCGGTAAAAGTCGCGGGGCAGCCGTAAGGATTCCGCGACGGCGCCTTTTATGACGGGTCTATTAATCGAAAATGACGATCCATTCATAAATGGGTCGGCGCCGACCTTTTCCC
>DATBXT010000319.1:0-5272 GCA_036514115.1 Gemmatimonadaceae bacterium
CTCGGTGAGATTGCCGGCAAGGGCGTTGAGCCGTGGCACAAGACGGAATCCGGTGGATTCCTTCGCAATGTTGTGTACGGGTTCAATGACGGCTTGACGGCGAACTTTGGTCTTGTCGCCGGAGTGATCGGAGCCGGCGTCGTCAATCAGCACCAGGCAGTGGTGGTGGCCGGTATGGCGGGACTGATTGCCGATGCGCTCTCGATGGGATCGAGTGGATATCTCGCCAGCAAGAGCGAGCGCGAGGTCTATGAATACGAGATCTCGATGGAAAAAACCGAAGTCGAGCTGATGCCTGAGATCGAGCGCGACGAGCTGGCGGTGATCTACGAGGCGAAGGGAATGGATCGCGACTCGGCGCATTCCCTCGCCACCCAGATCATGGCCGATCCGCAACTGATGCTGAAGGAGCAGGTGCAGGAAGAGCTGAAAATCGGCGAGTTCAACATGTCGCCGCTGAGAGAAGGATGGATCACCGGGTTGGCGACTGCCTTCGGTGCTGTGATTCCGGTTTTTCCGTTTCTGGTCTGGCAGGGCTCGACGGCGATCATCATTTCCTTTACGCTCTCGATGCTGTCGCACTTTCTTGTCGGCGCCGCCCGGTCCGTCTTCACGGGCCGCGGAGTTTTTCGGTCCGGTTTTGACATGTTCGTCGTCGGCATGGGCGTCGCCGCGGTTGGCTACTTCGTCGGCGGATGGGTGGGCAAGCTCCTCTAAGCGCCGACCGGTTTTTTTTGCTACCATCATGGATGCCATCACGCCCATTCGTTCTGGCCGAAACCAACTGGAAATCGGTCAAGGACACTCCATTCGAGGTCGCCATTCTCCCATGGGGCGCGACCGAGCCGCACAACTACCATCTGCCCTATGGCACTGACACCTACGAGTCGACCGCGATCGCTGAGCGAGCAGCGGAAATCGCCTGGAACAAGGGCGCCAGGGTCGTAGCGCTGCCAACCGTTCCGTTCGGCGTTAATACCGGCCAGCTCGATCTGCGTCTTGCCATCAACATGAATCCGAGCACGCAGTTCGCCGTCCTCCTGGACATCGCTTCTGCGCTGGCCGGCCAGGGTGTGAAAAAGCTGCTGATCCTGAATGGCCATGGCGGCAACGATTTCAGACAGATGATCCGAGAGCTCCAGGCGAAGGTGGATCTTTTCGTCTGCACCATCAACTGGTGGACCTGCATCAAGGGCGCCGATTACTTCAATGAGCCGGGTGACCACGCAGGAGAAATGGAGACGAGCATCATGATGGCCATCGTCCCCGATTTGCCCCGCCCGCTATCCGAAGCGGGGCCCGGCAAGGCGCACAGATTTCGCGTCGCCGGACTGAGGGACGGCTGGGCGTGGGCTCCACGTCATTGGCGCGAAGTCACGGAGGACACGGGGACCGGAAATCCCGCCGCGGCCACGGCCGAGAAAGGTGAGAAATTCGTGGAAGCAGTTACCGAACGAATCGGAAGCTTTCTCGTCGAGCTGGCCGCCGCGGATCTGAAGAAGTTGTACGAGTGAACTAGACGACGATGTTGAGCAACCGCCCCGGAACGAACACGACCTTGCGGGGCGTCCCACCGACGAACCTCGCGACCGTCGGATCCGCCAACGCCGCCACAACCGCCGCGCTCTCGTCGATATCCGGCACCACTAGAATCTTGCCGCGGAGCTTCCCATTCACCTGCACCACCAGCTCGATGGTGTCCTCCTTCGCCAGCATCGGATCGAAGGCCGGCCAGGCTGAATCGAACACGCTGCCGTTTCCGCCGGTTTGCTCCCACAACTCCTCAGCCAGGTGCGGCGCGAACGGCGCAACCAGCGTGATCAGCGGTACCACCTCATCGCGATGTGGCGTGCGTTCGCCCTTCCGCAGGATGTTGATGTACTCCATCATCGCCGCGACCGCGGTGTTGTAGCTGAGACGCGGAATGTCCTCGCTCACCTTTCGGATGGTCTGATGCAGCTTCCGCATCACTGACTGGTCGGCTGATCCTTCGCTCGACATCGATTGCACCGACGCGAAGAGACGGTCCAGGAAACGGCGTGTGCCCGAGATGCTCGCATCCCTGAAGTCGCCGCCCTGCTCGTATGGACCGAGGAACATCAAATAGGTGCGAAAGGCGTCGGCGCCCCAGCTCTCGATGTATTCGTCCGGATTGACGATGTTGCCCTGGGTCTTCGACATCTTCGCGCCTTCGCGGATGATGTGCCCGTGCGCGCGAAAACGCGTGAACGGCTCCTCGAAGTCGAGATGACCAGCATCGTGCAGCACCATGGTGATGAACCGCGAGTACAGCAGATGCAGCACAGCGTGCTCGTTGCCGCCGATGTAGGACGTTACCGGCAGCCACTTCTTCGTCACGTTCTTCTCGAACGGAACGTCGTCGTGATTGACGCTCGGATAGCGCAGGAAATACCACGCGCTGTCGAGGAAGGTGTCGGACACGTCGGTCTCCCGGCGGCCCGTCTTGCCACACTTCGGGCACGCGACGCGATACCACTCCTCGTGGCGCGCGAGTGGTGACACACCGGAATCGTCCGGCTTGAAATCCTCTATGAACGGCAGCACCACCGGCAGATCCTTCTCCGGCACCGGCACCGTTCCGCAATCGTCGCAGTAGATGATGGGGATCGGCGGACCCCAGTATCGCTGCCGCGAAATGCACCAGTCGTGCAGGCGGTAGTTGACCACGGGCTTCGCCGATCCGGACTTCGCCAGGAAGTCGACGATCGCTTTTTTGGCGGGCTCGACCTCGTAGCCATCGAACATGCCTGAGTTCACCAAAGTGCCCGCCTCGCACTCGGTGAACGCTTCGTGCAACGGCGAGTTGGCGTCCTCGCGCTCGCCACACACCACCCGCACGATCGGCAGATCGAATTTGCTGGCGAAATCGAAATCGCGCTGGTCGTGGCCCGGAACGCCCATGATTGCGCCGGTGCCATACTCCATCAGCACGTAATCGGAGATCCAGATCGGAATCTCTTTCTCTGTCGCGGGATTGACCGCGTAAGACCCCGTGAAAGCTCCGGTTTTGTCGGTACTCGTTTTCCGCGCCACCAGATCCTGCTTGGTGGTCTTGTCACGATAGGCGTCGACTTTTTTCTTTTCCTTTGAGGTGGTCAGCGCGTCGACCAGCGGATGCTCCGGCGCCAACACCATGTAGGTGGCGCCATAGATCGTGTCCGGGCGCGTGGTGAAAACGCGAATGGTGCATTCGTCGCCTTTCACTTTCCTGGTGCGGAACTCGAGCTCCGCACCTTCCGAGCGCCCTATCCAGTTGCGCTGAGCAGTCTTGGTGGTCTCCGACCAATCGATGTGATCGAGGTTCGCCAACAGCCGCGGCGCATAGTCGCTAATGCGGAAGAACCACTGCTCGAGCAGCCGCTGCTCGACCTCGGTCTTGCACCGCTCGCAGAATCCGCCGGACACGACCTGCTCGTTGGCGAGCACGGTTTTGCAGCTCGGACACCAGTTGACGGCGGCCGTTTTCTTATAGGCGAGTCCCTGCTTGAGCAGCTGCAGAAACAGCCACTGCGTCCACTTGTAGTAGACTGGATCCGTGGTGCGCAGCGACGCCCGCCAATCGACCATCAGCCCGGCGCTTTCCAGCTGGCGCTGGAAGTTGTCGATGTTCTTTGGGATCAGATCCATCGGATGCTTCCCTACCTTCAGGGCGTAGTTCTCCGAATGAATCCCGAAAGCGTCGTAACCCAACGGCTCGAAGACGTTGTGTCCCATGAGCCGCTGGAATCGTCCATAAATGTCGTTCCCCGTGAAGGCGAAGAGATTCCCGACGTGGAGTCCCTCGGCCGACGGATAGGGGAACATCATCAGCGCATAGAACGGCCTTTGGGCGCGCTGCAGGTCGGTGTGGTTCGTCCCACGCTCCTGCCAGGTTCGCTGCCATTTCTGCTCGATCGCCTGCGGATTGTAGGCGATGACGGCAGGAGACAGAGGATCGTCCCGTGTTGCCGAGTTGTCCATTTGTACAAACTAGCGGCTCAGCGGCGGAGTTTCATCTGTCCTGGTGGTCGCGCGCGCAGCTTCACAATCGATTTTTCAGATGACAGCAACGCCGCTTCCCTTCGAGTCCCGCTCCGCTACCGGCTTCCTCAAGCCGATGTTCAGCGCGCTGCAGCGGCGCGCGCTAAGAACCAGCATCATCTTCGGCTCCGTATTCATGATCGGCCTCGCGGTCATCTGCTGGCAGATCTACGAGCTGATTCCCAGCGCCACCCGCTCCGAGGTCCTCGGCGTCAATGGCGTGGTGGCTGCGCTGGCGATCGCCTTTCTGTGGATCGGCGTCGCCTTCTCGGCCACTGCGGCTGCGGCACTGATCTTCGTGAGACAACACGTCAGCGGACCTGCCGCCGAGCTGGCGCGCACTCATGAAGCGATCGCCAAAGGCGATCTATCGAGCACCTACAATCCGTCAGCATCCAATCGCGCCGTCGATCGCCTGACACGCTCGACGATGTCGATGGTCAGCGAGCTGCGCGGCCTCACTGGGAAGATGAAAGCCACCGCGGACGAGAATGGCCAGCTCGCTACGCAACTCGCCAGATCGACGGTGAGTGCTGCAGCCACAGCGCGCGATCGGGCGGTTCTTGCCAACAACCTGAGCCACGACGCCGTCGCGCGCGAGCGCACCATCAAGGAGCTGACGACCGACGCGATGAAGCTCGGCGAGATCTCCGGGAACCTGCGCGAAGCCGCGCAGGAAGGTCTGCGACGCGACAAGGCATTGCGCCAGCTCGCCCGGGATAACCGCACCCGGCTGGAGCGGATGGCGAGTTCTCTCCAGGGGCTTGGATCCGACGCGCTGGAAAGCGCTGAAGGAATCGACGCGATGTCGGCCACAGTGGACGAGATCGGCAACTTCCTGGTTCTGGTCCAGAAGATTGCCCGCCAGTCAAAACTGCTCGCGCTGAACGCAGCCATGGAAGCGGCGCGCGCCGGCGAGCAGGGCCACGGGTTTGCCGTCGTCGCCACCGAGGTCAAGCGACTGGCGACCAGCTCGGCGGAAGCCGCGCAGAGGACTACATCGCTGGTGCAGGAGATGCTGGACAGCGTCGCTCACTCGCGCGAAGCGACATCGCGCACCGTGGCGACGGTCGAGCAGGTTCTCGCAGCCACCCACGCCGGGCGCCAGTCGCTGGCGAAGGTCGAGGAAGGAACCGTGGAAGGCGAAGATCTGAGCGGTCGCATCGAGCGGGATGTCCGCGATGCGAACGAGCTCATTTCACAAATGACTCAGCGGCTTGCCGAGGTCTCG
>DATBXT010000320.1:0-17257 GCA_036514115.1 Gemmatimonadaceae bacterium
AAGGACAAGGCGTATGTCGCCGCGATGAAGTCTGACCTTCGCAACATGGCGACCTACGAAGAGCAGTACGCTGCCGACAACGGTGGTGCCTACTTCTCTGGTACGGCCACGATGACCTCACCGGTCCAGGGCTTTACCCCGTCGCAGAACGTGACCGTCACGGTCACCGCAGTTGCTGGCCCGCCCCCGTCGTGGGATGCGACCGCCACGCACACGCAGTCTGCAAAGACCTGCGCGATGACCGCCGGCGTGATCACCTGCACCTGATCTGGCTGACACTAGCCTGAAAGAACGGAGCGTCGAAAGACGCTCCGTTCTTTTTTTGTCCAGGTTCGAGATCGAGAAACGGCTTGCGGGTCCTGGCTACCCGCCTCTGCGCCTCGATGCTTTGTTAGCTCTGGAGACGCCTCACAGGTCTGTCCCGTCGCCTGCAGCTGACGGCGTGGCGCGTTCAGCGGGCAGCGGGCGGCTTGCCCTGGCCGTTTCAACCGTAGTTGTCCCATCCCCTCAATAAGTCCGGACCCCTCAATTAGTGCGCAGTCCGGACTAGCTGTTAGTCCGAAACCCTGAATCCGCAGTTGCTCCCTCAATCCGCAGTTGCTCCCAGCCCTACACAACAAAAAACGCCGGAGGCGTGTGCCCCCGGCGTTTTGTCTAACGAATCCAGGCTTACTGACAGCTATCGACCGAGTGCGTATCGAGGTGAAGGACACAGTGCAGCGCCCCAATCTGCAGCGCCGGCGCGTTCGTACCGTCAAACGTCACCGCGACGTGCCTCGTTACCTCTTTGGACACACTGCCCGTCGCTCCCTGCATCGCCGCCGTGTAATCCACGTCGATGGCAATGCTTCCGCTGAGCGGGATCTGGCTCACGGCATCCTTGGCCGGCATCACGACGTTCGCGACTGCGACGCTCGACGTTCCGGAGAGACTTCTCACTCCATCCAATCCAACGTGCGAGATGGCGTCATTGCCCGTTCCGGTGCCGTTCCAGGTGCGTTGCGGCGCATGACTGATCAAACCGCTGACGGTCAGGTTCGCCGTACGATGGATGCTGAGATTCCAAACGAAATCCTTTGAGAAATCTCCATCGACCTGCGCCTGGAAATTCACTGACTCTACAACCGTCGGATCCCAGTTCTGAACCGTCTGTCCCTGCGCGTTATAGAACGCGAAGGATCTGCTTACGCTCAGGCCCTGCTCCGTCGTCGCGGCGCAAGTGTAGCGGCCGGAGGCGTAGCTGCAGGTTGGCGAGATGCCGTTGAGGCTGGCTCCGCGGCCACCGGCCGTCACGTTGTAGCTGGGCGCCACCATTGAGAACGAGCCTGCGGCGGCGACATTGTCGTTAAAGCCGGCGATCTGCGAAGCGATCGCGTCGCCCGAGGTCGCGGCGATGTCGGCGTTGATCTGTGCATCATCGAGGGTCGGCGGACCAACCAGATCCGCGCTGCAACCGACTGCTCCAGACGCCACGATAAATGCGGCCGCGAGCATTGATTTACCGAATTTCATAAAGAGGAGCTCCTTGGTGTATGTGCCGCTTCGCGGCAGTACCTATGACACGAGGCAGCCCCGCCAAAGGAAACGCACTATCACGAGCTTCCTTCCGACCTTATTTCCAACCCCTTTGCCGCGCCGTTCAGGCCTCGTCTGGACCATTTACCGATCAACTATCGGCGCCCACTCCACGTCCAGGCGCGTGGTTTCGCCTCAATCCATCACCCGGCGAGCTGATAGAAAAACGACATCGGCTGATAGGAATTTGACATCCCCCGGCGCATGGAGATTCACCACCGTTTAGGCACTGAATCGCCGTGGGGAACTCTCCTTGCAACTGAGCCACAGACGTCTCGAGCTGAATGAGGAAGCGTGAACCGGATTCTCATAAAGTGCCCAAATACGGGGAAGATGATTTACACGGGCTACTCAATGGATCCGCAGACCTTCGAGGCATCGCCCATCGAGGAGATGGACCCCATCGAGTGCCCGGCCTGTCATCAGGTGCACGCCTGGTCGAAGCGGGATGCGCGGTTCGAGAGGGATCCTAACGAATAGGCATTGGTGCGCGGGGCGGAACTGTCAACTGCCCTGTCAACTGCCACTGCAAGCTACCCGCTACCCGCCGACCGCCGATCGCCGTCAGCTGCAGACGTAAAGACAGGCTTGTTCGCGGCTACGGGACTACCCGGGTGTCCTTCGCCTCCAAGGCGATAATCACGCTATCAGCGGCCCGCCACGCGCCGCACGCCACGGACAGTCCTATCATCAGCGGATGGCGATCAGCGATGTGGCACGACCTGTCCCGTCGCACGCAGCTGACGGCGATCGGCGTTCAGCGGGTAGCGGGTAGCTTGCACTGGCAGTTTGTCGAAGCCGCGGACTCCCGACGATTCAGCTAGCCAGCTCGGCAAGCTTTTGCGACAGGGCGACCATGGCAGCAGTGTCCCGCTTGCAGTACTCGAGCAGCGCCTGGCGCAGCTCCTCCCTTTCTTCGGGGTGGATCGCCGATCCGCCGAGTATGACGCGCGCGAGCTGGACGCTGGCGGTCTCGGCTTCGCCAATGGGAAGGTCCCCATAGCCGAGACTGGGCACAAGCGCTGGCAGGACTTTCTTGATGCTGAAGCTGCCGCCGAATTTCTCGTCGTAGACATTCTCGCGGACAATTGGCTGCAGATCGACGAGGGTGTCGGCAATTCCCTTCAGAAGTGCTGCCTTGTCCGGGCACGCGGCGGCGACGAGCTCGATGCAGCCCCGCTCGAACTGGGCATTGTAGGCCGTGACAGTAGCGGCCGGGGCACAGAACTCGAGAATCGCGTCCGCAATGGACGGCCGGGGATCACCGTTCCCGTCAAACAGAAATTGACTGTGTGTCTCGCTTTGATCCGCCCGCACCAGATGACAGCTCAATTGCACCGGCACCTGGTCGTATGGCCGGCACCCGTCCCAAATCGGAATGGCCGGCTGCACAGTCTCGAAATCGATGTGCGCGATCGGGTAAGCGAGCGACTTCATCGCCTCCAGTAATGCATCGCGCTCTACGATCGTGTGACCCTCGCGCAGCGCCCTGCGCTGACGCGCGGCGATCGCGCTCAGCTTTATATCATCCGGCAGGTCGCGGATGCTCTCCCAGCCCGAGGCCTCGAATTCCGTCAGCATTTTCTCGGTGATCCGGTAAAGATTGCCGATGTGATCGGTAGGCGCCGCGGGCCAGCAGCGTTCGATGAACGGACACGGGTCTGGTCGCCGGCAATGCGATCCGGTTGCGACCGTCGGCGCTATCGGCAGACGCGCGGTGATCATCTCCACGCGCATCTCCTCCGCGATCGTCGCCAGGCGCGCTTCGACGAGCTCGGTAACGTCGACACGCTCGAAGAGATTGGAGAGATCCGGGTAAACGCACTCGCGATTGAGGTGCATGACCTCGCAGCGTACCACGGGGACTCCGGCGGCACGCAGCACATGCGCCTGGATCGCGACGTCAGGGACGTGCTTAAGCTCGCTCACTGAGGTTTTCGACTTGACCTCGATGAGCACAAATCCATCACCCACCCGCTCCAGGATGTCCGGAAACACCAGTGTGCCCTCGGCGAGCACCGCCGCTTCATAGATCGCGGGAACCGACGGATCGGCTATCGCCTCTCTGGTGTCGGCGAGGATCGCATTCAGACTGCGACCACCGCGCTTGATCAGTCGGCCCCCGGGTACGTACGTGCGCGCGATGACTCCAACCATCGCGCCCTCTTCGATTCTGAAACGTGAGGTGGCGGTAGGACGTGTTTCCGGCGCCGATGGATCGTACATCTCCCACCACATGCGCTTCAGACACTGCGCGCCGGCGAGAAAGGTTTTCTTGGTGAGAGTGTAATGGCTTACCACGATCGATTTTTACTTTGGGTCGTATCGGTTGACGGAATCAACGAGTGCATTTGACCTGCGCTTTCACGGCGATGCCCTGGGGCGTGCTCGACATCTCATTCGAAATGATGAAGTGATATCTGCCCGGCGACTTCAAATCGTAGCCGAGGGTGTTCTCCGATCCGCGGTAGGTTTCCCACGACGACTGGGCAATGGCGACGGGGTTGGCGTGCCAGAACACGTACTCATCATCCGTCAGAAGGAAGATCTCGATGTTCCGGCCGAAGCCGCCGACACCCTTCGTCGATCCGACGAGCCTGCATTTCTGATCGGTTTCCGGAAGGTCGAACGCATACTGAAGCGCGTCGCGCGGCGGGACAGTGGCGCTCTTCGTATCAGCGACCTTGATGCTTATCAGTGCGGACGGCGCAGCGGCGCCTGCGGGGGTCGAGGCGACAACTGCGGGCATTGTTGCCAATGCCACCGCTGGCTGAGCGACGGGCGCATCACTCTCCTCGGCTATTGCAGCGGAACGCGTCTGACGCGGCATCGATATTTCTTCCGCCGGTGCCGATTGCGCCATGGTCCACATCACGCCGTAGGCGACGAGCAACGCGGCCGTCACACCAATCCGCGCCTTGCGGTCGCCGGGATCGATGGTGGGTGCGGCATCGTGCGACACGTCCCATCCGCACTGCTTGCACTCCTTTGCTTCCGGCAGCATCGGCTCGCCGCAAAAATTGCAGTATTTCTTCACGCTGTCGCCTCAGGGAAATGACCGCTGACGCGGGAACTGCCGCGCTCGATCTACCATGAGGACGAACGACTATTGCGGTCGGAACAGCAAACGGCGGCCGGTCGTTTGTGTACCGGAGGGCGACTCCGCGTAAGGCGTTTTGCGAACGGGCGTTAGAGCTGGGCCTGAGGCGGCTCGGACTCGACCACCGCACCGTTGACGCGCGGCTCCGAAGGGACGGCCGGGCTGCTCGCGCGGCTCCGGAACCGGTGCGCCGGCTCTGAGATCTGCTCCAGCACCAGCGCGATCTCCTGCTCGCTCACCTCGTTGTCCATTCCCGCCGCGCGTGCAATGTCCGCTTGAGAGATAATGCCGAGCACGCGGCCGCCGGCGTCGCAAATTGGAATGCGCCGCACCTGCAGCTCCGCCATCTTGTGCTCGACGTCCCGGAGATCATCGTCAGCGGAGCAGCATTGGGCTCCGGTGGTCATGACTTCGTTGAGCCGGATGTCCGCTCCCTTGCCGGCCGCAATGACGCGAACGGCCAGGTCACGATCGGTCACAATACCGACCACACGACGCGCGTCGTCGACAACGGGTATCACGCCGCAGTCCTTGTCGCGCATTATTTCAGCGGCACGCCGCGCCGTGTCCTCCCGCCGACAACACTGCGGATCCCTCGTCATGATATCACGTGCTCTCATCTGTCGGCTCCGATGCGGTCTGTACTTGAGGATGGCGCAAGCCGAGGAGTGGGGCAAGACACATGCTACAGGGTTCAGTCCTCAACCAGCGATCGCCGACGGAGGGACGATCCATCCGCGCGGCCGTTCGAGTCCGGCACGGTCCCATTTGCCGTGATCGGCGGCAGCCTCGTAAGCGGTTTGCAAAAAATCGAGGACCATATGATCCGGGTCGGACGCAGTGCGAACCCGCTCGTAGGGCAGAAACCACTCGCGCATCTCTCGATGATAGAACGCGCCTTCCGGCTGCACCGGCGCGGCGTCGAAGCCGGGAGGCTCGGGATACGAGTAGGCGTAGAACGCGGGCTCTGCTACCGGAGCGCCGACGGTTCCCGGCCACCAGCCGATGCTGAAGCACTCATGTGAGTAACCCTCCCGCATGACGTAGCTCGGACAATTAAGGGCAGGTCCGGTGTACTCGGGTGCGGAGCGGCCGGAGAAGCGGGTGCAGGCGAGATCGAAGCCTCCCCACCAGAAATGCGACGGACTCGATTTCCCGAGGAAGCGACCGCGGAACGCTTTGAATATGCGGTCGGAATTGACCAGTATCTGCCAGCAGCGGTGCGCCGCGTCGGGGTCGTACGATGCGTGGATGTTGTCGTCCCTGAACCGCAGCGTATCAGGCATCTCCACCGGCACTGGAAAGATTTTCACCTCGATGTCCAGTGAGCGCAGCATCGACACGTAGTCGGCATAAAAATCCGCGACGGACCGGGACTCCAGCGGAATTCCGCGCTCGTCTCCATCGCTGGTGAGCACAGTCAAACGGTGGCCGACGAAGTCGAAGCTCACGTCGAATGTGCGACCGTTGTACGGTATGGGAGATGTGGTGAGCCCCCGATCGGTCACGTACAGCGTCACCTGCCACCAGTGGTTCTGCATCGGCGCCAGCGCGAGCCGGGTTTTGCCGACGATCTGCATCCAGCGGTGAAGCGTCGTCTGAGTTGGCGCCCACTCGGCGAGGGCGAGGGTAGGCCAGGCAGTTTCCGTCGTCGGCTTCATCTCCTGAGCCTCGACGTACGCCCGGCTTTTGTCAATGCTAGATTCAAACTCGTTTTCAACGGTGGCCTCACTGGATACTTCCGGTCGACCGCACACCGCCTCAGAGGAATTACAGAATGAAAACTTCCCTGCCTGTTCGTCAATTGGGCACGAGCGACATGAATATCACTCGCGTCGGAGTCGGGGCCTGGGCGATAGGCGGTGACGAGTGGGGTCGGCAGAACGACGACGACTCTACGGCGGCGATGAGCCATGCCGTCGAGCTCGGAATCAACTGGATCGACACGGCGCCGATTTACGGCCGTGGCCATTCCGAGGAAGTGGTCGGCCGTTTTCTCGCCAGGAAAAGCGCTGATCAGCGTCCTTACGTGTTCACCAAGTGCGGCCTGGTATGGGACAAGAAGGCAGGCGGAGAGGTTCGTCGAGTGCTCTCCGCCGAATCGATTCGGCGCGAATGTGAAGCGTCGCTGCGCCGATTGAAGATCGATCGAATCGATCTCTACCAGTTCCACTGGCCGGACGAAAGCGGGATCGCTGTCGAAGCATCGTGGCGGGTGATGGAGCAGCTGGAGCAGGAAGGAAAAGTGCGCGCCATCGGCGTCTCCAATTTCGACACTTCGCTGCTCAGAAAAATCGATTCGCTAAAACACGTGCAATCGCTGCAGCCGCCGTTCTCGCTCGTCCGCCGAGATGTGGCGGCGGCGGAGATCCCGTGGTGCAACGCCAATCGCACGGGAGTGATCGCTTATAGTCCGATGCAGGCCGGGCTGCTCACGGACACTTTCTCGCTCGAGAAAGTCAGAAACATGGGCAACGACGACTGGCGGAAATCAGCGGTCTACTTTCAGACGCCGCACGTCGAGAAGAACATTGCGCTGCGTGATGCGCTCAGGCCGATCGCGGCGCGGCAGAATACCACCGTTGCTGCTGTGGCGCTCGCGTGGGTTCTGGCCTGGCCCGGAATGACTGGCGCGATTGTCGGAGCAAGGTCGGCGGCACAGGTGGATGGCTGGATCGATGCGGCCAGGCTCACTCTCACCAGCGCGGATCTCGACGAGATTGCTGCGGCGATAGACAGGACGGGGGCCGGAACGGGACCGAAGAGACCGCCGAGTCCGAGGATGGATCGCGTCGCGGAGGCACCGGCCCAAGCACGGTGAGCAGGATGCGCACCGTGCTCGAGTGAAGTTGTTACGGGGCTTTTTCGTTCACCGTCGGGAACGGAGCTACTGGGTACGGACCGATCTTCTCAACTGTGTATTCGCTGGCCCAGAAGTCGGGCGGCCCGTCGCTGTCGGCAACCTTGTTCCGGACTGGCTTCAATCCGTTCTTGAGATAGGCCGCTATCGCCATCAGCTCGGCGTCGGACATGTAGCGCCAGGCAGTCCACGGCATGGGCGGCGCCAGATAGTGGGGATGCAGGGGAAAGTTTCCCTGTCCTGGAACCATCGATGTTATCTGAACGTCGGGTGTCTCTTCCGGTCGCAAGCCATAGCGAAGCGCGTTGAATAGCTGACGCTCAGTGAAGCTGCCCGTTCCCGTTGCAACATCGGGTGTCAGATTCTTCGGCCTGGTGATGAAGGGCCCGACGTGAAACTGCTGCGCCGTGTCTCTCACGCCGTCGAGATAGCCGGGCGCGAGTGGATTGGCGCCGGCCATTCCGTGGCATCCTCCACAATCGTGGGTCAAAACAAGCTGGCGGCCGAACCGAATCTGGTCCTCGCGCGCTTGTGCGGGAGATACGGTGATTTTCCCGGACGGCGCCGGGGCGCTGTACGCAGTGGCGAAAAGAAGCACGACGATGGAGCTGAGACACACCAGCAAACCCGTGGATCTTCGCGTCACGCGATCCCCCCTCGATGAATTGTTTTTACTTCAGAACTTCAAGAACTCCCATCATGCCGTGGTCTTCATGGTCCAGGATGTGGCAGTGGAACATCCACTTCCCTGGGTAGTCGTCGTAGCGCACGATGATGCGCGCGCTCGTGTGCTTAGGGATGTTCAGCATGTCCTTCCAGGCGACGTATGGCTCCCGTACTCCATCGCGGTCGATGACCTGGAACTGAAATCCGTGCAGATGAAAAGGGTGATCCATGCCGACAATGTTTACGATCTCCCAGATCTCGGTCGCACCGACGTGGGTGCTGACATCGACGCGGGCCATGTCCATCGTCTTGCCGTTGATGATCCCCTGACCGAATACGACTGTTCGCACCGCCGTCGCTTTGCTGGTATCGAGAGGGACGATCGTTCGCAGCTTCGCCGGAATTGTCACGGGAGCCGCAGGGGGCGCATTGCTGGTCTCGAGGGTAAGCAGCTCTCGCGTAACGTTCCAATCTGCCGGCCGGGTGTGCGGCGAGTAACGATCATACGGGAGATTCTGTAAGACGGTGCTGGTCCCGCGCGCCCCGCCGCGCACCAGCAGCTCGGCGCGCTCTCCGGTGGTCAGCAGCACTTCTTTGACCTCCACGGGCTTCTCGAACAGGCCGCCGTCAGTTCCGATCTGAGTCATCGTCTGGCCAGCAAGAGCGATGCGGAAGATCCGTCCCGCTGAAGCATTCACGATTCGCCAGCGCTGGATCTCGCCGCTGCGAATGGAGATTCTCGGCGTGACCTGGCCATTCACAAACAGAACGGGTCCTTCGCGACCATTCTCTTCGTCGATCCCGCCGTGCTGGGAGACGGCGTCCGGAAAATCGATGGTGCCGTCCTTGAGGAACCGGTTATCCGAAAGGAGCAGCAATTTTTCCGAGATCGAAGCCGGCAGCGGGTCGTGGGCAGCGTGGACGACGATTGCCCCGAACAGTCCCTTGCCAATCGCGAATCCGGTGCGGCGATCGGGATGAGGATGGTACCAGTACGTCCCGGCGGTGCCCGGCCTGACCATGAATTCGTAAGTGTGAGACTCGCCCGGCTTGATGGGATGGAAGGGGCTTCCATCCGACTCGAATGGCAGATGAATGCCATGCCAGTGAACCGTCGTCGCCTCCGGAAGCTCGTTCCTGAAATGAACGATGACACGATCCCCTTCCCTGACGTCGAGAGTCGGACCCGGCACGTGCCCGTTGTAGGCGAAGACTTCGCTCGTGACACCGGGCTGGAGCGGCAGTGTCGCCAGGCCGGCGGTGAGATTCACCTCGACGGTCCGGGGGAGCTTCGAGATGTTTACGAGGAGCGGCGGGCTCGCTGAGACATCGCGCGCAACGCGCGAGGCGTCGCCCTTCCAGAGCATGTCGCCGGAATTGACTGCCGCGACGACGGACGCCGATAACCCCAGCACCATCAGGGGAGCAAACTTGCTGCTGATGGCGATCTCCGAATTTTGGAAGCGCCAATATCAAAAGGTCTTGTGAGCTGAGCAATAGAGTTCTCTTTGTTTACGCATATTTCTTTTTCGCGCGAACAAACGGCAAACATTTGCGGAGCAAAGAGTGATGGCGCACAAGCAATTCTCACGCGTTCTTCTCTTACTCGTGTGGCTCGCCGGCACCGGCGCCTGGGCGCAGCAAGCCGCGTCCTCTGCCAGAAATCAGCGACTGCTGATTCTTTCGAAGGATGATCAGCTGCTATCAATCGTCGACCCGTCCTCGCTCCGGATTCTGGCGAGCATGCCGGCTGGACCCGACCCGCATGAAGTCGTCGCTTCCGCCGACGGAACACGCGCGTATGTCTCCAATTACGGAGGTGGGGCGTACAACACCCTCACCGTCATCGACCTCGTCAACCAGAAGTCAGTCGGCACGGTCGATCTCGGCGCGCTGCGGGGGCCGCACGGTCTTCACTTCGTCGGCGGCAAGGTGTGGTTCACCGCGGAGGCAGCGAAGGCGATCGGCAGCTACTATCCCGCCACGAGCAAGATCGATCTCGTACTCGGCAGCGGGCAGGACGGAACGCACATGATCTACACGTTCCCCGATCTGGCGCGGATCGTGACGACCAACGTCGGCTCCGGCAGCGTCACCTTTTTCGAGAAGCGACCCGGGCCGCGACAAAACTGGGCTGCGACGACGATCGCCGCGGGTGGCCGCGCCGAGGGCTTTGATGTGACACCGGACGGCAAAACGATGTGGGCGGCCAACGCGCAGGACGGCACGATCACGACGATCGATGTAGCATCGAAAACCGTTGCCACCTTTGCGGCGAACGTGCAGGGCGCCAACCGGTTGAAGTTCACGCCCGACGGCACGCTTGCATTGGTTTCGACGTTGGGAGCGCCTGATTTGCGACTGATCCGGATCTCGGACCGGAGCGAGGTCCGACGCATTCCGGTCGGAACTGGCGCCGCTGGAATAGAGATTCAACCGGATGGCGCGCGCGCGTATGTCGCGTGCTCGCCAGACAATTACGTCGCGGTGGTAGATCTCAAGTCGATGACGGTAGTCGGGCGGATCGATGCTGGACGAAATCCCGACGGGTTGGCGTGGGCAGCTATTCCTCAGCGGTAGATGCTGCGAATCCCAGAGCAACTGAACGGGTGCAAGTGAACTGGATAGTGCGACTGAACGGGTGCGAGCAGTGAGCAACTAATGTTGCGGGCAGCGAGTTCACGACGTCGGGACGTCTCTCAACGGTGAGACGTCGGGACGTCTCTCAACGGTGTTCGGAGCACAAGCCCGAAGCGGCGAAGGCGGGTCGGTCGTCATCCCTCAACGACAACATCGAAACGGATTGGAATGACTTCATCAGGTGAAGGACCCTCACCGGTCGCGCGCACGCCGCGGCGGATTTTCGGCGCAGGCACTGCGCTCGCGGTCGTCGCGCTGCTCATTCTGATTGCGTTTGGGTACTGCGCCAGCCGACTGACGCCGGGTTCGTTCTTCGGGAAGAGCGACAGCACTACAGTCACCCACGACGTTGTGATTCAGCAGATACGGGCAGTTGCCAAGCTGGTGTCGAGCGAGGCAACCGTCCGTGACGTGATTGTCTACGAGAACACGTGGTATGGGTCCACGAAGCGGTCGCTGGTCGTTGTTACCGGCCGGCTCCTGGCGGGAATCGATCTGCGCGACAATCCCGACGTGACGATCGATCATCAGAACAAGCGGATCATCATCCGCATACCACCCGCCAAACTGATTGCGGTCGAGATCAAGGACATGCGGACCTACGACGAGCGCGGCGGGCTGTGGAATCCTTTCACGCGTGAGGACCGGGACGCCATTCAGCGCCAGGCGCGCACGCAACTGCTGGCCGCCGGTGGTCAGCTCGAGCTCCTCCGACACGCAAACGAGAGCGCCATCGAGATGCTTCGCATGTTGCTTGCAAAGGACGGTTATACTGTTGATGCGGAAGTAAGAGGGTCGTAACGCAGGAATCCTACGGAGGAGTGATGAGCGAGCGCGTACCGTCTGTAGTCGCTGCCGTTACCGCGTTGGTGATCATCGCCTACGCCTGTGCTACCGCACCCACTCCGAGCACGAACCCGTCGCCGACAGGATCTGCAACCTCTGCCCAGGCGCCGAGCGGCGGAGGGCCTGGCGGTCCCCGGATGCCGCTCACCGATTCAGCGCGCCGGGTGCGCGACAGCCTTACTTCAGCGCGACGTGACAGCGCATCAGCGATGGTTCTCCGCTCGATCGCTGGTCGGGAGAATCAGCCCGCGGAGAGTGTCTTCAAGAACATAAAGATCCTCAAAGGCGTTCCCGCAGGGCGGCTGGTCAACATCATGAACATGGGATTCGGTCGCTCACTCGGGGTCAGCTGCGGCTTCTGCCATGTTCCCGGGAAGTGGGACCTCGACGACAAGGAAGAGAAGAACACCGCGCGGATCATGTTCGCGATGGTCCAGGCGATCAACAGAGATTACCTGTCGAAGGTGCCCAGCGACCGTGGCACGCCGCCGATGGCCAGCTGCTTCACATGCCATCGCGGTAATCCGAGGCCACTCGGTCCAGATGGCCCCGGCGGTCCGGGTGGTCCTCCTCCAGGCAACCGGCCGACTGGCGAATAGTTAGCTGACGGCGAGGCGGACCTCGGTCCGCTTCGCTATTGCCTCGGTGGGAACGAGTTGTTGATCTCGGCGACGATGACCCAGCGCGCGCCGGTGTGCTTCCAGATCTGCAGGTAATTGCCGGCGGCTTTGACCGGCTTTCCTGCCGCGTCGGTCGCTGTCGCTTCGAAGGTGCCGTAGTGCCAGGCGATCGACCCGTCGTTCGAGAAGCTTATACCGCCGGTGTCGAAGGACAGATCACCGGGATTGGCGGTGAGTACTTCCGCGTACGAACTGCGCACGCTGCCCATTCCCTTCACCGGCTTGCTCCCCTGAGTCATCGAGACCACATCGGGATCGTAGTAGCGCATGAGGGAATCGATGTTTTTGCTGGCGAGCCCGCGCATCATCGCGGAGTCGGCGCGGAGGATCTCCGCGCGAGCGGTCCGTCTGTCGAAAGTGCCGCTGGTGGCGGCGGGCGTCGCTGAATCTGCCGTCGCGGGAGTGCTCTTCCCACAGCCCGCGACTATGGCCGGAATACTCGCCAACAAAGCTACAGCAGGACGTCTCCGCATCTCTCCTCCCAATCGGCCGCCCGCACCGGCGCGGCGGACGTCCGGGGGGGAGCTATTGACTGAGTCGAATCTCTCGCGCTCCGAATGGCCTTGCGAAATTCGAACCACTGTTCGCCCGCGCACCAAGTGCCGCGACTTTACTTACCGTCTGTCGTACCGCATCGGTGATGCGATCAAACTGTTTGCCCGAAATCCAGTCTGACGGCGCCATCCAGCTGCCTCCGACGGCAGTGACGTTCTTGAGCGCCAGATATTTGTCGAAGGTGGCCGCCGTAACGCCACCGCTTGGATTGAACTGCACTCCGCCAAACGGTCCCTGCAGCAGCTCGAGAAATGGAACGCCGCCGAGTGTCTCGATCGGCCACAGCTTCATGAGATTGAGTCCGGCCTCAAGGACCATTTCGATCTCACTCGCCGTCGCGACTCCAGGGTAAACCGGCATCTCCTGCTCGAGACAGTAGTCGACGACCGCGCGATTGAATCCCGGCGATATCACGAATTCAGCGCCCGCGGCTTTGACCTCTCTTGCCTGGGCGACGTTGAGCACCGTGCCGCAGCCGGCAAACATCTCAGGCTGTTCTCCCTTGATTCGACGCAGCGCTTCGAGCGCCCCTTTGGTGCGAAGCGTTATCTCGGCGATAGGCAGCCCGCCAGCCATGAGTGAGGCGGCGACATTGGGCGCGTTTTTCGGATCTTCGATGACGATGACCGGGATGATGCGCCACCGGCGCAGCGCCTCGTTCACCGATGTTGTCTGGACGTTCACTTTCTCCCCGTGGATCGGACGTTTAAAACTGCACTGTGAGGCGCTTTCAAAACAGGGAGTAACTGCGGGAGAAAGAACCGGGCCCGCGTTGATGGCGTAGCGGCGCAGTCACGGGTGGGCAATGTCGTAATGGCGCGTCAGTTTTGTGTTACAGATGAGCACGCGACAAAGTCCTACTCTGATATGCCTCCATCCTCGAGCACGGACCACCAGATCCGCACCATCGACGTCGACGGGCAAAAGTATTTCGTCTGCCTGCGCGTCGGTTACGACGGTATCGAGTACGTGGGTCGACTGCGATTCACCGACGCCTTGACGGAGATCACTTTTCAGGACCACGGTGCGGTCCCTGGAATCAGCGTACTCGATGCCGTCCGCAAGGCGAAGGAATTTTCTCCGACGGAGATGGAGCAGCGCTGCTACCGTGCGCTGGCTGAGAAGCGGCGATTCGGAAAGCTGCGGTCGGCGACGGATCAGATGATCGACAAGATCAAATATCTGAATCGTCTGGCAATCGACCTGGAGAAAGGCCGCATCGATAGAACCGGCGGTCAGCAGGAGCTCGATCAGGTGCAGCTGCAGCTGCTCGACATTGTGAAAAGTCTCCGCCAGCACGCGGGCGTCGAGGATCTTGTCGACTAGCTAAGTGCGTCGGCCGGTTACGGTTGGCCCATTGCAAAACATTTACCTGAAACTTTCCAACCCTTTTACCGAACGGAGTATCAAAGGAGTGACAACCCGCACACCCTGACCTTTTGGACCGGACAGTCGTATGATCGTTTCCGTATCTGCCCTGCCCCTTCTCGGCCTCGTCTTCAATATGCAGGTCATCGCACAGGCTACCCAGCCAGCGCGTGCCGACGGCGGCCATGCACCTCCCCGCACAATTGCCCTTCCTACCGACAGCAGCGCGACCGCGTTGCGCGCGGACGCGAACATCGTGATTGACGGCAAGGATGGCGACGCAGCGTGGCAAAGTGCGCCACCGATCACTGCGTTCCAGGAATGGCGGCCGACGGAAGGAAAACCGGCGCGTTTCAAGACAGAAGCGAAGATCAGCTACGACGCGTCGAACCTTTACGTTTTCGTGCGCGCGTTCGACCCCCACCCGGATAGTATCAAGAAGCTCCTCGAGCGTCGTGACACATTCACCTCGTCCGACATGATTTGGATCTTCGTCGATTCATATCACGACAAGCGCACCGGGTACGAGTTCGGCGTCAACTCCGCCGGTGTGAAGATGGATCAGGCGATCTACGACGATGGCAATGAGGACGGCGCATGGGACGCTGTGTGGGACGTCGCGACCCAGATCGACTCGCTTGGCTGGACCGCCGAGTTCCGGATTCCGCTCTCCCAGATGCGCTACGGCAGGGAGCGCGAGCACACCTTCGGCATCATGATCGACCGTGATGTCAATCGATACAACGAGCGCTATATCTGGCCGCTGCTGCGTCAGTCGAAGCCAGGGTTCGTCTCGCAGTTCGGCTCGCTCCACGGCATGGACGATCTGGAGTCGCCGCGGAAGCTCGAGCTGATGCCATACGTCGTCACCAAGAGCGCGTCGACCATCGTCAACAACGCATTCGCTCAGAAGGCGAATCTGGCTGTCGGCGGCGACCTGAAGTATCGCGTCGCGCCGAACGTCACTCTCGATGCCACAATCAATCCGGACTTCGGACAGGTCGAATCCGATCCATCGGTTCTCAATTTGTCGGCGTACGAGAGTTTCTTCGACGAGCGCCGCCCCTTCTTCGTCGCGGGGCGCGGTCTGTTCCGCGCCGATGTGAATTGCAGTGCCGTCAACTGTTCGGGCGAAACCCTCTACTATAGTAGGCGTATTGGCCGGACTCCCCAGCTCGGCGGGATCTACGGCGACACCGTTCCCCAGCAGCCGACGACGATCCTTGGAGCGGCGAAGCTGATTGGACGATTCCCCAAGGGGACGACTCTCGGTGTGCTCGACGCCATCACCCAGCACGAGATGAGTCCGGGCGACACCACCTATGAACCGGGGACGAATTTCGCTGTCGTGCGCGCGAGCCAGGATCTACGCGGTGGAAACAGCGGAGTTGGCGGCATGTTCACCGCTGTGAATCGTCGCATGGACCAGTGGTCCTCACCATTCCTGTCCTCGAGCGCGTACGTCGGCTCGCTGGACTTCCGCCACAAGTTCTTCAAGAACAACTATGAAGTTTCGGGAGCCCTCGACAAGAGCACGGTAAACGGCTCGCAGCCGGTGATCGCGAACCTCCAGAACAACAGCGTGCACCAGTACCAGCGTCCCGATGCGGATCTTCCACTGGACAGCACCAGGACGTCGCTCGGTGGCGACGCCGAGGAGTTCAGGTTCGGCAAGGTCGGCGGCCAGCACCTGCTCTTCGAGTCGTCCTACTCGCGCCGTTCACCGGGCTTCGAAGTCAACGATCTCGGCTTCCTGCGGCGCGCCGACCAGCAGTCGTGGGCCACCTGGGCCGGATTTTTCGACCGCAAGGCACGCTACTTCTACACGCGCTTCCAGTGGAATAACAACTGGTGGCAGAATTGGTCCACCGACGGATTGCCGCTCGAGGCTGCGTACAACACCAACATGCACATCAATTTCAAGAACAACATGGGCTTCCATATGGGCGGGACCGTCGGCCAGCTCGGGAAGACCTATGACGATCGCGCTGCGCGCGGTGGCCCGGCGGTGCGCCAGGACGCGTACACAGCTCCGTGGCTGTTCATCAACGGCGACGACCGCAAAGCGATCGTGCCCTACTTCAACGTCAATTACTTCGAGAGCTCCAGCAAGAGAAACTGGAGCGTAAGCATGTCGCCGGAGCTCGACTTCAAGGCGATGGGCCGTTTCAGCGCTGTCCTCGCCATGAACTGGTCGCACAACGTCAGCGACAACCAGTGGTACGGCAACTTCACGGACAACGCCGACGCGCTCCACTACACGTTCGCGCACCTCGATCAGAAGACAACCGCGTTGACGGCGCGATTCAACTACACGTTCACGCCGAACCTGTCTCTGCAGACTTATGCTCAGCCGTTCGTTTCGAAGGGCACTTACAGCAACGTTCGTGAGCTTTCCTCGAATCCGCGTGCTGACAACTACGATGATCGTTATGCACCGTACGGCGATGCTTCGGTCACCAGCGATCCGGGCGGGTTCAACTTCAAAGCCTTCGCATCGAACGTGGTAATGCGCTGGGAGTACAACCCGGGATCAACGGTGTTCCTGGTGTGGAACCAGGGACGTCAGGGTTACACAGGCGCTGAGGGCAGCCAGGCGTATCAGGGCGACGTGAGGGATTTGTTCGCGCTGCATCCGGCGAACACGTTCCTCGTTAAGGTGTCGTACTGGCTGAACAAATAAACAAGTAACAAGGCAAGCTACCGACTGCCCGCTGACCGCCGCTCGCTATCGGCTGCAGACGACGGAACAGGTCAGTTGGCGTGAGGTAACAAAGTTGAAAGTCGTATGGGCGGCCGGATCCTTCGATCCGGCCGCCTTTCCATAGTCCTAAATTCTTTCCACTATTTCAGCCCACCCCACTTTTCAATGAGCAACTCAGCACTCACACGATTCGCTTTCGCCGCAGTCGCGGCCATCGCCGCGTGCTCTCCCGCGGTCACCACTAAGAATTCCGCGTCGGGCAC
>DATBXT010000321.1:0-3839 GCA_036514115.1 Gemmatimonadaceae bacterium
AAGGAGCGCATGTCGATCAACACCGATCCGGAAAAGATCTCGCTCGACGACCTGGTGAATGCGCGTACGGTTTCGGCCGTCATTCAGGCGTTCTTCGGATCGTCGCAGCTGTCGCAGTTCATGGATCAGACGAACCCGCTCGCCGAGCTGACGCACAAGCGTCGTCTGTCGGCGCTCGGACCCGGCGGACTCACTCGTGAGCGCGCCGGATTCGAGGTGCGCGACGTTCACTACTCGCAGTACGGCCGCATGTGCCCGATCGAGACGCCTGAAGGTCCGAACATCGGTCTCATCACATCGCTGGCGTGCTACGCGCGCGTCAACGACCTCGGCTTCGTCGAGACACCGTACCGCGTCGTCAAGAACGGCAAGGTGACCGAGGAGCTCGCCTGGCTCGATGCCAACCGCGAGGAAGACGTCACCATCGCCCAGGCGAACGCGAGGGTGAACCCCGACGGAACCTTCGTCGACGAGTTCGTCCTCTGCCGTCAGCGCTCTGACTACCCGATGCTGTCACCCGATCGCATCGACTACATGGACGTCGCGCCCGAACAGCTCGTTTCGATCGCCGCGGCGCTCATTCCGTTCCTCGAGCACGACGACGCCAACCGCGCGTTGATGGGCTCGAACATGCAAAGACAGGCCGTTCCTCTTCTCAATCCGCGCACTCCGCTCGTCGGAACCGGACTGGAGGAGAAGGTCGCCCGTGATTCCGGCGCGGTCGTCATCGCGCGTCGCGCGGGAACGATCACCTCAGTGACGGCCGACGAGATCATCGTCGACACCGGCGCTTCGGAGCGCGGCAAGAAGGATTCGGATCGTCCGCTGGCGAGACTGACCCAGCACGATCGCTATCGACTCAAGAAGTACTGGCGCACCAACCAGGACACCGCGCTCAATCAGCGTCCGATCGTTCAGGCCGGACAGAAAGTGAGAGCAGGCGAGGTTCTGGCCGACGGTGCGTCAACCGAAATGGGCCAGCTCGCACTTGGAGCCAACGTCACCGTGGCGTTCATGCCGTGGTACGGACACAACTTCGAGGACGCGATCGTGCTCTCCGAGAGACTGGTGAAGGACGACGTCTATTCGTCGATCCACATCCAGGAGCTCGAGCTGCACGTCCGCGACACCAAGCGCGGGCAGGAAGAAATCACCCGAGAGATTCCGAACGTCGCCGAGGAAGCGTTGAGCGATCTCGACGAGCGCGGAATCGTTCGCATCGGAGCGCACGTCAAGCCGGGCGACATTCTCGTCGGCAAGATCACGCCGAAGGGCGAGACGGAGCTGTCTCCTGAAGAGAAACTCCTCACCGCGATCTTCGGTGAGAAGGCAAAGGACGTGAAGGATTCGTCCCTCAAGGTTCCACCGGGAATGGAAGGCGTGGTAATCGATGTGAAGATCTTCTCACGCATCGAAGACCAGGTCGTCGAGAAGGATCGTGGCGAGAGAATCGGTGACATTCGCAGACTCGAGGGCGAGGAGAAGATCCGCGTCAACGAAGTGCGTGACGGCGAGCTGCTGGATCTGCTCGACGGTCAGACGGTGTCGCTGGCGCTCAAGGCTGGAACGGTCGAGGAAGCGATTCCCGCCGGCACCAGGCTCAGCGCCGACATGCTCCGCGAAATGAAGATGACGTCGATCGACCTGAAGACTTTCCGGGTCGAAGACAAGAAGATGAACGAGCGCGTCCGCACCATCATCGACCTGGCCAACGACGAGAAGGCCAAGCTCGAGGAGAAGGCGGAAGAAAGAATCGACCGCGTGCTGCAGCCGGACGAGCTGCCGCCGGGCGTCATTCAGCTCGTGAAGGTCTATATGGCCGAGAAGAGAAAGGTCTCGGTCGGCGACAAGATGGCTGGACGCCACGGCAACAAGGGTATCGTTGCGCGTATCGTCCCCGAGGAGGATATGCCGTTCCTCCCCGACGGCCGTCCGGTCGACATTGTCCTCAACCCGCTGGGCGTGCCCAGCCGTATGAACGTTGGACAGATCCTCGAGACCCACCTCGGGTGGGCAGCGAGACTGCTCGGCTTCTACGCCAAGACGCCGGTGTTCCAGGGCGCCAACGAACGCGAGATCGGCTTGCTGCTCAAGCTTGCGGCCGTGACCTGGGTTCGCGACGCGCTCGATCTCAAGGTGCCTGGTGTCCGGATCAGCGATGAGGAGATCCGTGGTATCATCGCCGACGTAAGCGAAGGCGGGGGCAAGCACGAAGGCCGCGTCCACCTACTCAGCGACGCGACCATCGACTCGCTGGCCGCTCGCGGTGTGTCAGCCGAGACGCGGGACGTTTACAACCGCATTCGTGATTTCGTGACAGCGGCCGCGAACGAGCTGGCCGAACGCGACACCACTGAAGTGAACAACCAGGTCGCATTCCATACAACCGCCGCAGCAGACGAGGAGTACGAGCCACTCGCTCGTGCCCAATACAAGACGGCTGGGGCACAGATCGAGAAGAAGCGCAATACAGATCCTGCGTCGGTACTGGCCAGTCAGGAGCTTCCTGCTCTGGCGTCGGTCTTCGGCGCCAAGAAGTCGGATGTGGATGTCGACGCCGCAGCGATGGAGCTGATGCGTCTGGCGGGAATTTCGCCGGGCGGAAAGGTCCGGCTGCGCGACGGCAGAACTGGCGAGACCTTCGCCAACCCGGTGACGGTCGGCGAGATCTACATGCTCAAGCTGTCGCACCTGGTCGACGACAAGATTCACGCGCGGAGCATCGGGCCCTACTCGCTCGTCACGCAGCAGCCGCTCGCCGGTAAGGCGCAGTTCGGCGGCCAGCGTTTCGGAGAGATGGAAGTGTGGGCACTCGAGGCTTACGGCGCTGCACACACGCTGCAGGAAATTCTCACCGTCAAGTCGGACGATGTGAACGGCCGCAGCAGAGTTTACGAGGCGATCGTGAAGGGCCAGAACCTTCCCGAGCCTGGAATCCCGGAATCCTTCAACGTGCTCGTGCAGGAGTTGAAGGCGCTCGGTATCCACGTCAGCATGGGAGCGAACGCGACCAGCGGATACGGCCTCGGAAACAACGGCTCCAGAGCAAACGGTAACGGGAGCGAGGGATAACTAATGATTGATTTTCGTAGCACGCGCGAGACGCGGGCATCTTCATTCGATTACATCCAGGTCCGCATCGCGTCTCCAGATGAGATGCGCGGTCCGAAGGATCCAAAGGAGCGGGAGCGGCTGGAGATGGCCGGGCTCCGCACCTGGTGGTCGTGGGGCGAGGTTCTCAAGCCCGAGACCATCAACTATCGCTCGTTCAAGCCCGAGAAGGACGGCTTGTTCTGCGAGAGGATCTTCGGTCCAGTCAAGGACTGGGAATGCCATTGCGGCAAATACAAGAGAATTCGCTACCGTGGAGTGATCTGCGATCGCTGCGGCGTCGAAGTCACCCTGAGCCGCGTCCGTCGCGAGCGCATGGGTCACATCGAGCTCGCCGTACCCGTCGCGCATATCTGGTTCTTCAAGACCCTGCCTTCTCCGATGGGAAACCTCGTCGACCTGACGCTGCGTGACCTGGAGAAGGTGATCTACTACTCGAACTACGTCGTCGTCGATCCCGGCAAGCAGGAGTCTGTCCCCGAGAACGGCAACGCTGAGAATCCGGACGCTCCTGGCAAGCCGATCGAAGCCAACACACTTCTTACCGAGGATGAATACTTCTACCTCAGGCAGAAGGCGAAAGACGAAGGCGACAACGCGTTCTTTGCCGACATCGGCGCGCCGGCGGTTCGCGAGCTGCTGAAGAGAATCGACGTCGACAAGGTCGCGGAAGAACTCCGCGCCGGACTGGTCGACGAAGGCTCGCAGCATCGCAAGAAGCAGATGCT
>DATBXT010000322.1:0-9534 GCA_036514115.1 Gemmatimonadaceae bacterium
AGCCACGCTGAGCACAACCGGGAAGTGGTTGAGCATGAGATGGATATAGGGCCAGGACAGCATTTTCTTTCTCGTGAATTCAGGGTGGAGCTGTACTCTTCGTCGCGAAAACTTACGGGCGCCCTTCGCGGTTGCCGTCGGCTGCGGTGCGAACGGCGACTACGCGTGGGTGAATCACCCTGATTTCAAGCGCGAACCGCTATTGCGAAATAGTTAGGACGTACTAACTTCTTAGATAGTTCAACGATAATATCGGGACCCTCGTGGCAATTCAGCTCGAACGGCAGGAATCAAAAGCGACCGAAAGCAGTCTTCCGCAGGACGGATGGCGCCGCGCCAGGACTACCCCTTCGCTGGTGGAGGTGTACCGGACAGTGCCGGTCGCCGCCAAGGGCTGGTGGCGGAAGGTTCTCGCCTTTGCCGGGCCCGGCTACCTCGTCGCCGTCGGTTACATGGATCCCGGGAACTGGGCGACCGACCTCGCCGGCGGAGCCCAGTTCGGTTACACGCTTCTAAGCGTCATTCTCGTCTCCAACCTGATGGCGATCCTTCTTCAGGGGCTGGCGTCCAAACTTGGGATCGTCACCGGGCGCGATCTCGCGCAAGCGTGCCGCGACCATTACTCGAAGCCGGTCGCGTTTCTCCTCTGGGTGGCGTGCGAGATCGCCATCGCGGCCTGCGACCTGGCGGAAGTCATCGGAACCGCCATCGCGCTGAATCTGATTTTCCACATACCGATCGCTTACGGCGTCATCATCACCGCGCTGGACGTCCTTGTCGTGCTCTATCTGCAGAACAAAGGCTTTCGTCTTCTCGAAGCGCTGGTGATCACCTTGATCGCCACCGTCGGCGCGTGTTTTCTCTTCGAGATCATTCTCGCCCAACCACCCTTTCTCGCTGTCATGCGTGGCTTCGTGCCTTCGCCCGAGATCGCAAGAAACCCGGCGATGCTCTACATCGCTGTCGGCATACTCGGCGCGACGGTGATGCCGCACAACCTGTATCTGCATTCGTCGATCGTGCAGACACGGCAGTACGATGAAACGAACGAAGGCAAGCGAGAGGCGGTACGGTTTGCGTTCATCGATTCAACTATCGCGCTTTCGATCGCGTTGTTCATCAATGCGGCGATCCTCATTATCGCGGCGGCGAGCTTTCATACCACCGGGCACCACGGCGTCGGAGAGATCCAGGACGCTTACAAGCTTCTGACTCCGCTCCTCGGCGCGGGTGCGAGTACGGGCTTCGCGCTGGCGCTACTGGCTTCGGGTCAGAACTCCACGCTGACGGGCACTCTGGCCGGCCAGATCGTAATGGAAGGTTTCCTCAACATCCGGCTCAGGCCCTGGCTGAGACGACTGATCACGCGCGCCATCGCCATCATTCCGGCGGCTGTGGTGGCGGTGATGTATGGCGAATCCGGCACGGCCAAACTGCTCGTGCTGAGTCAGGTGGTTCTCAGCATGCAGCTGTCCTTTGCGGTGTTCCCGCTGGTGCGATTTACATCGGACAAAGCGAAAATGGGGCAGTTCGTTAACCCGGTGTGGATGAAGGCGCTGGCGTATGCGGTTGCGCTCGTAATCGCGGCGCTCAACATTTGGCTGCTCGTCCAATTCTTCGGTAAGGCGGTGAGCTGATGTATCAGCGCATACTGGTGCCTGTCGAGAATTCTCCGTACGACCAGGTCGTTCTCGCCCACATTCGCAAGCTGGCGCGGACGTGCAACGACGCGTCGATCGTGCTCATCCACGTCGCCGACGGCTGGGCGGCACGCAACATCAACCAGCTCAAGCTCCGCGAATCGGAAGAGATGAAGGGCGACCGCGAGTATATCGAAGGCGTAGCCGAGTCTCTCGAAAAGGAAGGGTTCCAGGCGGAAGCGATTCTCGCCGGCGGCGATCCGGCAAAGGAGATCGCCGCGTGCGCCGTGCGTGAAAAATGCGACCTCATCGCGATGGCTACGCACGGTCACCGCGGACTTTCCGACGTCTTTCGCGGCAGCGTCGCCAGTGAGCTGCGGCACATATCAATGCTGCCTGTACTGATGGTGCGCGGAACGCCCGAGCCGGGTTCGCCCCAACTCACTCCAGCCTCTCCGAAGCCCGTCTCATGAGGGCAACGCAGGGACCGCTGACCGCACCAGTCGAGGACTACCTGAAGGCGATTTACGCGCTTGGGAAGGGAACCGGCGCAGCGGCCACAAACGAGATTGCCCAGCGACTCGATCTGGCGCCGGCATCAGTGAGCGGGATGGTAAGGCGGCTCGCTGACCAGGGCCTGCTCGCGTACGAGCGTTATCACGGAGTGAAACTCACGGAAGCCGGCCGACGCGCGGCCCTGAAAACACTTCGGCGTCATCGCGTTATCGAAGCGTACCTGGCGCAGGCCCTCGGCTACGCCTGGGATCGAGTTCACGAAGAAGCCGAGCGTCTCGAGCACGCGGCGTCCGACGAGTTAATCGACAGAATGGCGGCCAACATTGGTGAGCCGGAGGTCGATCCTCACGGTGCGCCGATTCCGACACGTGATGGCGCAGTCGACGAAACCGAATACCGTTCACTCGCAGAGCTGGGTGTTGGCGCGTCAGGTTCGGTGGTGCGTGTCGCGGACGAGGATCCCGCCATGCTCAGGTACCTGGCAGAGCTGGCGATTGTGCCGGGCAAGCGGATCACGGTAAAGTCGCGCGCACCTTACGACGGTCCGATCACCTTGTCAGTTGGCCGCAACGAGCTTTCGATCGGGCCGGCGCTCGCGGCGCAGGTGCTGGTGGACCCAGTGGCAGACAGGGCTGGGAAGCGCGGCTAGCTTTCGAAGGTGTTGATCGCGTTCATCGTCGCACTCCTGCTTTTCCCCCAGACACCACAGTCTTCGTCCCGCACGATCGCGATCGACGAGTCACTCGCGGCCGCCGCAAAGCTCAAGGTGGGCGATCGCGTCACGCTGCTGGCACGTCCGGGTGGAGAGGACTTCGCGGTGATGACGGCGACTCCGGCCGGGTATTCTCCGGGAGTGGCTCCCGCCGAGACGGTTATAGTCGGCGCGGTGGTGAGACGTGGCGCCGACCCGTCCGAAGTGGCGCGCGGTGATTTTCTGATTCGGATGCATCTGGATCAGCTGCAACAGATTTCGGGCTACGGTGATCGCGTCGACCGATTCGCAGTAGCGGCGAAACGTTCCGCGGCCGTCACTGGGTTGCTGAAGCAGATCAACGACGTCGCATTCGGATTTCGGGGGTACAGGTCGAAGGACATCGCGGTCGAGACATCGCGAACTTTCCAGGTGGTCAGTCGCTTTCACCGGGCGATTGGACTGATCACTATCGTCGCCAGCTCGATCTTCCTGCTCTGCATCATGGTTCTCAAGGTCGAGGAAAGGAAGCGTGACATAGCCGCGCTTCGCCTGATGGGGATTTCGCGCTGGTCGATTGTGAAGTCGATCATCATCGAGGCCGCCGTAGTCGCCATACTCGGCAGCGGACTGGGAGTGGCGCTGGGATTTCTGGTGTCACTGGTAGTCAACTGGCACTACCAGGCTGTGTATCACACTCCGCTCGAATTTTCCATCGTCACCCCTGAAGTAATCGGCGTGTCGGTAGCGTTGTCCCTGGTACTCGGCGCGCTCGCCGGAATCCTGGCATCGCTGCGCCTGGTGCGAACGCCACCGCTCGTTCTGCTGGGTCGCTGAGTGAGACTGGTTCTCGCGAGAGCTTCGCTCATCCGTCATCGCGCGCGTACGCTGCTCGCGGTTCTGGGCGTAGCGGTAGCGGCGGCGATGCTGCTGGACATGGTGATGCTGGCGACGGGGATGCGCGAGTCGTTCCGGCAGCTGCTCCTGTCGCGGGGTTTCGACATCCGACTGGCGCCCAAAGGAACACTCCCGTTCGACACTGATGCGACGATCCCGAATGTGGGCGCCATCACATCGGTTCTGCGCAGCAATCCGGATATCCGCGAAATCAGCCCAGTGCTCGGCTCTTCCATCCACATCCAGGCTGCGGGTCGCGATGTCAGCGGTTCAGTGCTCGGCATCGATCCGACGGTGCAGGGTGATTACGAGCTGTTATCCGGGGCCGACGTCACGCAGCCCGGTGTGATGGTCGCGAACGACCATTTGCTCAGCCTGCTACACGCGCACATCGGGGACACGGCTAACGTCGCCATCGGCTATGATCCGCAGACGCGCTCCTACTCGGGCCAGAGGAAGCTGGAAATCAGCGGCCGCGTGCGCTTCATCTACGGCGCTGCTGAACAGGCATCCGCGGCCGTTCGTCGTGAGACTCTCGATGCGATGGAAAGCGATGCTCGGCGCGACCGCGCATCGCTGTTCATGATTCGGGTAAGGCCTGGAGCGGACCCGGATCGCGTGCGCGACTGGATCGAGACCTATATCCCGACCGTCTCGGCGATCTCGATTGCCACGGCCATCGCCCAGGTTGATCAGAGGCTCAGCTACTTCAGGCAGCTCGCTGTGATACTCGGAGCAGTAAGTCTCTTCGTGGGCTTTCTGCTGGTGACGACGCTGATCACCGTTTCGGTGAACGAGCGCGCCGGTGAGATAGCAGTTATGCGGGCGATCGGGATCACGCGCGAGCACATCGTGCAGCAGATCGTCGCTGAAGGAGTGGCGATCAGCGTCATCGGAGCGCTGCTCGGGCTCGCGCTCGGACTCGTCACGGCGCGATACCTCAACGCGATTCTGTCGGCGTTTCCAGGGCTGCCCACCGCGATCGACTTCTTTCTCTTTCAGCCGCAGGCGGCGTGGTCGGCACTCGGGCTGTTGACGATCAGCGGAATTGGCGCCGGTATTTATCCAGCGTGGCGAGCAGCGTCGCTTCCGATATCGGAAACGCTCAGGCGCGAGGCGATTGCGTGAGCGAGCCCACGGAAGCAGGCACCGTTCATCTCGACCGTGTAGTAGTCGCACTGCGTGACGTGCACCGCGACTATGCTCTGGGACCGGAACGAGTGCATGCGCTGCAGGGAGTGACGCTCGATGTCGAGCGCGGGGACTATGTGGCCATCGTGGGCCCCTCGGGCTGCGGCAAGTCGACGCTGCTCAATCTCATCGGAGCGATCGACCAGCCGACATCCGGTTCCGTCGAGATCAGCGGCAAGCGGGTCGATTCGCTTGGAGATTGGCAGGCCACTTCGTTCAGGTTGCGGAACATCGGATTCGTTTTCCAGCGGTTCTATCTGATGCCGATTCTCACCGCGCTGGAGAACGTCGCGCTGCCCATGGCCGAAGCGAAGGTTCCGCGCGACGAGATGCGAGCGAGGGCCGCTGAGCTGTTGTCGTATGTGGGTTTGAGCAACCGTCAACGTCACCGCCCTTCGCAGCTGTCCGGAGGCGAGCAGCAGCGCGTAGCCATTGCGAGGGCGCTAGCCAACAAACCCGCGCTGCTTCTTGCCGACGAGCCAACGGGAGAGCTCGACGCGCACACCGGCGCCGAGATCATCTCGCTGTTCCGCAGACTGAACGACGACGGAGTAACCATCGTCGTTGTGACCCACGACGAGGATCTCGCGAATGCCGCGAAAAGGAAGATCCACATGCGTGACGGAAAAGTTGTGGACCGCGCGGGACACCCGTGATCAGTCAACTCGCGTTCCGGAATATTGCGTATCGCCCGTGGCGGTCCGCGTTGATGTTTCTGGGTTTTGGCGTGGGCGTGGCGGTGATGATCGTGCTGCTCTCGATCGGCGAAGCGATGCTCTCGCAGGCGAGAAACGAAAAGCTGGTTGGCGGTGGTGACATCACTGTGCTCCCCGAGGGCCTGGACGTCGAGGTGATGAAAACAGGCGGAGTCGGCGGGCTCTTTTTCTCCATCGATCACGCGTCCTTTCTCTACCGCCAGGTTCTGGCTTCGCCACGTTATCGCAAGGACATCGCAGCCGTCGCGCCGCAGATCGAGGGGAGGCTACTCTACCTGCGTGGTACCGACGGCGTCGAGTATCCTGTGCACGCCGCGGGTGAAATTCCGTCAGCCTCGCTGGCGGTCGGCGCCGAGCCCGAGGTCGTCGCCGGCAAATGGTCTGACGACGAGGGGGACAGGCGATGGATCGCGCCGACTCTGTTCGAGCTGCGGAACTCCATCGATCGCTTCCACATTCCGTCCGACAGCGTCGAGAATCGCGACACCTGGGCCGAATGGCACTACTTCAACGTGTTGTCCCAGGGTGGCAGGCGTTGGGCTTTCATATCGTTCATCGTCGGCGGCGACGTGACCAGCTCGCGCTGGGGCGGGAAGCTGGGAATCACTTTGCGCGATCAGAACGGGGAGACCCGCCGATTCGGAACGACGCTGGACCGTTCCCAGGTTCGGTTCTCGACCAGCGATGCGAATCTCACTTTTGGAGACAACCGCGTGACGGTCCTCGCCGACGGCGACTATCAGGTGCGAGCTGTCGCTGCGGCGGAGGGCGGCGGCGGAAACATCTCGGTTTCCCTGCGGATTCATCCGGAGCCCATGGCGTATTTTCCGGGCGTGTCGATGGGCGCGGGCGGGTTCGTCTCGGGCTACACCGTTCCGGCGTTGCGCGCCAGTGCGACAGGGATGCTCTGTGTCGACGGCGTTTGCGAACGACTGAACGATGTCCAGGCCTATCACGATCACAACTGGGGTGTGTGGCGGGGCGTGACATGGGACTGGGGGGCGTCGCGCGCGGGTGATTACACGTTTCTCTACGGCCGGGTCTATCCAGCCGACACCAGCGCATCGATACCTCCAGTGCTGGTGTACCTCGTCGATTCGCTGGGCTTCAAAGCAGTCTTCCGCCCGAAGTTGATTTCCTACGAGGACAAGCGAACCGTACGAGTGGGTACGACGGTGCTGCGCGTCCCCTATCGCGCCAGCTTCCAGGACGCGCGTGGGAACGACACGCTGCGAGTCGACATCACCATCGAAGATGCAATCGCCACCGACACGAGGCCGAGTACTCCTGCCGGCGACAGTGAGCGAGGCGACCCGCTCGGCAGCGAGAAGAAGCGGCCGTATTTTATTCAGATGAAAGGGATCGCGACCATCTCCGGACGTCTCGATGGCAAGCCGCTGTCTGGTACCGGGACGGGCTTCTTCGAGACGTACCGTTGACGGAGGCGCAGTCGATACCTCACCTGCTTCTCGTTCTGGCGGCGGTACTAGTCAGCTCGAAGCTGCTCGGTGCGCTCGCGCAACGCGCCGGCCAACCCGCGGTGCTCGGCGAGCTCCTCGCGGGAGTGTTCCTCGGCGCGTCGGTATTTGGACTGCTCGATCCGACGGATCCGGCGATCGCGGCGCTGTCGGAGCTCGGCGTGATCGTGCTCCTGTTCGAGATCGGTCTCAACACCGACCTGCGCTCGATGACAAGAGTACTGGGAACAGCGAGCACGGTGGCCATCGTAGGTGTAGTGCTACCGCTCGCCTTTGGCTACGCCGCCGTGGTTGGCCTGCTAGGCCTGGACAAAATTCCGGCTCTCGTCTGCGCTGCCGCGCTCACCGCCACGTCGGTGGGGATCTCGGCGCGCGTTCTCAGCGATATCGGGCAGCTCAAATCGAAGGAAGGCCAGGTTGTGCTGGGAGCCGCGGTGCTGGACGACATCGCTGGCCTGGTGGTCCTCTCGGTCGTAACGGGCGTGGTGACCGGTGGATCGTGGAGCGTCGGCGGGATATTCCTTACGACGCTGATCTCGGTGGGATTCGTCGCCGGGGCAGTGACGCTGGGGCCGCTCCTGGCGCGTCCCGTGTTCAGTTCGATCAAAGCGATCCGCGCACCAGGAACTCTCGCAGTTGTCGCGCTCGCTTTCGCGCTTGTCCTGTCGTCACTCGCGACCGCGATCGGCTCGGCAATGATACTCGGCGCCTTCGCGGCGGGGATGATCCTCAATACCACCGTTGAACGTCCAGAGATCGAACGCGCGACGACCACCATCGGGCACCTGCTCGTTCCCATTTTCTTCGCGTCGGTGGGAGCGGCGGTGAAGCTCTCCGCGTTCACCGAATCGGGGACGTTGGCAGTCGCGGGGCTTTTGATCGTGGTGGGTGTCATCGGAAAATTCGCCTCCGCCTATGCGCCGTGGTGGTTTCGCGGCAACAAGCCGCTGATCGGTGTCGCGATGATTCCGCGAGGTGAGGTTGGCTTGATATTCGCGCAGATGGGCCTGGCGACGAAAGCGATCTCGCCTTCGATGTTCAGCGCGCTGACGCTGATGGTGCTGGCCACGACTTTCCTTGCGCCGCCGGTACTCGCTCGTGTCGGGGCAAGGGGCGCAGGCCGAGGAGAGGTGCACGATGACATCGGGATCGACGACCTCGTCGCAGGTGACTGGCGACAGACCACGCCCCGGTCGCTGCCAAATCCGGACATCCCGGAGTAGGCAGTGAGTGGAGCGTCGGCGTCGCACGGCTTGACATCCACAGGCCGCGACTTCCGATTGAAAGTCATGTCCGCGCAGATACACATCGGCACCCAAGGCTGGAACTACGACGCCTGGGTCGGACCATTCTATCCTGCCGGCACGCGCCCATCGGATTTCCTGACTGTCTATGCGCGGGCGTTCGACACGGTGGAAATCGATTCAACCTTCTACGCTTCTCCCGCCGCGACCACCATCCGCAGCTGGGCCGATCGCACTCCCAAAGGATTCGTCTTCGCGTTGAAACTGCCGCAGGAGATCACCCACGAGCAGAGACTTCGCGATTCGACTGGAGCATCGGAGATGTTTTTCGAGAGGGTCAGGGAGCTCGGAGAGAAGCTCGGACCTGTTCTGGTGCAGACGGGTCCGGATTTCCAGCCCGGGGAGCTGCCCGCGCTCGTCGAATTTCTCGGACGGTTGCCGCGTGATTTGCGCGTCGCGATCGAATTCAGGCACCGCGGCTGGATAAGCGAAGGAGTGCTCGCACTGCTCCGCGAGCATAACGTCGCGCTGACACTGAGCGATGGAAAATGGATTCCACGGAAGCTGATGCTGAGTCTCGCGACGAAGCCAACCGCCGATTTCGCGTACATCAGGTGGATGGGACCGAACCGTGACCTGGTCGATTACGCCCGGGTGCAGGTCGACCGATCGTACGAGATCGACGCGTGGTCCGAGGCTATCGGCGAATTGTCCGAGAAAGTCTCGCGGATCTACGGATACGTCGCGAACACTTTCTCGGGCCACAGTCCGGCGACAGCGCGCGAGTTCCAGTACCGGCTCGGTCAAACGCCGGTTGATCCGGATCTCCTTGGCGAACAGATGTCGCTCTTTTAGCGTGACCCTTCGAAAAACCATTCTCGGTGTTCTGGCGATCTCCTTTGCGATGATCTGCATTTCGCTAGGAGTTTGGCAACTGCGTCGCCTTGCCGCTCGCAAAAAGGAAAATGCTTTCCTCGCCCAAAGGCGTTTCGCGCCCGAAGTACCGCTCGACTCTCTGCCAAAGGACACGAGCGCCTCGCACTTCCGCCGGGTTCGGGTGAGCGGGAGCTACGACTACAACCACGAGATCATCTTCACTTTGCGCGGCCGCAATGGGTCGCCCGGGATCAACATCCTGACTCCGGTATTGCGCAATCGGCA
>DATBXT010000323.1:0-4964 GCA_036514115.1 Gemmatimonadaceae bacterium
ATGGGCGCGGCGGCCCACGCGGCGTCGTCGAGCTTGCCATCAATCGTGATGTCGGCCGTGACGCGGGCGGCTCGCATCGACCTCGCAGCGAGCACAACGCCACTTGCAGTGGCGCCGCCTTCGGGTACACCGGTCGGTTGCGCTGGGGAGGTCGGATTTTGCGCACCGATGCGAGAGGACACGACGAGCAGCATCAGCGCGGATCCGCGCGCAGAGAGACGGACAGGACTCATGACAAATCGATGGGTATGGGTGGGGGCGACCTTGTCGCCATCGCCGATTTAGACAGCCGTTCCCATATAAAGGTTGGATCGCCCAACCAGAATGCTAAGGCCGATCGGGCGGTTCTTGCGACGGCGGGGTGACTGGCGATGCCGACTGGACTGGCCCCGCGCGCCGGGGGGCGTTCTGCAAAGCGTTATCGGCTGCGTTCTCGGCCGCAGCGGCCGCGTCCATGACTTTCTGGAGTTGGCGAAGCCTGTCATCAAGGGACGTATTGCAGGACGCCTGTGGATCGGACTCGAACTGCCGGATCAGCTCCCGCGACTTCGCAAGCTCGGCCGGCCTGCCGCGCACGGTGATCGCGGCCACTCCCGAACTGCCGATGTAATAGGTGCTGCCGTGGGATCGGACGTAAGGATTGATGATGTCGGCGGCCTGTTCGGGCGACAGGCATCGGAGTGCGATCGTTTCCGTCCGCAGTGACGACGAATCCGATTTGTCGATGCCCATCATCGACCGGCCGAATCCCGTAAGAAAGATCGCCGTCCATATGGTGGCCACGAGCGCCGCACCGGTCACGAATACCGCAACCTTGCCGATTCGGCGGCGCCGAGCGAGCTCGCCCGCCCTCTCGGCGACTGCAATCGGGTTGCTCATGGGGGGCAAGCTGTTCAACGCCGATGCGGCGTCGTACTCGCGGTCGCGGAGCTGCGTCGCCAAGGGACCGCAGTCGGGACAGCCGGCGCAGTGCTGCATCAGCTCCGAATCGGCCCGCAGTTCCCGCAGTGAACCCGTGGCGAGCTCGGCGAGTGCTTCCTGGCATCTCATCGCGGCAACTCCCCGAAAGCCGGATGCGATGAAAGGAGACTTTCCCGAATTGCCTTGCGGGCCTTGAAGAGATTCGCGCGAACCGACACGGGCTTCATTCCTGTTCGCTCCGCAGCTTCCGCCGGCGAGAGACCCTGGAGGTCGACCAGATCAAAGATCTCGCGCTGGCGACCGGGCAATCCCGCGAACAGCTCGCGTATCACCGTGGCAGCGCGCTCGCGATCTACCCGCCCCCCGGGGTCGGTCGTGTACACATCTCCTGGCGGGCTCGCCGCCGGAGAAAGCGCGAGTCTCGCCCGACGCTTCCCCTTCCGAGTGAGCTCGAGTGCGGCGCGGCGGGTGATGCTGTACAGCCACGCGTCGAGCGGGCCATCCGAGCGGTAGTCGCCCAGCTGGCGGTGGGTCCGCACGAAAACTTCCTGAGTAATGTCTTCCGCTTCGTCGGGGTCGCGCGCGAAAGTCAGCGCCCACCGGAACACTGCGGGTTGAAAGCGGGTGACGAGGGTAGTGAAGGCAGCGTCGTCCCCAGCGGATGCCATCGACGCGAGCTGGGCGTCCATCGCGAAAGACGAGCGATCGCGGTATGTGACCGCCGTCTCCCGCTCGGCTTGCCGTAGCTGCCTTCTCCGAAACCGATCGCCCCGATCGCGGCTCATCGCGAGACTAATATAGGCTTCGGTGTGGCCCGCATATGTGTACGCCGACAAAGTGACATCTCCGTGAGATCCTTCCTGGAAATGATGTCACGAGACCCATCAGCGTTTACCGGACTTAGAGCAGCGACCGGATCCACCCGCCGTCGACGGCGATCGAGCTGCCCGTGATATAGCTCGCCCGCTCCGACGCGAGGAACGCGGCGAGAGCCGCGAACTCTCGCGGCTCCCCCAGCCTGCCCATCGGGATCTCACGTTCCCACTTCGCGAAAGCGTCGGCCATCGATGTTCCGCTCTTTTCGCTCGTTGCGCGGGCAAGGTGCTCGACGCGATCGGTGCGCGTGTAGCCAGGCAAGATATTGTTCACAGTGATGTTGAATCGAGCCACTTCGTTCGCGAGCGTGCGCGCGAAACCGGTGACGGCGGCGCGCAGGCTGTTCGAAAGCATCAGGCCTTCGATTGGTTGCTTCACGGCGATCGACGTCACGTTGAGGATTCGTCCCCAGCGCCTCTCCTTCATTCCGGGAAGAACGGCTCGCGAGAGGCCCACTGCGCTCATCAGCAGCAGCCGAGTCGCCTGCTCCCAAGCCTCGGGTGCGAAGCTATCGAACGAGCCGCTAGGGGGGCCGCCGGAATTGGTTACGAGGATGTCCACCTCCCCGAACTTGTCGAGCGCTGCCTGGGCGACGCTATCGATTCCGGCCTGCTCCGATACGTCGGCGGCGACGTCGACGACTGTAACCCCCGCGCTTTTTCTTATGGAGTCGGCAGTCTGGCGGAGCGCGTCTGCGCCGCGCGCACACAGGACGAGGTTGGCACCTTCGGCGGCTAACTCCTCGGCGATCGCGCGCCCCAGGCCTTTGCTGCTCGCCGAGACGAGCGCGACTTTGCCGCGGATGCCGAGGTCCATGCTTTAGCGCCTCAGGTAATCGTCTTTTTTGTCGAGCCAGTCCTGCCGCGGCGGACTGAAGACATCGACATCGAGGGTCTCTTCGAGCGCTTCTGCCTGGTGCGGGACGTTCGACGGAATGAGAAGGACCTCGCCGGCGTGCACCGTTATCTCCTCAGCGCCGTCTTCTCCAATCCAGAACTTCAGGGCTCCTTCGAGAATGTAGGTGAGTTGTTCGTTTTCGTGTGAATGCCGGGGGACAATGCAGCCCTTCTTGAGATAGACGTGAGCGAGCATCATGCGATCACCGGTAATGAGGCGTCGCTCGAGCATGTCCGAGACGCGCTCCTTCTTCATTGAATCCCAGCGGAAAAAACTGACTTTGTTCGTTGAAGCCATGACTGCTCCCTGGTTTGCGGTCGATCGACGTGCCGCGCCAAAACTAGCAGGATTGCCGACTGGGTACTTCGCCCGGGGTTGTGTGGGCACTGTCTGCAATCAGACGCATCGGCTGAGGTAGCCGGAAAGCTTTTACAATCGTCCATCTAGACTGAGCACAACCATTGAGACGACAAAATGAGACTTCACACATTTTCGAATAAGCTGATCGCCGTCGCGGCGATCGGGGGATTGATAGGCTCGGCGCAGTCAACACAGGCGCAGCTGACTACTCTCCACCCCTCCTTCTACGGGTCCGCGGAACTGGACACCCGAAACAGCCAATTCTATCTGCCGGGCGTTTATGTCGGCGTCGGCGGTCTTGGCTGGTCACCCTATTTCAACGCCAACGGCTACGCGCTGCACTACGCAGTGCTGCCACAAGTCAGTGGCTCCGAACAGACGCTCTCCGCTTTCCTGCCGACCCTCGGCATGGCCTACGCATCCCGGAGCAACGGCGTCTCGATCGGTGGCGGCTACGCATTCGTCAAGAATGAAGATCCGGGCGCACCGGGGGCTGAAGGCGGTGGTACCAGCGGGGCGACAGCATCCCTCGGCGCCTATCATAGCGGACGTGCGCTGCGGTCGATGCACACGCAGCTTCTGACCAACTACAACTTCGACAGCCATTACGTGTGGGCTCGCGGCCGCGCGTCGATTCCGTTTGGTGCGTCACGGTCGCATCCCACCCGCCTCGGCGCGGAACTCGTTGGGCAGGGCGGCGGTCGAGACGGAGCCACGAGCACCACGTGGCAGGCGGGACCGACGGTGGAATACGTGTGGAGCGCTGACCTGAGGACAACCGCAGCCGCCGGGTGGAAATCCGTTGACGGTTCGCGATTCGCGCAGCGCGAGAACGCAGGCTACTTCAAGCTCGAGTTCTCTTTCTCCCCGTGATCAAAGGGCCCGCCTGCCCATTATTGGGCGGGCGTGGCCGGTGCCGGTGGAGTGAGCGGGATCACCGGGTGCTTCAGGTGAAAACCCGTTGCCTCCTGATACGCGCGAGCGACGGCCAGCAACTTCGCTTCGTCGAAAAGGCCGCCCAGAAAGGTCAGTGATACCGGTGTCCCATCCTCGCGGAATCCATTCGGCAGGATCACGGCGGGGTGTCCGGTGAGGTTGGTCGCCACCAGCTGCGAAAGGTTCGCGGCACCTGTTGGTGTCACGATCACATCGACCGTCCGCATCAGCTCGTCCCACCTCTGAATGGCGATCGACCGCAGGCGGTTGGCGTTGACGTAGTCGACGGCGGGAATGAACCGCGACGTGCGGAATGAGTTGGGCCAATCGAACTTGCCCTGCTGCACCAGCTCCTTGTCCCGGTCGGATCGCGTCAGCTCGTCGAAGGCAGCAGCGGCCTCGGCGTTCAGGATGATCCGCATCGGATCGTACGGGACATCCGGGAGCTCGACGGGGACGAGGTTGATGCCCAACCGGTGGAAGACGTCAAGCGCTGCATCGTCGAACTTCTTCGTCGCGTGCAGCGTGCGCTTTGGATCCGCCGGATCGGTCATCGCGGTGTCGAACGCAGACTTCACATAGCCTATGCGAAGAGTTTTCGGAGACAGCTTCGCATCCCAGTGGTATCCCGCGTCGATCACAGTGTTGTCCTTGCCGTCGGGTCCGTAGATCGCGTCGAGGACCATGGCGCAGTCTTCCACGCTCCGACAGATCGGACCGAGCTTGTCCATCGTCCACGAAAGGGCCATCGCGCCCGTGCGGGGCACGCGTCCGAAGGTGGGCCTCAGGCCTGTCGTGCCGCAACGCGTCGAGGGCGACGATATGGAACCCAACGTCTCGCTGCCGACGGAAAAGCCAACCAGCCCGGCGGCCGTCGCTGAAGCCGGGCCGGCGGAAGATCCGCTGGAACCCTGATCGACTTTCCAGGGATTCTTGGTAGTCGCGTCGAACCAGATATCGCCTTGAGCGAGCTC
>DATBXT010000324.1:0-7519 GCA_036514115.1 Gemmatimonadaceae bacterium
GCGCCGGCGGCAACGCGTCCGAGGAATTCGCGGCGTTTGGGTGAGGAAAGCGAATCAGTGCTCATCGTGAGTTCTCCTTGGTGGTAACGGGTAGGATGTGATAATCGGCATCTGGTGGCTTTCCCCCGCGCGGCCAATCGCGGCTTCTTCCCGGAAAATCGGGACGAGGGCGGGTGTTGATGTAGGTGGAGACGTCGAAGGCGGCCTGCGGCGTCAGCTTCACCGCGCGATCGAGCGGCATCAGTGCGTAGATGAAGGAGGCGGCGGTGTTGATGTGGGCCATTCCGGCGCCGTTGTTGTACGATCGCGAGCCCCATAGTGGCGGCGCGATCGGACTGCCCTGACCAGTGGCGCCGTGACATCTGGCGCAGGTAGAGGTGAAGACGGTAGCCCCCCGCGCCGCATCGCCTCTCAACGGAGCGAGTCGCGGAAATCCCTGACCCTCCATCGGTACGCCGACCGGGATCCCCGTCGAAAGAAACGCGAAGTAGGAGACGATGTCCCTCATGTCTCTGCCGGCAGGATTCAGTCGCCGGCCATTCATGCTGCGCTCGAAGCAATCGTTGATGCGATCCTCGATGAGGTCGACTTTTCCGCTGCGTGTACGGTATTGGGGGAAGCGGGCGTAGCTGCCGACCCACGGCATCGCATCACGCCGCAGCCCGTTATCCAGATGGCAGCTCGCGCAGCGGAGAGAGTTGCCGACGTTGTGCGGAAGACTGTCGCGAGTCGCTGTCAGCAGCGCACGTCCACGGAGAGCGGAAGCACGGAAGACGGTGTCGGTGAGCTCGCTCTCCGAGGGCACGCGAAAAGGCGCGACGCGCTTAGGCGATGGCTGCGCACCTTGCGTAGAGGCGACGCGCTTCGTCGGCGCCTGGGCACCTTGCGCTGAAGCGACGCGCGAAGAAGTCCGGATGGCTACGGCGAACGCGAGCGCGCAGGTGAGACCGATGGCGATGGCTGTAACCCGGGTTGGCAGCGCTGCCTCCGCGCAAAAAGAAAATGGAGCCGTTCTCCAGCTCCATTTCAGCCAACTTCGGATTTATGACTTGCGGGGGATCAGCGCAAGATAGAACTCTTTTCCAAACGTCCGGTTCGCGTGCTCAGTCGGCCCGCATCGCGGCGTCGGTCGCCTGCTGCGACGCGCTGAAGGTTGCCGAGCTCGAGCTTCCGCGAATCGATTTCACCACATCGTTCACCGCGGTATCGACGCGACTTTGAAGCGCCTGGGCAACGCCCCCGATAAGAGCCGCGACCACGCCGTCGAGCGCGCTCCCGACTTTGCTGCTCGTTTCTCTGGTCGCCTGCGCAGTTACGCGCGCGGCTTTCACATCTGTTCGCGATCCACTGAGCGCGAAACCGGCGCCTAGCGCGATGCCGACCGCGGCCCACGGATGATCTTTCACCCGCTGCGTTATATCCACTTTGCGCTCCAGCTCGGCGATCGCTCCGGACATGCGGGCGCGCGTCTGCTCGATGTCTGCGCGGACGTCGGTCGTGGTCTCAGTCATCGTTCTGTCTCCGTAACGTCGCCAGTGTTTGCGTTGGCTTTATGTTGGCCGGCGAGAGCAGCGCGGTACCGCGCTTCAGCAGGAAAAACGCGACGGCGCCCAGTATGATCGTGAGTACGAAAGCCGCGATCCAGTAGTGGCCTCTGAAAAGCGCGTCACCCATCAGCAACACGAATCCGAACACGAGCATCTGCACCGTGAGCAGCCCGAGCATCGCAGCGGCCACGGTGAAGCCGGTCCCCTTGCCAACGTCGCGCGCGATCTTGGCGAACTCGATGCGGGCAAGGTTCACTTCCTGCCGCGCCAAATGCGCGCCGTCCTCGGCGACTTCGCGAAGGATCTCGCCGAGTCCGCGATTGGATGAAGGTGCGCTCAGCATACTCGCGTTACCGGCGAAGCGCTTTGCCGATCAGATAACCGGCACCGAGCGCGACGAGCAGCGTTCTCGCCGGATGTTCCTTGACCTGCTTTTCGACGCCGGCCTTCAGTTTGTCCATGTCTGCATCGCGAATCCAATCGGCACTGGACTGCATACCGGTGGCGAGAGTGTCGGTCACGGCGGCGATACTGGAGTCGTTGGTCAGAGCGACAGATCCGCCGCTCGTGGTCTCCGCTCCCGACGAGCGGTTCTGACGAAGGGCGTTGGCGCCGGCTTCCAATCCGTCGGCGATGATGGAAGGCAGGCCAGAGGCCTTGTCTTTGACGGTAGACGCGACGTTCCTCACCCGGCCCTTGATGCCCGTGTCAGATTCGGTCGTGCCGGCGCCCGAAGTGTCGCCCGAGGCCGAGAAACTTTCCGTGCCCGCGTTCTGAAAGCTCGTCTGCTCACCGTTGACGCTGGGGTTAATCCCCGCGCTCTCACTGCGTTCCATATATACAGCCTCCAACGATTGTTTAGCCGCTTGAAGCGGCGCTTGCCCTGTCACATGCAGGAGCCGCGCCTAGTCGCGCGGGGCCCGATTCGCTGAGTGAATGACGGCGTTGAGGTCGGAAGCGCGTCGCTTCAGGGCGCGCTGGCTCTGCTCGATCGTTATCAGCTCGAACCGGATGGAATCGCCCGGTCGGCGTTGAGCGAGGATCGGCAGATCGGCCTCGCTGACGACGGCAATTTTGGGGTAGCCACCAACGGTAGGGGCGTCGGCCATGAGACAGATGGGTGCGCCATCGGCAGGCACCTGAATCGTTCCGGGACATCCCGCTTCCGAGGGGAGCGTTCCCAGCGAGTTCGCTATGGCAGGCCCCTCGAGCTTATAACCAGTGCGATCGGAAGCCGTCGAGATGCGGTAAGAGCTCTCGGCGAACGTTCGGCGCGAAGCGTCATCGAACATCTCGTAGTGAGTTCCGCGTGTCACGTGGAGGATTCCGCCATCGTAGCGCGGCATCAGATCAGGAGCGCAGTGGAACCCTGCGGCCGGCGCTGCGGATACTGCGGCGCCAAGAACCAGCGAATCACCGGTTTTCAGCGTTTGGCCGCGCGCGCCACCGAAACGGCCCGGGAGATACGTGGATCTGCTGCCGAGCAGAAGTGGAACGTCGAAACCGCCGTTGCACGCGACGTAGAGAAAACGGCCGTCAACGATTTTCTGGACCGAAAGAATTTCACCGGCGCGCGCGTAAGTCGTGGTGCAAGGCGCGACGTCACTTCCGGAAAGCGCAGCCAGGGCGTTTGCCCCAGCGAGTGCGAACACGCAGTCGCGCTCGAATCTGATCGATCCACCTCCGAGCGCCCACTCCAGGACTGCCATGTCTGGTGCGTTTCCAACGAGCGCGTTCGCGACGCACAACGCAAATGAATCCATCGCGCCGCCCGGCGGTACGCCCGCCGATCGCGACTTTTTTCGCCCCGCGTCCTGAACCGTGAGATACGGTGGCGCCTTGTCGATGGTGATCATTCGATGGCTTCGAAGCGCACGGTGTCGCCTGCTGTGAAAAGCGAAGGCTGATCGCGCGCCGGGTCGAACATCACGGTGTCGGTGGTCCCGAGGATGTGCCAGCCACCGGGAGTGTCGAGGGGGTAAATGCCCGTCTGCGCGCTCGCGATAGCAACACTGCCGGCGGCGACGCGCGGCCGCGGTTGGGGCCTGCGGGGGATTTGCAGCGATGGGTCGAGCTCGCTCAGGTACGCCCAACCCGGGACGAACCCGAGGAGATCGACGCTGTAACTCCGCGAGACGTGCCGCGCCACGACTTCTTCGGGCTCGAGTCCCGTCGCCTTCGCTACGGAGTCCAGATCGATCCCGTTGTAGCGAACCGGAATGACGTGGTTGCGACTGCGGACACGAGGCGCGGTTAAGTCAGCGGCCTGCTCGCAAAAGGCAAGCAGACGTGCAGCCATCTGCTGATAGCTCACCTCGAGAGGATCGTAGAAAACGGTAAGGGCAAGATAGGCGGCGACTACATCGTCGACGTTGGGAACACGAGCGTCGACCAGGGAACGAGCTATGCCGTGAATTCGGCGAAGCAATTCCGGTGAACGCTCGCTGCCGAACTTGATTGTTATCGCGGAATCGCCGAGCGGCAACGCCTGCGGTTGTGAGTGAATCAAGCTGCGAAGGGAGCGATCTTCGCTCCGATGGATTCGAGCCTGGTGCGCAGGCTGCGGAGCATCGCCGTTGATTCCGGATTGTCGCCATGGACGCAGAGCGAGCGTGCATTGATGCGGACCACCGAGCCGTCGGCGGCGGCGACGCTGTGCATCCGAACAAGCGTCACAGCGCGCTCGACGGCTTCGTCGATATCGTGGATTACCGCGCCCGACTCGGTGCGAGGCACGAGCGAGCCATCCTTGCGATACGCGCGATCGACGAAAGCCTCATTCACGAATTGAATCTTGTGCCGCGCGGCGGCGCTGGACATCTCACTCGACGGCAGGCCGAGCAGGCTCAGCTCCGGGTTCGTTTTGCTGATCGCCTGAACTACCGCCTCGGCGACTTTCCCATCCCAGACGGCGCGGTTATACAGTGCGCCGTGGGGCTTTACATAGGAAATGCGGGCGCCCATCAGTGAGCACACGTCCATAAGAGAACGGATCTGGTACTCGACGTGGCGAAGGATCTCATTCGCCGGCAGGCCAAGCTCCCGCCGGCCGAAGCCCGGTATATCGGGGTACGAAGGATGCACCCCGATAGTCACGCCGCGCTCCTTTGCCGACCGCACCGTGTCACGCATGGTGGTGACGTCCCCGGCGTGAAATCCGCAGGCGACATTGGCGGAAGACACGAGGTCGAGCAGCGCTTCGTCCTGCGCGAGGCGGGAGTCGCCGAAGCCTTCGCCGAGGTCGGCGTTCAGATCAACGGTTAACTGCAAGCCGCGCGAGGGCCGCTACTTCTTGTGGGACTTCTTGCGCTCTTTGAGCGGTTTGGCTTCTACGACGGACCAGTCGTGCTCGTCGTCTTCAAAGCCGCCGCGCGTAACCTTGGGAAGCAGCTGTTCGCGCACCACCACAGGTGTCAACCAATATGTAAATCCGTCATCGGCATCGACCGGGAGCCAGGCGAACCTCGTGCGCACCCGCTCGTCACCGATCTTGCCGTCCGGATCACGCCGACTTTTCCATTTCACCAGGATTCCTCTCCGCGTTTAGACTCTGTCTTCCAGTCCCTTCACGCCCGACATCTCGGCGCAGCTGGCGCAGCAATAAAATGTTCCTTCGCTCTCCACGCCGTGACCGATGATCTTGCAACCGCAGTGCGAGCACTTCGGCGCAAGCTTGTGGATGGCGCACTCGAAGGAATCGAAGACATGCGCCTTACCCTGCATTGTAACGGTGAACGACTTGTCGTAGTCGTTGCCGCAGACCTCGCATTTCGGCACCGCGCCCCCTCCATTCTCGCCCGAATGCCCTACGGCGAATCTAGTGCCGCTGGAAGCCGGGCTTACCGGAAGACTTTCCTCATCTTCGTATCCGGATCGCGCGCGAAGCGGAAGGTGAACCACGCCAGATCGGTCACCAGCTCGTCGTAAGCCTGGGCGTCCATTTTGTCCTTGACGAGGTTCATGCGGCCCTCGATCTGACCCTTGAGGTGCTCGATCCATTCCTGCGTAAAGTCAGCCATGTCTGAGTCCGGAAGCGATGGCTGAAAAGTGATCGACCCTCTGAGGCCGCGCCAGCCGGTTCCGGTGCGGTAAATACCGCCGAAAGCCGAATTTCTGGCTTGGTTTCTGCTTTTCATGGGACATATGGCGCTCATTTGAGTGCCGACAAACGTCACACGATGCCGGGGGCCCGGATGTTCAAAAAAGTCTCGCTTACTGTCGCTACGGCGGCACTGCTGGCTGGATGCGGTGTCTCGACTCAACAGGAAGTTCAAATGGGGCAGGAGGAAGCGCAGCAGGTGAATGCGCAGCTGCCCATGGTACACGATGCTGTGATCCAGAACTATGTGAATCAACTCGGACAGCGGATTGCCAGAACCACTTCGAGAAACGATCTGAATTGGCAGTTCCAGGTAGTGAACTCGAGCGTGGTGAACGCCTTCGCGCTGCCCGGCGGGTTCGTTTACGTGAACCGCGGGGTTCTCGAGCGCGCGAGCAACGCGTCCGAAGTAGCCGGGGTTATCGGCCACGAGATCGAGCACGTCGTTCGCCGGCACTCGGTGAAGCAGATGGAGCAGGCGCAAGGCGCCAACGTCGGCGTCGGGATTCTGTGCGCGCTCACCGGAGTTTGTCAGAGTGGTGTGGCGCAGGCCGCGATCAATGTCGGCGGCACGGCGGTCTTCGCGAAGTTCAGCAGAACCGACGAAGTGCAGGCGGATGAGGGTGGCTTCAACAACGTGATGCGTGCGGGCCTGAATCCGCGTGGCATGTACACCTTCTTCCAGAAGCTGCTCGCCGAAGAGCAGCAGTCGGGCAACGGGAACGTGGCGGCGTGGTTTTCGGACCACCCTGGTACGTCGGACCGTATCGCTGACATCCAGCGGATGTTGAACCAGGTGCCGGCTTCCCAGCTGAATCAACTTCAGTCGAACGACTCAGGTTTCAACTCGATGAAGTCGCGGTTGAACCAGCTTGGACCAGCGCCGAGGGTGCAGGGGCAGTAGCGGACGCGGGATGCGGGATGCGGGATGCGGGATTGCGGGATGCGGGATGCGGGACGAGAGGAGCGGGACGAGAGAAGCTGAGAGCGGAGTAACGAGTTGGGAAGCTTAGAAGGCGAAACGCCACTCGATCTTAAAGATCGAGTGGCGTTCGGTTTATGTGGCGGACTGCGGACTAAAGCGGGTAGTCGCATCCAGGCATCGCGGACGGACGGAGGGTGAGGGACTCGAACCCCCAAGCCCTTGCGGGCGCCAGTTTTCAAGACTGGTGCAATAGCCGTTCTGCCAACCCTCCCCGACTCAAGATAAGAGCGCTCGATCAGTCGGGCAACGCGCGTAAGTGACGCTAGCGGGCGACGCGCGAGACGACGTCGGTGAGCTGGGTCGCCTTCGCGATACCTTCGATGGACGAGCGAATCTTGTTGGCTTCCGCTGTCTTGCCAGCCTGCGCTAGCGCGGCGCTCAGAATCAAGCCTGTGCGAATGTAGAGGAAGGGAATGCCCGCGGAGGGCCGATCGACCCAGAGGTCTCGATTCGCAATCGAGCGTGGGGCCTTGAACACGGACTCCCAAAGCGCGCGAGTCCTGTCGACATCGAACCAGCCCTCGCCTTCGACACTCGTGATTCCGTTACCGGATGCGGGTGGCGCCGACATCAGCTTGCGACCGAGACCCGTCGTCACCGTGTAGGGTGCAAATCCCAGCTCTTCGACGTATCCGCCAGTGGTGCGACTGAAGAAAAAAGGCCGTTCGGGAAACGCGTCGCGAATCAGGTAGAGGACAAAAATGTCAGCGCGCTCGAGGCCGGTGAAGTCGCCCAGCTGCCGCGGCGGAATATTCACGAGCAGATCAGTGCCTTCCTTGTAGAAGGTCTGGGCAGTGGTCAGCTCGATCGCGGGCGGAACAGCATCTGCCTGGTCCATGGTCAGTCTCAGCGGCGGACCCGCAGGCTTCTTCCAGGTCTTTCCACGAT
>DATBXT010000325.1:0-4819 GCA_036514115.1 Gemmatimonadaceae bacterium
CGCGAATGGCCTGGAGATTTTCGTGCGATCCTGGCGGCCGGAAGGTGCGCCCCGCGCTGTCGTCGCCATTTGTCACGGGGTCAATTCGCACGGCGGATACTATGGCTGGGCCGCTGCCCAGCTCGTCGAGAGCGGGCTCGCGGTGTATGCACTCGATCTGCATGGCCGCGGACAGTCGGATGGCGAGCGCTTCTACATCGAGAACATCGAAGAGTACGTCGCCGATGTCGACGCGCTGATCAACCTCGCCAGAACCCGTGAGCCTTCACTCCCAACCTTCCTCCTTGGCCACAGCGCCGGCGGCGTCATATCCTGCATGTACGCTCTCGAGCACCAGGAGAAGCTCGCCGGATTGATCTGCGAGAGTTTCGCGTTCCAGGCCGCGGCTCCGGATATCGCTCTGTCCGTGGTGAAGGGACTCGCCCGCATCGCCCCGCATACTCGTGTGCCTCATCTGAAAAACGTCGAGTTCTCCCGCGACCCTGCTGTCGTGAGAGCAATGAACGCCGACCCGCTGATCGATAAAGAAATGCCGCCGATCAAAACCGTCTCCGAGCTCGTCCGCGCAGCGGACCGTCTCAGGAGGGAATTCCCACTCATCAAGCTGCCGGTGCTGATTCTCCACGGCACCGCCGATAGACTCTCGCGCCCCGCTGGAAGCCAGCTCTTTTACGACACTGTTGGATCGACAGACAAAACGCTCAAGCTCTACGACGGCCACGTCCACGATTTGCTCAACGACTACGGCAGAGAGCAGGTGATGGCTGATATGAACACCTGGCTGTCGGCGCGTTTGCCCGCCGTGCGCGCGCATGCGACGCTGCCACTGGGCGTCGTCACGCCGACCGTCGATCTCAGCATTCCGACTTCCCGACGATAGCGTCTCTCCCATGACCGGCCCCCGGCCCGCGGATCTTTTTCGCGGGCCAGCTCAGCGCGCCGGAAGCTGCCAGATCTCTACCATGTTCCGATCGACGAAAGGAACCGCCACGCGATTTCGCTTGGTGTCGACGGCGATATCTGCGGGCGCGCCGCCGGTCTTGATGATCGGACGACCGTTGGCGCCATTGAACAAGTGGAGGCTCGAGTCTCCCTGACTCGACGCGAGCACGAGGTTGCCCGGCAACACCTCTACGCCGTCGAATTTGTTGCTGGAGCTTTTGCCGATGACGGTGAGCGACTTGCCGCCTGGCGTCCATGACCTGATGACTGAGTCACCACCGTATGGAACGACGATGAATCGGTTATTGCCAGCGTCCCAGGTGATCCCGTTTGGTCCGCCGAGGGTCTTGTCCTGTAAAGCGACGGTGACGCGTCCCCTGGCGATGTGGTAGATCGTCTCAGTCCCGGTGTCAGTGACGTACTCGCCATCGGGGCCAGCCGCGACGTCGTTGAGAAAGCCGAGCTTGTAAGCGGAGAAGTCAGTCGTGGCCAAAGGAGCGCCGGTTTTGCGGCTGAACCCGCGGACCATGTCCGCATCGGCGACCCAAAGGGTGTCGCCGACGATGTACATCCCGCGCGGCGAGTGCAGCGTGACTCCGCCCGTTCCACCCGCGATGAACCGCGGCTTCGTGATCTGCCCGTCGGGTGACATCTGGGCGATGAAGCCGTTGTTATCCTTCGCCTCGAATCCACCGCTGCCGGCGTTGCTGACGAAATACAGGTCCTGCTCCGGATCATATCGCACGGCCTCGGGCTGCGCGAAGCCACCTGGTGTCGCGATGGGCTTCGATGAATCAGCCTTGATGGACGCGAGCGAGTCCGCGGGCTTTGCATTCTCACCTTTCGTTGAATTGCAGCCAGCGATCACAAGGACGGCGGCGGCGATGCTGATGACCCGCGAGCTCATAGGTTCCCTCGAAGATGTTGAGACGGTGCTCTTCGATTTATCATCGCCGCCGCCAATCCACCAGACGCGCGTCCCTCAGTAAACGATGATGAAGTTGATGCCCAGTGTCTTCTGATTGTCGTTGAACGTGCCGCGGTCGGCGAGGATGGGCTGATTCGCCTTGTCGAAGCGCGCTTCGCCACGCAGCACGACGTGATTCGTGAACTTGTACGCTGGGGTTATTGTGAACTCCGACAACGTCGCTTTGGTCGTCGTGCCAAGTCGGGTGCCGCCGTCGTCGTGAAAGGTCTCGCCGCGAAGAGCGATCGAGAATTTCGTTGTCGCAGCGACCGTCGCGTAGCCGGCGATTCCCATCCACTTCGCGTCGGCACCGGGAGTCACCTGACTGGTACCGCCTTCCATCCCATAGTCGCCGTTCACGCCGAGCGTCAGGACGCTTGTTGGCTTGAGCGTGGCCGCGATGTCGAACACGTTGCGCCTGCTGTGATTGTCGTTCGCGAGCTCGGCGCCGCCGATCCAGTTGAGGAAAACGCTGAGCGGAGCCACCGGAGTGAGCGTCAGCTGCGCTCCGACAGATTTCGCGCGGTTGTTGTCGTGCACCAGATCCCAGCCGTTAACCACTTCCACCATTCCCGCCAGCTTGCTCGAGAACGCGTAGCTCGCTTTCACTCCGGTATGGGTGAATGGAATCGCGTAGCCGAAGAGGATCGACCGGCTGTAATTGTCATTGTAGCCGTCGTACCCCTCGATCAGCTCGTAACCCATGTGAGTGACGTACTTCCCGACATCGAAGCGAAGACCCGAGCCGAGCGGCGCGATGTAGCTGGCGAAAACCTGCTGCAGATCGAATTGGGCGACGGTCTGATCCTGTGCTTTAGAGACCTGCGGGATGGAATTGCCGCCGGCGAGGTCGACGCGGAAGCCGGCGTCGTTCGGTTTTGACGGCGCGATCTGCACCACAAGCTCAGCGACATCGAGATTGAATGAGTTGTCGTTGAAGTCGAACACCCGGTAGCTGTTCGTGCCGCTCGCCGGCCGGTTGCCGTTGTACTGGTAAGCGCTGGAGACGAAGGCGTTGACTGCGATGAGGTCGAACCACTTGGGGATAGCCGCAACCGCCGTCGTAGCGGTTGCCTTGACGCTGTCCGGTGCTGTCCCGACAAGTCTCGCGGTTGACCCGGAGCTGTCGGTGTTTGACGCCTGGGCTCCGGCGTCGACGGCGATGGACAACGCGAGCATTGCCACGCTCAAGCGTGTCCTTCGCGAAGGACTAGCTCTGGGCGTAATCATGCGACGCTCATGGCCGGCTCGCCGCGCGCCTTGCGCTGAACCTGATCGGCAGTGACGGGTGTGAGCGCGGCGTTGTCGCGCTCACCGGTGCGGATGCGGATGACTTGCTCGAGCGGCTGGACGAAGATTTTTCCGTCGCCGACATCTCCGGTCCGCGCGGCCGACAGAATCGCCTGGATCGTCGGCTCGACGAAAGGCGGCGAGCACGCCATCTCGATTTTCACTTTTTCCCGGAACTCGAGCACGATCGACGAGCCGCGATAGTGCTCGACTAGCTCCTGCTCGCCACCATGCCCGGTGATGCGAGTGATGCTGATGCCGGTGACGCCGGCCTGGAACAGCGCTTCCTTGACCGCCCCGAGTCGTTCGGGGCGGATGATGCAGCTAATGAGTTTCATGAGAGGGCGGGATGAGGGATGAGGGATGCGGGATGAGGGATGAGGGATGAGGGATGCGAGGTGCGGGATGCGGACGGGAAAAGCTTTCACTTCCTGCCTCCCGCCTTCCCGCTCCCGCATCCCGCATCCCGCTACGAAGCCCGCTTCATTGGGATCTTCGTTTGGGTCTGGATCACGACTGCGGAAGACAGATCGGCCTGGTCGGGATAGGCCAGCGCTCCCATCTCAGGCAGATCGAGTCCCATCTCTTCGATGGCAGTCGAGACGCGGTGACCATCGGTTAGCATCGACGTGATCTTCCACGCGGCGTAGCCGGACAGACCGACCCAGACGATGTTCGTCGTGATGCCGATGAGTTGGGCCACCAGCTGACTGGCGTCGCCGTAGAAGAGTCCCGTCACGTTGCCGGCGACGCCGTTGGTGCCGTCGCCATAGGTGCCGTCTGCGAAAAGTCCGAGGGCAAGCACACCCCATACGCCGTTGACGAAGTGCACCGAGCTCGCGCCTACTGGATCGTCGATCCTCAGTTTCTTCTCGATGACTACGACGGCGACGCAGACGAGTATACCGGCAACGGCTCCGATCAGTACCGCCACTGGAGCAGTGACGAAAGCGCATGGCGCGGTGATCGCGACTAGTCCCGCGAGCAGTCCATTGGCGAGCATCGACGGATCGGGCTTGCCGTAGAGTTTCCAGACGTACACCATCGCCGCGATGCAGCCGGCGGCACCCGCCAGCATTGTGTTCGTCGCGATGACTGCGATGCGCGAATCCATTCCCGCCAGCGTCGAGCCCGGGTTGAAGCCGAACCAGCCGAAAGCGAGGATGAACGTTCCCAGCAGCGCCATCGGGATGTTGTGTCCGGGAATGGCGTTGCTGGTTCCGTCGGCGTTGTACTTCCCGCGCCGCGGGCCGATGAGTTTTCCGGCGACGAGCGCCAGCACGCCGCCCGTCATGTGCACCACCGATGATCCGGCGAAATCAACGTGGCCATGTCCAAGGCCGACGTTTCTGCCGAGCGCGGCCAGCCAGCCGTTGCCCCACACCCAGTTTGCGTAAACCGGATAGATCACGCCGGCGATGAAGACGGAGAAAATGCAGAAGGAGGAGAACTGCCATCGTTCAGCCGCGGCGCCCGTGGGAATCGTCGCCGTGGTGTCCATGAACACCATTTGGAACAGGAAGTACGCGAAGATCGACGCGTTGTAGGCGACGCCCGTCAGGAAGAATCCCTGCATGCCGAACAATCCCCAGGCGTGTCCGCCGAGATTGACGGTGAACT
>DATBXT010000326.1:0-4200 GCA_036514115.1 Gemmatimonadaceae bacterium
TGATCAAGAAGCGCATTCCTATCGGTGGGGGACTGGGGGGCGGCAGCGCTGACGCCGCCGCAGTCCTCCGAATTCTGAATGCTCTGGCGGAGAAACCGCTCGGTGAAAAGGATCTCTGCGGCCTCGGAGCGCGCCTCGGCTCTGACGTGCCTTTCCTGACCAGCGATGCGACCATGGCCATCGGTTGGGGTCGGGGCGAAAAGCTGTTGCCGCTGCCGTCGCTCCCTGCGCGCGACATCCACCTCTTTCTGCCGCCATTCGGCATCGACACGGCGGAAGCGTACGCGTTGCTGGACGAATCGCGGAGTAGCTGGTCGGACGAGCACCCGGATTTTACCGCGGAGATGTTCGCCGATTGGGAATCCGCCGCGCGTCATTCCCGCAACGATTTCGAGCCCGTGATCAGGGCTCGCTGGCCGGTAATCGACACGCTTCTACGCCGCGGCGAGGAGCACGCTCTGTTCTACAGGATGAGCGGGTCGGGATCGACGGTTTTCAAGATTCCCGGCATCTCGACGCGGCCAGTGGAGCGCGAAGGCGCACCGCCGAAGCTCGTCGTGCCGGAGGGGACGCGACGAATCGTGACGCGCACATCCGAGAGCGTTGTCCCTGTCGAGATTCTGGACTAGTTTTCGCTTCCCGCTTTGCCCCTTCGTCCAATGGCAGGACATCGGTCTTTGGATCCGGTAATGGTGGTTCGAATCCACCAGGGGCAATTGATCTAAGTCCTTTGCCCACTTAACTTGTAAGGCTGCATGGACGGATTATCCGTACCCGCTCATGGCTTCAAGCTCATCGCCGCGCCCGGTAACCCGGAGCTCTGTGGTGAGATCGCGCGAATGCTGGATGTGCCGTTCTGCAAGACGACGGTCAACCGCTTCGCCGACGGCGAGATTTTCGTCCGCATCGACGAGAACGTCAGAGGGAACGACGTCTTCATCGTGCAGCCGACGAATCCGCCGGCCGAGAACATCATGGAGCTGTTGCTCCTGATCGATGCGGCAAGAAGGGCGTCAGCCGCGCGGGTTACGTGCGTGATGCCGTACTATGGATACTCGAGGCAGGACCGGAAGGATCAGCCGAGAGTTGCGATTGGCGCGAAGCTGTTGGCGAACATGATCACGACGGCCGGCGCGAATCGCGTTTTAGGAATCGATTTTCACCAGCACCAGCTGCAGGGGTTTTTCGACGTTCCCGTCGATCATCTGTACGCGGCGCCGGTTTTTGTTTCGCATTACAGAAGGAAGAATTTGCACGAGCTCGTCGTCGTGGCTCCGGACGTTGGATCGGCCAAGATGGCGAGAGGATTCGCGAAGCGACTGAACGGGTCTCTCGCGATCATCGACAAGCGACGGCCGAAGCCGAACGTCTCGGAAGTGGTCAACGTCGTCGGTGAAGTGGAAGGAAAGGACTGCTTGCTCACGGACGACATGATCGACACCGCGGGCACTGTCTCTGAAGCAGCAAGGGCTCTAAAGGATCTCGGCGCGCGCGACGTCTATGTTTGCGCAACGCATGCGCTCCTTTCAGGACCAGCGGTTGAACGACTCTCGAGCGCGCCGATCACGGAAGTCACTGTCACCGATACGGTGATGATTCCGCCGGAGAAAAGATTTCCGGCGCTCTGCGTATTGTCGGTGGGTGAGCTGCTGGCGAAGGCGATTCGGTACATACATAGTGAGCAGTCGGTCAGCTCACTGTTCGAGCAATAAGGTGATAGCTGAAGCGATCGAACAGGCCGCAAAGGATTTGGCGGCTGCGGTATTGGACATTATTGAACGTGTGTGGCGAATGGTCGTCACGCCCAGAGGATGAACTAGCATGGCAACAGTTTCCTTCAACGCAGTCGCACGCGAGAAGGGTGGCAAAGGCGCCGCCCGCCAGCTGCGCCTTCGCGGCCAGGTTCCAGCGGTGATCTACGGTCACGGCCGCGAGCCGCTCTCGCTCTCGCTCAACGCGCGCGATCTCGACAAGATGCTCGGCCACATTCAGGCGGAGAGCACAGTCATCGACATCACGGTCGACGGCCAGACCGCAAAGACCCTGATTCGCGAGATCCAGCGTCACCCGATCAAGCGTCAGATCCTGCACGTCGATTTCCAGGCGCTCGTGGCCGGTGAGAAGGTCGTCGTCAGCATTCCGATCGTCCTCGTTGGTACGGCCGAAGGCGTGAAGCTCGAAGGCGGTGTCCTCGACCAGACCCTTCGCGAGCTGGAGATCGAAGTCGATCCTTCCAACATTCCCGATCACGTAGAGCTCGATGTCAGTGCCATGGTAATCGGCGACTCGCTCCACGTCAGCGACATCAAGGTTCCCGAAGGCGTGGAGATCCAGGACGATCCGGAGACGTCGGTGGCGGTACTTGCCGCTCCGCGCGCGGTCATCGAAGAGACCCCGGCCGCTGAAGGCGTCGAGGGTGCTGCTGAAGGCGCCCCGGAGCCCGAAGTCATCGGCAAGGGCCCGACTGATGAAGAGGGTGAAGGCGAAGGCGAGTCCAAGTAATTATTGGATAACCGTTGAAGGTTATCGTCGGGCTGGGTAATCCGGGCCGCGAGTACGCCGCGACACGTCACAACGTCGGCTGGTGGTTGATCGACCACCTCGCCGACGTTTGGCATTTTGATGGGTGGAAGAAGGACGCCGAGTCGCACATCGCGAACGGCACCGTCGGCGGAGTGAAGGTGCGGCTCGTCAAGCCGCAGACTTTCATGAACCTGAGCGGGCAGGCGCTGAAGAACTTCGTCCGCCGTCCGTTCTGGAGTCCCGCGAAAGATCTGCTGATCCTCGTCGACGAAGTTCAATTGCCAGTGGGTCGGATGCGGATCCGCCCGCGCGGAAGCGCCGGCGGGCACAACGGGCTCAAGAGTATCGAGCACGCGCTCGACACCCAGGAGTACGGCCGGCTTCGCATCGGGGTAGGGCCGAGCGAGGAGCGCAAAGGGATCTACAAGGATCTCGCCGATTTCGTTCTGGCGCCGTTCGCTCGGGATGAGAGAGAGGATATTCTCGCTATGATGCCTCAACTCACGGCGACGGTTGAGACCTGGCTCAAAGAAGGGCCGGAGAAGGCGATGAATCTTCACAATCGGAAGCCGGCGACTGAGAACTAACCACTGAACGGCAACTGAACGGGTGCCAGCAGTGAGAGGCCAAGGTGCGAGGCGGTGAGTTCACGACGTCGGGACGTCACTTGGCGCCTTCTATCGCACAGGCAGTGGCTATGCCGCCAAGGAAGTAAGTCCCGGCGTAGTGAACTCGCTGCTCTCGCCTAGACTTCTCACTGCTCGCACCCGTTCAGTTGCGGTTGATGTTTCCCTCTCGAAATGCCAGAAGCTGGCCCCCGTTCAGTTGCAGTACTGAATTACTTTCCAACCAATGCTAAAACTCGGAATTGTGGGCCTGCCGAACGTTGGCAAATCAACTCTGTTCAACGCGCTGACAGCTGCCAAAGCCGAAGCCGCGAACTACCCCTTCTGCACCGTCGAACCGAACGTCGGGATGGTCGAAGTCCCTGACACCCGACTCAATAAGCTTACCGAGATCGTCAAGCCGAAGAAAACCGTTCCGGCGGTCGTCCAGTTCGTCGACATCGCGGGGCTCGTCAAAGGCGCCGCCGAAGGCGAAGGACTCGGCAATAAGTTCCTCTCCAACATTCGCGAGACCGACGCGATCGTTCACGTTGTGAGATGCTTCGAGGATCCCGATGTGACCCACGTCATGGGCGCCGTCGATCCGGTTCGCGATCGCGAGGTAATCGAGTTCGAGTTGGCGATCGCCGATCTCGCGTCACTGGAGAAGCGCCTCGACAAGACCCGCCGCACTGCCCGCACCGGAGACAAGGAGGCGCAGGCAGAGCTGCCTGTTCTCGAGAAGGCGTACGAATTTCTCAAAGACGGAAAGGGTTTATGGGAGGCGCGCCTCAGCGAGGGCGAGAAGGCGATACTTGCTCCGCTGACACTGCTCACCGTCAAGCCAGTTCTTTATGCCGCCAACGTCAGCGACGCGGAATTGTCCGGCGATGAAGGGCCGCATCTCAAGGCCCTGCGCGCCGCCGTCAAAAAGAGTGGCGAGCAGGCTGACGTCGTTCCCTTCTCTGCCAAGATCGAGGCCGAGCTCGCCGAGCTCCCGCCCGAGGATCGCGCGGATTTTCTTTCGTCGCTCGGGCTCGAATCGGCGGGCCTGGATCGGCTGATTCGCGCG
>DATBXT010000327.1:0-3970 GCA_036514115.1 Gemmatimonadaceae bacterium
GCTAAGCAGCGTGAGCGTCGCGACCGCTGCGGGAGAAACGCGTTCGAGCTCAGGCGAGATGACAGCCGCAGCTTCGTACGGCGGGAAGAAGTGCTTGTCGTCGATCAGCGTGACGAGATCATACTTCGCCAGCAATCCGTCGGTCGAATAGCCATCGATCACATCTACCGCACCGGATGCGAGTGCCTGGTACTTCACGGCAGGCGCCAGGGGTCTGACATTCCGTGGCTTGATCCCGTAGACGCGCGTCAGGCCGGCCAGGCCATCACTCCGCCCGATAAAATCCGAGGTGAATCCCGCGGTGAGGTGTGAACTCTCGCGCGCGAGATCGGTCAAGGTATGCAAGTGGTATCTGTTCGCCGTCCGCTTCGTTACCGCGACGGCGTAAGTGTTCTGAAAACCCAGCGGCGGAAGCCAGCGGGTGTGGTACTGGCTCTCGAAACGCTGCGCCACATGCGCAAACACTGTTTTCGGGTCGGCGGCAGCCGAGTCGGACAGGGTGTCGTGCAGAATTGCCACCAGGCCGGTGCCGGTGTACTCGGGATAGACATCGATCGCGTCGCTGCGCAGCGCCCGGAACGCAATCTCGGTAGCGCCGAGCCCTGGCTTTCGCTCGACGCTGATGCCGCGGGACTCGAGCAGCTGGGCGAACATCTCCGCCAGCAGATACGACTCACCAAACGGCTTGGAGGCGACCACGATGCGGCGACCCAGCTGCTGTTGGGCCGGAGCCGACGGCGAAGAGCGACCTCCCGTGGTCTGGGCGAAGACCGGCAATCTCGCCCCAGAGGTAAGGTCGAAGGCGATTACGAGACACGTCGCTGAAAAAACGCGCCGCCTTGTCACAATACCAACTCCTCGAGGCCGGCACTTGCCCGCTCGATCAGGTGTGCGACGTAATCGTTCGCTGGAGACTGCACCAGCTCTCGCATGGCGCCCGACTGCTCTATTCTGCCCTTCCTCATCACCACCACCTGCTCCGCGAGACGTGCGGCTTCGGCCAGATCGTGGGTGACGAGAAGCGTGGTCACCGAGAGAGCGCGACGCAGGTGGTCGAACGCCTCCTGCAGCTCCGAACGCGAGATCGCGTCGAGCGCACCAAACGGCTCGTCGAGCAAAACGACGCCGGGACGGGCCGCGATACTCCGCGCCAATGCCACCCGTTGTCGCTGTCCGCCGGAAAGCTCGTGGGGGAAGCGGGATCCGAAATCCTCTGCTGGAAGGCCGACGAGTTCCAGCGCTTCGCGCGCCGCCTGCGTCGCGTCGGATCTTTCCTGGAGCGTCGGTACCAGTCCGGCGTTGCGCAACACCCGCCAATGCGGAAGCAGTCCACCGTGCTGCTGGACGTAGCCGATGCTCCTGCGCAGCAGCACGGCATCCTCGCCCCGCACGTCCCTGTCGCCGACGAGAATCTCTCCGTGATCCGGCGTCACCAGCCGGTTGAAGCAGCGCAGCAGAGTCGTCTTGCCCGAGCCACTCTCGCCAACCAGCGCTGTCACGCTTCCGGCTGCCACGGTCACGCTCACGTCATCCAGGGCGAGTACATTTCCGAAGCGGTGCGTCACGTTCCGCGCTGTCAGCGATATCGACATGCGCTTAAGAGTGAGCGCAGCGAGCCAGAATCGCTATTCCTCTGGTCAGGTTCAGCCAACGGGTCCGATCAATCAGCCGCCGCGCGCGTTTCGGCGTATCTGTTGCTAAATACTAGTGAACCCAAAGCCTCAGGTATCAGTATGACCCCTGCCACCAGCACCTCCATCAAAACCAGACGTCTTGGCTCACAGGGCCTGCAGACTTCCGCCCTCGGCCTGGGCTGCATGGGAATGTCCGACTTCTACGGACCGAGTGACGAACAACAATCGGTTGCCACCATTCATCGAGCGATCGAGCTTGGCGTCAATTTTCTGGATACGGCGGACATGTACGGCCCGCACACCAATGAGCAGCTCGTTGGACGCGCAATCAAAGGCAAGCGCGACAAGGTGCTGGTTGCCACAAAATTCGGCAACGTGCGCGACCCCAAAACCCGCGCGTTCCTCGGCGTCAACGGAAAACCCGAATATGTGCGCGAGGCGTGCGAGGGTTCTCTGAAGCGATTGGGCATCGACACCATTGACCTTTATTACCAGCACCGGGTCGATCGAAATACGCCCATCGAGGATACCGTGGGCGCGATGGCGGATCTCGTCAGGGAAGGAAAGGTGCGTTACATCGGATTGTCAGAGGCATCGGTCGCTACGATCCGCCGTGCGCACGCAGTGCACCCGATCAGCGCCGTGCAAACCGAGTACTCGCTCTGGAGCCGCGACCCCGAGGAAGGCTTGCTCGAGGCACTCCGCTCGCTCGACATCGGCTTCGTCGCCTATAGTCCGCTCGGCCGCGGATTCCTGACGGGCCAGATCAAGAGCGTCAGCGATCTCGCAGACGACGATTTCCGAAAACACCACCCACGCTTTCAGGGTGAAAATTTTCAGAAGAACCTGGATCTGGTCGGCAGAGTTGAAGAGATCGCCGAGGAGCACAAATGCACCCCCGCCCAACTCGCGTTGGCGTGGGTGCTGGCCCAGGGAGACGACATCGTGGCGATTCCGGGGACCAGGCATCCCGAGCGCGTCGAAGAGAATCTGCGCGCGCTCGAGATCGTTCTATCTGAAAATGATTTGCTCCGCATCGACACCGCGGCGCCACGCGGGGCAACGGCCGGCGATCGCTATCCCGAAGGCGGGATGCGAACCATTAACGGCTAGTCGCTCTCGTTACGTCCGCGCTCGTCCCAGTCGGTAAGGGCTGAGACCACAAGCGTCATCGCCGTAAGTCCGAAGCAGAGATTTCTTGCCGCCCGGTTATCTGCGAAACCCAGGAGCCAGGGCATCGCCGGCAGAAGAGCTGCAATTACCAGCTCCGTCGCGCCGTGCAACTTGAAAGGGACGACGCGCTTTACGCTCAATGGATAATCAGTGATCGACGAGAGACCGGTATACCCCGTAGCAAGTCCCTCAAAAAGATTCCGCGCTGCGCGTGGCACGTTGAGCATGGCAGGCGCGGCCGCTACGGCGGCTGAGGTTCCGTAATCGATCATCCCGTGGATCCGGGGCGATATCGGCTTCGGCATTTTCCTTCGTTTAGTCCTGGGCATTTCTCCTCCTTGAAATGACCAGTTGTTTATGCGAGAGGTGTTCCATCACGCCGAATGGCGCGCGGGGATTTCGCTCGCTCAGAGACGAAAGAGGTAGCTGATTTTTCCGAAGAATCCGTCCCGGGTCCGATGCAGATCCTGGAACTGGAATGCCTGAGGTTCTTCGAGTGTCGATCCGTAACCCAGATAGACAAGGGTCCCGGGGACCGGACGGTAACTGAATAACCAATCGGTCGAGAATTGGTTGGTAACCTCGCCCGTGTCGAGCACGCCGTTAATGAGAATCGGGTTGCCGCCGCTGTCGCGTAAGGCTGAACGCGATCGGGCAGCGTATTGGCCCACCAGCCGGACGAAGATGGGCGGGCTGATCTGGTACTCAATTTTGACGCGCGGAATCGTTTCCGATGAAAACCGCGAGCCGTCGAGCGCTCTGTCGATGGTCAGACGAGAGAACTGCAGCGAGCTGCGGATGGCCGTTGTGGGGCGCACATCGAGCGATGCATCGATGCGGGAGCTGTTTCCGGGCGCGGCCTCCCGGAATATCGGCACCTCGCCGCGAGTGATCGCCCCGCGGCCGGTGAAATGACGAAACGTTGGCGTAGTCACGCTCAATGAGCCGCCAATGTTGTTGGACTGCGGCGGTGGAACGACGAATGGACCGACTTGTGTCCTATCCGTCGGCGACGTCTGAATCGTGTATTCGGAGTACAGCGAAGGATCGAAGGCGAAATAGCCCTGACTCATCGCGCCACCAACCTGCCACCCTCCTCGCAGCGTTGCGCTCGGCGTGACCGAAATCGTGTTTTCTTCGACGGCGTGACCACCGCCGCCGTT
>DATBXT010000328.1:0-3369 GCA_036514115.1 Gemmatimonadaceae bacterium
GTCTTCCGCGTAGGTCGGAGGGCCGCCCGCGCGGATCTGATCGAACAGCCCTCTTATCTCGGGCCAGATCTCGCTCCACACCTCGCGACCGGGACGACCCAGCGCCTGGGGATGTTTGGCTCCCAAAACGGCGCGATAGCCGTCGTTGTACATCAGGTTGAGATCTGGTCCCGACCAGAGATTCATCGGGAACGGAGATTCCAGTACGATCGCCACAGCAGTACGGAGCGCGGGCGCCCACTCCGACGGCGGCCCGAGCGAAGTCGTTTCCCAGGGGAAGCTGCGACACTCCGCCGCCATAACGCTGCTGCCCGGGAATACGATCTGAAGATCGCTGGCCGGTCGAGTGTCGGTAGCCATCTGGTTGGAATATACTCCTGTATTAATCGGCGCGGACCCTTACTTCGAGACTAATGGCGCGATGACACTAACGATCACCTCGGCCGAATTCGAGCAGGGTGGCGAAATTCCTGCCCGCTTTACATGCGAAGGCGACGACATCTCGCCACCGCTCGCCTGGTCGCAAACCCCGGCGAGCGCAAAGACTCTTGCACTGATTGTCGATGACCCCGACGCGCCCGATCCGGCCAAGCCTCAGCGCGTGTACGTGCACTGGGTTGTCTACAACATTCCTGTCGCCGCTTCGCTAAAGGAAAACGCGTCGAAAGCGGGAATGCCGAAAGGCGCGGTGCAGGGCAAGAACGACTGGGGCAAAGTGGAATACGGCGGCCCGTGTCCTCCGATTGGCCGGCATCGCTACTTCTTCAAGCTGTATGCACTCGACATCGAACTCACGGGGTTATCCGCTCCAACCAAAGCCGATCTAGAGCGAGCGATGACGGGACACGTGATTGAGACCGGCGAACTGATGGGGACTTATCAAAAGGTCGCAGTCAGGAAATAAAAATCCGCCCAGTTGTACTCAACTGGGCGGATGACAAGATGTGGCTGCTGAGTCTGCTACAACGACGCCAGGCAACCTTGAGGCTTGATGTTGCTCCACTGCTGTTGAACAAGGAACGGCTTGCCCCCGATCGTGATATTCCAGAAGCCCGAAGAATTCTGGGTGAGCGTCGGACCGTAGGTGTAGGCGCACTTGTCGGCGTTCTCTTCGCCGTTGATGTCGTACCAGCCGTAGAAGAACCGCTTCTCCCACCGGCTCACCGGGTCCGTGGAGGTCTCTTCGATCTCGTGCGTCATCGCGCTCACTGTCCCATCTGCGCCGACGTCGCCATTCGGTGCGCCGTCCTGTGGCACGCATAGATAGTGGAAGCCGTCGGGATTGTTTGACGGGTGAGCGGGAGTAAAGTCCGCGTCGTAGGGCATCGCCGCGAACTGGACGATCTGTCCGTTGTCACGGAGATAAGCCGAATGCCACGCGCAATATTCAAGATCGTCGCGTGAGAACCCCCCGCCGAGATTGACTCCCGGGCCGGTGAATACCATGTACACGGTACTCGGATCATAGCTCAACGTGCCGGAAGCGAAACCCGCCTCGACGAGATTCGCCATGTCATTGCCGGTGACGACATCCCCGGCTCGAGGACTGTTGCCGCTGCTTACTGCCCAGAAGCCGGTGTACCCCATGCTGTTCTTCACGAATTCCTGGTTGGTGCCGGTGTTCTGGTAGTACGTGCTGTTGACATTCCAATACGACGAGCCGCCGAGGTTGTTGAGGAAGTACCCGACCAGCGAACCGTCGCCACTGCCTGCGCCATTCGTGCCGACGCGGGGGCCATTTCGGTATATCGGCTTAGGTGCGAAGTAGATCGCAGCCAGCTTCTGTTCAGTGATTAGAGCACCGCCCCAGTAGAGAATGTTGGCTTCCGGAGAGCCGGCGGTACCACCGCTCGCGTCGCGGGGCACGATTCCGCTTCCAGAAAATCCGGCCGCCACTCTGTTCGGCCGGAAGTACTCGATCGGCGCGATCTGACGCTGCGGGCCCTGGCCGAGCGCGAATACCGCCGGCGAGACTTTCATTTCCTTCGGGACTACTGGATTGTCGGCGCAGGCGGCGAGAAACGCGACGGCAGCGATTGCCAGCAGATACTGATTTCGCATCGAACCTCCGAAAACGTTGATCACACAAAGAAAATGGACCCGAGCTCGTTCGAACTCGGGTCCACCATGGTAGGGTTACAACTGCGGATCCTGGTTACAGGCCGAGAGCAGCTGCGACGTCGATTCTGCCGCGACCGAGGGCTTTGTTCGTTGCCAATCCTGACTTCTGAATCAGCTGCTTGATCTGATTGGGATTGCCCTTGCCATTCTCGGCGATAAGGAGCGCGGCGAGGCCAGCGACGTGCGGGGAAGCCTGGCTGGTTCCGATATATCCGTTATTCAGGAGTGGAGTTGTGGCGGTAATCGGAAAGCACGTAGTGAGGAAAATGTCGCCCTTCGTCTTGTCGGTTGCGTTTCGCTGAATGATGAGAGACTGCTTGGCGCAATACGACCAGACCCACGATGCGATGTCGGTACCCCACGGCCAGGCAGACGTCTTGAAACCGTGTGCTGCGTCAGCGTTTCCGCCAGGCGCTGCGACATCGACGCTGTTCTTGCCGAAGTTCGTGTAGAAGGCACCAGTGTTCTCCGCCGGAGTCCCGATCTCGGTAGCCAAAGTGGGGCCAACGGCTGACACGCAGATCACGTTAGGCGCGTCGCAGTAGTTCGAATACTGATTTGCGTTGTGCTGCAGATCGATTCCGCTGTTACCGGCTGATACCACAATCACCATGCCTTTGGTTCTGGCATAGTTGAAGACCTGATTGATCGCGCCTAAGGCGTCGCCGTTGCCTGACTTCGAGAAACCACCGCCGAGACTCATGTTGGCTACGTCTGCGCCGTGATCCGCCGCCCACAGCACTCCGTTGAGGATATCGCTGAAGCTGCCGACACCGTTTGCACCGAGAACCTTGACGCCGATCAGTTTCGTGCGCGAAGTGACGCCGGCGTAGCGTACGGCGTTGCTGCTGACTTGCGTGGCGACGTTAGACCCGTGACCGTTGAGATCGGTGATCAGATCGCGGCCAGCGAAGAGCCCAATGTGCGTGACGAGAAAATCATCGGACGGAACGATTGGGCTCGCGTCGAATTCGGGGGTCGCCGGATTGTCGCTTTGTCCAACGAAGGTGTCCATGAACGAATGGGAACGCGACAGATCGACCAGGCCGTTGAGATCGGGCAGGTCATAATCGATGCCCGTGTCGATGATCGCGACGGTCACCGCTGAACTGCCGAGCTTGCCCGCAGCCCAGGCAGCCGGAGCGTTGATCAGGCGCATGTTCCACTGGCGATTAAATCTCGCCGCGGTCGCCGGATTGTCAGCGCTGTTGACCTCTGGGCTCGCGACTTCAGAAGCATCCGCCCGTA
>DATBXT010000329.1:0-3608 GCA_036514115.1 Gemmatimonadaceae bacterium
GACGTGACTGCGATGCGCCTTGGCCGGGTCCGGTCGTTGGGGAGCGTGTATTCCCTGATCGCCATCGTCTTCGGGTCGATGGTCGCCAGCTTGTTGGCGCCGAACTCATCGAACCACGGGCGGCCGTTCGGATCGACGACAATTCCATAAGGACGCGCGTCGCGGGTCGGCGGCTTCATCAGCCGCACCTTCCCCGATGCGGCATCCAGGTGCCCGACGAAGTTCGAGAATTGGGCAGTGAACCACATGTTGCCGCTTCGATCAAAGGTCATGGTGTGGGGATCCTGCGCCGCGGGGTCCGGCATCCGGAATACAGTCGTCTTACCAGTGACAGGATCGAGCCGACCAATGCGGCCGTTGCGATTGCCAGAGAACCAGACCCTGCCCGATTTGTCGATGATCAGGTTGTGCGGATTGGTACCGGCCTCGATCTCGTAGCGCTTGAACGTTCCCTTCGCCGGGTCGAGGAAGGCGACGTAATTGCCTTCCTGGCCGACGAACCAAACTCTTCCCTGCGCATCCACATAGGGGTCACGCGGCCGCGATTTTTCCCAAGGCACCTTCCACTCTGTCACCTGAAGCGGAGCGCGCGCGGGCCTCTGCGCCGGAAGGGCGAGGCTGGCGACAGGAAGCAGGAGGGTCGAGAGAATCAGGGAACGCATGCGTACGCTCGACGGTGGAATTTCTTTCAGATTAGCGTCGCCGACCGGCATCTGCCAGTATTCGGTGGAACGGAAGGCCCTCTTCGCCCGTTGGGGGCAGCAGTCGTTTGTAAATCCTGTGTCTATGCGGACATTTGCGTCCTCAGCGGTGTCTAAGTTTCACCGACCGGAACAAACCTTTTTCTCCCATTCATGACCTCCTTACAAAGATCGACCCGCGTCATCGCGGCCCTCCTCATCGCTGGCTCCGCCGGCGCGCAACAGGCAGCCACGGCTCCCGCAGAAGGCGGCTCCGCGCCGAGCTGGGATGTGCTTATGCGTGGACGCACTCACGTGCCGACTCCGACGACCGCAGCGATCACTGCGGCCGATCTCAGGACCAGACTCTACATCTTCGCCGACGATTCCATGCAGGGCCGCTTGCTGGCCACTGCGGGTAATGCGAAGGGCGTCGAGTACATCGCCGCCGAGCTGAAGCGAATGGGTCTCGAGCCCGCCGGCGACAACGGCACATACTTTCAGTCGGTGAACGTCGTCGATCGCAAATACGACGTGTCATCGCGACTGACGGTTGGCTCTGCATCGTTCACGCCCTGGACCGACTTCGCGGCACGCGATCAGGGCTCCGCCGCGCGCAGCCTCGACGGAGTGCAGGCAGTCTTCGGCGGTACATGGGGTGACTCGGCGTCTCTTCTCGATCCGTCAGCGGCAGCCGGCAAGCTCGTCGTGCTTCGCGTGAACCCGAACGGCGTAACCCAGAATTCCGGCGGCGGCATCAATCGCGCGATCGCGACGCGTCGCTTCATGAATGCCGCGGGGATCGCTGTGGCGAGTCTCGAAGCAATGCCGCCTCAGATGATTCAGATCTTCCAGCAACCGAATCAGCTGCTGAAGGACGAGACTGATCCGGAGCTTCCGACTTTCCTCTACGTCAACAAGCGCGTCGCCGATGCGCTCATGAACGGAAACGTCGACACCGCCAAGGCTGGCGCGCTCGGCGCGACCGTGACGTCGACGCCGAAGTTTGTAGAAACTGCGCCGGAATTTCCGGCGCGCAACGTCGTGGCGATAATCCGCGGCAGTGATCCGAAGCTGCGCAACGAGTACGTCGCGATCGGCGCGCACAACGATCACATCGGCTGGAGCACTCGCCCGGTCGCGCACGATTCGATCTATATCGTCAATCACCTTTTCCGCACGGGGGGCGCCGACGATCGCCCGCCGCAGCTCGATGCCGCGCAGCAGTCGCGCGTCAACTCGCTGATCGCCGACATCCGCCGACGGACCAACGGAGCCTCGGCGCGTCCGGATTCGATCTACAACGGCGCGGACGACGATGGCTCGGGCAGCGTCAGCGCCCTCGAGGTCGCGCAGTATTTCGCCGGCCAGAAGGAGAAGCCGAAACGTTCCCTGCTATTCGTGTGGCACGTCGGCGAGGAGGCGGGCCTATACGGATCGGAGTGGTACACCGACCATCCGACCGTGCCGCGCGATTCGATAGTCGCGCAGCTGAACATGGACATGGTCGGTCGTGGTGCTGCGGCGGATAATACCGGCATCACGAAGGGAGGCGAGCGCTACCATGGAAATCCAAACTACGTTCAGCTCGTTGGTTCGCGCCGCCTCTCCACCGAGCTCGGCGATCTCGCCGAGACGGTGAACAAGGGCGAGGCGCATCCTTTGAGCTTCGACTACGCCATGGACGCCAACGGTCATCCGCAGAACATCTACTGCCGCAGCGATCACTACGAGTACGCTCGTTATGGAATTCCGATCATTTTCTTCACGACCGGTGGACACGCGGACTACCATCAGGTGACTGACGAGCCGCAGTACATCGATTACGATCGAATGGCCCGGGTGGCGCAGTACGTCGCCGATCTCGCTACGAAGGTGGCGAACCTCGACCACCGGCCTGTGGTCGACAAGACGAAGCCGGATCCGCACGGGCAGTGCGTCCAGTAGAAATGGCACGTCGGAAGTGCAAGCATAGCTGCAACCGAACTGGTGCGAGCAGCGAGTAACCAATGTTGTAGGGCGCGAAGTTCACGACGTCGGGACGTCTCTAGGCGCCATTCTGGGCAGAGGCAGTTGCTCTCCTGCCACTGAAGTACGTCACGACGTAGTCGATGGTAGAAAAGAGACGCCGGCCCAAAAAGCCGGCGTTTTTTTTGGCCCGACTTTCGCCTTATCAGTGCTTGTCAGTAGAAAACTGTTTCCCGTCACTGAGTTCATTCGCTTATGGCCGCTCTAACGACTGCCCACACGCGCTCACATGCTCGTGCAGCCCGACTATCTCTGCTGTTGGCCGTTTCTTTGTCGGCCGGTTGTAAAGTCAACGAGACTGCTCGGGCCAGTAAGCCGGAAAACCCACAGACGTGGGCTCCGGAAAAATTGACGTCGGTCGCCGGGGTGCCGGCTACTGAGATCGAAAGCCTGATGAAGACCAAGCTTGCCGCGGCGAAACCGGCCAAGATCGACGACGACCAATGGGGGCATACCAAGCGGCTTTATAAGCTGTATGGAGATAACCCGCTTTGGCTCTCCTCGGACGGGCTCCACAAAACCAGAACGAAGGCGATAACTGACGCCATCCTCCTCGCCAACACCGACGGGATGCGGATGGATGACTATCCGATCGGTCCTCTCGCTCAGGCGATCGCGACGCTCAAGCAGACGAAGACGCCAACGGCCGATCAGCTGGCGACGGCTGATGTTCTGCTCACTGCATCCTACGTGGCGCTGGGCGAAGATCTGATGACGGGTCAGATCGACCCACGCACCATGCAGCAGGCGTGGCACGTAGACCCGGAAGAGGAAAACATTGACAGCTCCCTCGTGCGGAACCTGCGCTACGAGCATCTCGACCAGGCGCTGGGTACTCTGCGACCGACGGACGAGGACTATGCCGGTTTGAGCAAGGAGCTTCAGAACTGGCGGAAGATC
>DATBXT010000330.1:0-3938 GCA_036514115.1 Gemmatimonadaceae bacterium
TGCCTGGTCGATGTCGTCGACATAGAGATGCACGTGCCCGAGAACCGTTCCGGGCGGCATTCCAGTCCATCGTTCCCCCCGCGCTTCCTTCAGCAGGCCATCGACGTCGAGGGGCTCCGTCGTCATGTACAGCTGACGCTCGTCATACCGTCATGCGCCGCGGGGTCTGTCAGCGTAAACCTCGATCCCGAGACCGTCGGGATCGGTGAGATACACGGCCTCGCTCACGAAATGATCGGACATGCCGGCGTAGGCGCCGATCTCGCCGAGATGCGCGACGAATCTGCCCAGCGACGCGCGGTCCGGCAGCAGAATGGCGAAATGGTACAGCCCCAATAACCCCCGCCGGGGAACCGGTCGCGCTGTTCGGAGATGACGGAGATGAACGATCTCACGATCCTCACCATGCGATCCGAGCGAAGCCGAATCATCCGAGCGCCGGAGGACGCGCATTCCGAGAACCTTCTCGTAAAACGAAATCGATCTGTCGAGATCGGCGACTTGCAGTCGCACTCTGCCCAATCGGGTCGATTCTGGCAAACGGTATCCGCCGGGGCGAACGCCGTGGCCCGTATCCGGCGCGGCTGGCTCGTTGGTACCCATCGTCATAATCCGTTCAACTCCGTCACGCGACTGCCCGCGTTTCCAGTATCGGCTATGCTTCTGCGCCTTCCGGGGTGCGCCTGGTCCAGAACGTTTTTACCGTCGCGAATATCAGCAGCACGATTAGAATGCCCTGCGCCATCAGAGTCTCGACGCTCGGGTAGATACCCATCGCATCGACGTGCGGGCCCCCGGGGATCACCGTGATTCGCATGATGTTCCCCTCCTGCAACTCGCGAACCCCCTTCCCCATGAACACGAATGCCATGTAGTAGAGCAGAAGGCTGGTGACCGTGAAGAATGGACGCATCGGTATCCGCACGCCGTACCGATAGAACAGCGTGAAGATCACCGCCAGCACTGCGAAGCCCGCGACGATGCCGAGTGCCAGCGGAAGGCCGACGTTAGGGCCCTCGTTGAACAGTGCCTGATAGAAGAGCGCCGTCTCCGCTCCCTCGCGATACACCGCCAGAAACGCGACGAGCGCCAGGGCTTTCCCTCCGCCGTGCTGCAACGCGGAATTCACTTTCTCCCGGATGAACCGCTGCCACTTCGCCGCCTCGACCTTGGAGATCAGCCAATAGCTGACCGAGAAGAGAACCACCACCGCGACGAGCATCGTCACCGCCTCTACGATCTCCCTGCTCGCCGGCATGGCGGCGAGCAGCGTCTTGAGTACAACTGCCGTGAGAAGACTGGCGACGATGCCAAGGGCGAGCCCGACCCAGATGGAGCGCAGCCGCTCGCGGTGGCCGGTCTTGAGCAGGAAGGCGACGACGGCGCCGACGACCAGTATTGCTTCGAATCCTTCCCGGAGAATGATGAGGAACGACTGGAAGAAAGCCTCCCAGTTGCCTGATGGCGTCTGGGTAAGGTCGATCACCGACGGCAATCCGTCGGCAATGGCGTCGCGCGATTGCTTGGCGGCGTTGATATCGCTGCGCTTCACCGCTCCCTTGAAGTCGGCAAAATGTCGTTCCATCGTGGCGACGAGCCCGGGCTTCTTCGCCCGCGCAGGTGTCTCCAGCGGTTCGAAGGCGATGTAGGCATCAAAGGCTCGATCGCCCGCCTCGGCGTTCTTGCCGTTGCGAGCGAAATCGAGCGCACTGTCGAGGAGGGCGAGGATGACTGGTGACGCGGTGTCGCCTGGAATCGCGGTCGCATCTGCGCGAGCTACCGGCAGCACCATTGGCTCGCCGCGCAATGAGTAGACGTAGTTGATGATGTTCCACCGCTGCTGCGGTGTCAGCGGCCCGGCAAACGCAGGCATTGCCGTGCCGCGAACGCCGACCGAGATGACATTGTACGCGAGCGTCGGCGTCAGCTCGGGTGTCAGGCGTTTTGCTCCGATTCCAGGGGGCGCGGTGCTCAGGGTGTGAGCGGACGGTCCGTCGCCCTGTCCGTCGACTCCGTGACACGAGGCGCAGTTCGTTGAAAAAAGCTGGTGCCCCTGGTCGATGCTGAGTGGGCCCTTCGGCAGATCCATCGCGCCGGCCGTTCCAAGCGATGCGGCGAACAATCGATGCAGCTCGCGCACTTTCGATGGCGGCTGCCTTACAGCAACCGCATTGGAAAGGCTGTCCAGAATGGCTCGGGTGGTTGGCGCGCCGTAGCCAGTCAGCCGGCTCGCGACCTGTTTGGCGTCGACGAGAAACCCGGATGTTTCAGAGAATTCATCCTGCGATATCAGCTTGCCGGTTTCGTCGACCGCTTTGGCGTACTCTTCGACGGCTACACCGACGATGCTGGAGAGTCGCTTTGCCGGATTTTCCTGGGCGGCCAGCGAGGTGGCCGCGATGAGCGAGAGGACCAGGACACCGATCATCCGCGTAAGTCGACAATTCATTGCCGAGTGAATCTATTTGGATTACACATGGAAGCAATTGGCGTCAGGCGCCAAACGTCAGGCGGGAACAGGGACGCGCTAACCGGCTTTCTCTCGCTCGCTGATCGCTGCCCGCACGCCTGTTCTCTTCTCGAAATCGTCGACGAATGCCGAAAGTCGGCGGTTGTTGAACACGCCTCTGGGCAGTTCCAGCGCCTCGATCGCCCGCTCTATGGTCTCCGGCTGCCCTTCCACTTCGACCAGAGTGTCCATGCGCGGGTAGACCTCGAACCGCACGGTCGCGTCAGCGATCTGATACTGCCAGATGTCGCGATCTATCTCTGAAGTCAGCTCGAATCCAAGGCGAAGAAGGATCTGCTCCAGCGAGTCGAAGTCTTCAACCGGAGTGGTGATTTCTTCGCGCACCTTGTAGACATCGCGGAACTCGGTCGGTCCCTTCCAGTCGAGATAGGTTTTGGTCGACGAAGCACTGTGATAGCGCCGCACGCGCAGCACTTCATCGCGAGCGCCCAGCTCACCTGACGCAAAATCGTAGCGGCGGTCGGAGATCTTGCCTTCGAACGACAACGTCCCACCGGCGTCTTCGATCCTCCTTCTCCGCTCGGCGAGATCGTCGACGACCGCCTTGAGCTCGACCTCACGCATTCAGAATCGTCTCGAGCAGCTGCTGGGTGTTTTTGAGCGATGGAAACGCCGCATACGGATTGTGTTCCTGGAGTTGTTCGACGGTGTAGTGGCCGCTGGCTACGCCGATCGACCTCGCGCCGATGGACCGCCCGCATTCTATGTCGGCCGGCGTATCGCCAATGACTACCAGCCGATCACCGGCGATATCGAGGCCGAGCTTTTCACCTGCCCGCTTCTGCGCAATTGCGGGCAGTGATGGCCGATGCTCATGATCGGAGCCGAACGCGTTCACCCGAAACCGGTCGGGATCGATGCCGGCCATCGTCAGCTTGATTCGCGCGCCCGGCTCGACGTTACCGGTGAGCAGGCCGAGTATGACGTCTTCGCGTGGCTCGAGCGCGTCCAGCAGCTCCACCACTCCCTCGAGTGGTCGGACGTTGAACTTTCGGCTCATCGCTGCTTCACGTAGCCCCTCGAGATACAGCTCCAACAACTTCTCCATCCGGGAATCGATGTGTTCGTCGCTGTGTCCCTCGAGCCGCATCACGTCGCGGACGATCTGCTTGTCGGTCTTGCCGTCGTAGCGGTACGAAGGATTTCCCGGCGATCCGAACACCTTGTCCAGCGCGCGTTGCATCGCCGCTCGTCCCATTCCACCGGAGTTGAGGAGAGTGCCGTCTATGTCGAAGAGAACGAGCCTCATGCTCTGGTGAGGAAAACGCCCGCGATGATCGTCGTCGCGCCGACGCCCTGGAATACCGTCGGAACCTCGCCAATCACTGCCCATGCGGCGAGGAGCGCAACGATCGGCTGCAGATTCGCGTAGACCGCCGTTCGCGTCGGTCCGAGGATGCGCAGTCCG
>DATBXT010000331.1:0-5645 GCA_036514115.1 Gemmatimonadaceae bacterium
GCAGTCAGCCCGAGGGGCAGCACGAGAACCAGCATGCGGAGCCTAGCGTTCACGTCGCACCTCCACCGCACCGTGCTGACGCAGCAGATCTTCCGCTGTTTTCGCCTGCTCCGGAGGGCACTCCACCCACACGCCGTAATCTCCATGACTGAAGCGCGGGTCGTAGCCCACCTGCAGCGTCAGCCGCGGAATGCGCGCATGGATCAGTAGTCCCGCCACCGTCGCAAGACCGCCGAAGAGCACCATCACCTCGAATCCGAAAATCGTGTACGGAACCCACGACGCGATCGGCTTACCACCTACAACGAGGGGCCAATAATCCGAGACCCAGATTGCAATCCAGTAACCGAAGGTGACGCCGAGCAACCCGCCGATGAGCGTGTAGCGGCGCACTGGACTCGGTGGCGCCTGGATGGCGTCTTCGAGCTCGTGACGCGGCGTGGCGGTGTAAACGCGAATCAAACCGACGTTCTTTTCCTTCAACGCTTCGATGGCGCCGACCGCGGAATCGAGCTCGCGGAATGCTCCCAGCACGCCACGCATTACGCGTATTCTCCGGGAGTATCAGCCTCGTACTCGAAATGCCGGCCGGAAGAATCAATCCCATGCGCGTGCGCGGACTTGAGTCTGGGCGGGACGATCTCCTTCACTTCGGAAATTGCGATTACGGGCAGCTGTTTCACGAACAGCAGGAACCACATCGAGAACCAACCGAAGCTGCCACAGAGAATCGCGTAGTCGACGAACGTGGGACGATAGCTCGTCCACTGCCAGGGCTCGAATTCGTGAGATAGCGACGGCACGACGATGACGAATCGCTCGAACCACATGCCGATGTTGATCGTGAACGAGATGATGAACAGCCACGCCGCATTGCGCCGCAGTTTCTGGACAAAGAGCGACAGCGGCAGCACCATGTTACAGGTGTAAAGAATGGCCGATGCCCACCACCACTGGCCCCAAATACGGTTGGCGAAGAAGCTCTGCTCGGCTTCGTTGCCGCTGAACCACGCCACGAACCACTCACTCATGTAAGCGCAACCGACTACGAGGGACGTGAACAGGCAGAGTTTAGCCGCGGCATCGAGGTGATTGATCGTGACGTAATGCTTGAGGCCAAACCACTTTCTCATTGGAATGATGATGGTGAATACCATTCCCATTCCCGAGAAGATTGCGCCCGCGACGAAGTACGGCGGGAAGATCGTGGTGTGCCAGCCAGGCGTGAGCGCCATCGCGAAGTCGAACGAGACCACGGAGTGCACCGACAGCACCAGCGGAGTCGAAAAGGCCGCCAGGAACAGATAGGCTCTCGCGAAATGCCGCCATTCGTTGTCGGTGTTCCGCCAACCCAGCGACATGATCGAGAAAATCTGCTTTCGTATCGGGCTCGTCTTTTCGCGGTCGCGCAAAACAGCGATGTCCGGAATCAAGCCGATGAAAAGGAACGTGCTGGAGATTGTGAAGTAGGTAAGGATCGCGAACACGTCCCACACCAGCGGACTCTTGAACTGCGGCCAGATATAGCGCCAGTTCGGATACGGAATCAGCCAGAAGAATTTCCACGGCCGGCCGAGGTGCAGAATCGGGAACAGCGCCGCCGTCATGACCGCGAAGACGGTCATCGCCTCCGCGCACCGGTAGATCGTCGTTCGGAAGCCAGCGCGGAACAGGTAGAGGATCGCCGAGATCAGCGTGCCGGCGTGACCGATACCGATCCAGAAGACGAAGGTTATGATGTAAACGCCCCACATCACCGGCGGGTTGTACCCCGCCACGCCCAGACCACTGTAGATCTGGTACATCCACGCGCTCGCCCCGATGACCAGGAAGAGAATCGCCACCCCGAGTCCAATGAACCACGGCAGCGTCGGGCGGAGCGTGCCGATGATCTCGCGGTCTACCTGCTCGTAATCTCTGACCGCGGGAAGCTGTACATCCGCGGAGGCAATGTTGGGACGACGCGGCTCGTCGTTCTCCGGGAGCGGACGTGTGATGGTCGCCATGCTATGCCCTCCCCGCCTCGGTCGCCGCGTGGGTGACTTTCTTCAAATACACAACCGCGGTGTATGTGTTGAGCTCCTCGAACACATGGTACGCACGCGCATCCTTCGCCATCTGCGTCACCGTCCAGTTTTCGTCCGCTGCATCGCCGAAGACGATCGCGCGTGATGGGCACGACGCAGCACACGCGGTGGTGAACTCGTCGGGTTTCAATTCACGCTTCTCGAGCCTGGCGCGATTTTCTGCCTCGCGAATCCTCTGAACGCAGAACGTGCATTTCTCCATGACGCCTTTGCCCCGCACCGTCACGTCGGGGTTCAGCTGCCAGTTCAACGGCTCCGGAAACGCGTACTGCGGGCGAGCCGGCTCGCCATAGCCGAACCAGTTGAAGTAGCGAACCTTGTACGGGCAGTTGTTCGAGCAGTAGCGGGTGCCGACGCAACGATTGTAGACCTGCACGTTCAGCCCGTCGGGCGAATGGTACGTAGCGTAGACCGGGCAGACGGGCTCACATGGCGCATTCCCGCAGTGCTGGCACATCATCGGCACAAAACGCGTGTCGAAATTCGCGGTGCCATCTTCCCCGCCCGGCCCCTCGTAGTACCGCTCGATTCTGATCCACGCCATCTCGCGACTGCGCAGCAGATTCGCACCGAATCCCGTTCTATCGGGCAGGAATGACGGTACCTGCCAGTCAGCTCCCACTGTCGGGATGTTATTCTCGGCGTAGCAGGCGCTGACGCACGCCGCGCAACCGGTGCAGCGCGCCAGATCCACGGTCATCGCCCACCGGCGTTTCGCCATGCCGCTCCAGTGATTCGGAGCGTACATGCCTTTATCCTTGGAGCGCGGGTCGCCTTGCTCGCCCTGCGCGTCATTTGCAACCGGCGAACGCAGTCCGGGCAGGAATGCATGCGATGCATCGCCGGGCATTTCTTCACCGTGTTCGGGGCCACCCTCAGGGCGCTCGCCGCGGGGCGTCTCAGGACCTCCGTTCTGCGCGATCTCCGACGCGTGAGCGTTGCCTGAATCGTAACCCGGCCGCCCGGCTTTCAGATCCGCTATTGCGACAGCCTGACCAATACCCCGTCCGTGCTGGCGAGCAGAACCTTCCGTGGTGACGATGTGCGCGTATCCGCCCGCCTTCGACACATCGGCGCGCGTCGAAACGAAAGCGATGCCTCCAGCGCGGTCTTCGCCCGCCGGAAGAATCTCAAGCGGATTGAATCCCGCCTTCGCATAACGCCCCGACCGCGCGTGGCCTCTGCCCGTCGCGATGGCGACCGTTTCGCGCTGGATTCCCGGATAACGGAGCACCGGCAACGTCATGGTACCAGCCGATGTCTTGATGCTGACCATGTCTCCGTTCGCGAGGCCCATCTTTTCTGCCGTAACCGGATTCATTTCGGCGACGGTTTGCCAGCAAACTTTTGTAACCGGATCCGGAATCTCCTGGAGCCACGGCTTGTTCGCCCCGCGGCCATCGCCAAGGAAAGGATGCGGATACAAGACGAGGAACATGTTTCCGTTCGACTGCGCGATTGGCCCGGCGGCCTGCACCTGCGGGACCGGTCGCGCGGTCGCCGCTTCACCGAGCGAGCCGGCTGCAATGCCCCGCGGCAACGCCGACGCGAGGCCGGCTGCGCCGCCCGGAAAGCGGCTTGTCAACCAGGTTCGATAGTCGGGCATCGGATAGCGCGCGGCAGCACCGGGGTCTTTCTTGGCGAGGGTGATGAGAACGTCCGAGGTCGCGCGCGTGTCGAAGACCGGATCCATCGCCGGCTGTTGCAGCGAGATCGTGCCGCGAATCGGTTCCGCGTCTCCCCACTGCTCGAGCGAGTGGTGGTCGGGGAGAATGAGATCGGCGAGCTCCGTCGTCTCGTCCGGATAACTGGAGAAGCTCACCTTGAACGGAACTTTCGCCATCGCTTCCGCGAAGCCGGACACCCTGGGCAGACTGAACGCCGGGTTTGCGCCCCGCACCATGAGCAGCGAAACCGCACCTGAATTCATACGCGCAACGACGGCGCGCAACTCCGCCGGCGATGCCATACGCTCGAAACCGAGGTAGCCTTCAGTCGGTTTGACTGAAGCGCCACCGTGCGCCTGGTTGAGCGCGTTCGCACCGAGCGCGACCTCGAATCCGTCAGTACCACCGCCGCCCGCGAGCACCATCGCCGGCGATGACGCGGCAAACTCACGTGCGAAGGTATCTAGCACCGAGGCGTCCACGCCCGTCGCCTGCGCCGCGGCATCCGTCGCGATCTGTCCCTGAAGCAGCCGGATGATCGCCATCTCACTGCCCGGCCGGCAGTCAATCCACTGGTCGGCGTTGAGCCCGGTCAACGAACGACGCGGCCCGACGTAAATCAACCGCGGCGCGTTCTCGTGGTCGGCGCGCGCTTCGGCAAAATCGAGCTGCTGGGGGACCATCGCGCCCCAGGTATCGAGGAAATCCGCGCCGATCGAAACGATTAAGCGCGCCGCCTTGAAATCGAGTCGCGGCCAGGCGACGCCGTAGCTCTGTCGATTCGCTGCGGCGACGGCGTGCTCGGCTCCAGCGTCGTAGCTCAAATGTGCCGGCATCCCAAAGCCGGCCAGCCACGCGTCCAGGAATCCGGGAAAGCTTCCCGTCTCGTGCTGATTGATGAACACCGCGTTGGCCGCGCCGCCTCGGCTTCGAGTCTCACCGAGTTTCTGCGCAAAGATCTGAAGCGCCTCATCCCAGCTCACCCTCTGGAGCTGACCGCCTTTTCTCGCCATTGGACCGCGATAGCGGTCGGGGTTGTAGAGACCCTGCAGCGCTGCCTGTCCGCGCGCGCACAATGCTCCGCGATTCACGGGGTGTTGCGGATTGCCTTCCAGCTTGACCGTTCGCCCATCGCGCGTTTCGGCGATAATGCCGCAGCCCGCTGCGCACTCGCGACACGTGGTGGCGTAGTAATTCGAAACACCGGGAACCGTCTGGTCGGGCGAGACCAGATACGGAATCAGCTTTTCGACTTTCTCCGATGCGCACCCGAGCATAGTCGTCGCCGCTGTACCAACGCCGAGAACCTTGAGAAACTCGCGGCGCTTGACCGCATTCGGCGCGGCCATCTGGGCCGCTGCAGGATCTTGCTCGTCGCTCATTGGATCAGTAGTGACATGAGCTGCAATCGTATCGCGCGCGGAGTGGCGGGTTCGACTGTCCGATGTGACAGTTGATGCACCAGCCCATGTTCAGGCTCGAAGCCTGATATACCTGTTTCATGTTCTGGATCTGACCGTGACACGTCTGGCAAGTGACTCCAGCGTTGACGTGACGCATGTGCGGGAAGTGAACGTATTCCGGCAGCTTGTGGATGCGGATCCAGGGAACAGGCTCTTTCTTGTTCCAGAACGCGGCGAGCTTCTGAATTTCCGCCTTATTGTCCGGACTGGTGCCCTGTACCACGGTGTGGCACCCCATGCAGGTGCCGACGGCTGGTAATCCAGGATCGAAAGACTTGTTGGCGGCAAAGTGACAGTAGAGGCAATTCATCTTCAGCGTGTCCACGTGAATCGTGTGGCGGAATTTGACCGGCTGGACCGGACTATTCCCTTCCGATGAAGAAGCGCCGCTGTATGCCGAGAGCATGGTGGCCAGTACCGCAATACAA
>DATBXT010000332.1:0-7498 GCA_036514115.1 Gemmatimonadaceae bacterium
CTCTCGGGCAAATCCCGCGCGCCCATAGTACGGTCGAGATTCGTGCACAACGCGCGGCCGTTGATAGTCACGGGAGTTCGCGGAACGCTAGGCAGCGCTTTCAGACGGATTGCTTTGGAGCGGGGGCTCTGCACCTACGGCTTCGACAGAGAGGGGCTGGACATCACCAATCGCGAGGCAGTGCGAAGAGCGCTGGAGGCCGTCAACCCGTGGGGAGTGGTTAACGCCGCGGGGTACGTTCGCGTCGACGACGCCGAGTCGGACGCCGAGGCATGCGTGCGCGTTAACGCGGATGGCGCCGCGGTTCTCGCGGAAGAGTGCGACGCACTCGGGATCCCGGTTCTTTCCTTCTCGTCTGACCTCGTATTCGATGGTACTACCGCTCGACCTTACACCGAAGACGACGCGGTGAATCCACTGAACGTCTACGGCGCGACCAAAGTCGAGTCAGAGACACGGCTGTCCGCGCTATCGAATACGCTGGTGATTCGAACGAGCGCGTTCTTCGGTCCGTGGGACTCGCACAATTTCATCTCGACGACCTTCAGCGCCTTGCGGCGAAATTCTCCGGTCGCGGCCGCGGCGGATTTGATCGTCTCGCCGACGTATGTACCGGATCTGGTCCACAATTGTCTCGACCTGCTGATCGACGACGAGCGTGGCATCTGGCACCTGGCCAACGTCGGCGAAGTGAGCTGGTCGGACTTCGCCGTGAAAGCTGCGCGCGCCGCGGGATTGAACAGCGATCTCATTCGCGCTGTGCCCGCATCCGAGCTGGGGCTGCGCGCCCGGCGACCGTCGTACAGCGTGCTCGGCAGCGCGCGTGGATCACTGATGCCTTCTCTCGATGACGCCATCGCGCGTTATCTCACTCAAAGCACAACGGCTGACCGGACGTCCGTTCAGCTCGAGACTGCACCCAATGTCTGAAGAAAAACGAATCGTCATTATCGGCGCCGGCCCAACCGGACTCGGCGCGGGCTACCGGCTCCGCGAGCTCGGCTACAGGAATTTTCTGATCCTCGAGGGGCGCGACAAAGTCGGCGGCCTGGCGTCGTCGGAGAAGAGCCCGAACGGGTTCACGTACGATATCGGCGGGCACGTCCTGTTCTCGCATTATGAATATTTCGACCGGCTCTTCGACAAGCTGATGCAGGGAGAGTATCAGGAGCTGCTGCGCGAGTCATGGGTGTGGATGTGCGACCGGTTCCTGCCCTACCCGTTCCAGAACAACATCAAGTATTTGCCGCGCGAAGTAGTCCTGGAATGCCTGATGGGACTCATCGAAGCGCAAAAGCAGGAGTTCGATCTCTCCCGCTTCGCGAATTTCGAGGAGTTCATCATGGGCGTCTTCGGCAAGGGGATCGCGAAGTACTTCATGATGCCCTACAACTTCAAGGTGTGGGCGCATCCGCCGTGCATGATGAACCGGGAGTGGATCGGAGAGCGCGTTTCCGTCGTCGACATCAAGCGCGTGCTTGGCAACGTCGTTCTGGATCGCGACGACGCGGGTTGGGGACCGAACGCAACCTTCAAATATCCGCGCCACGGCGGGACCGGCGGTTTGTTCGAGCGCATTCAGCCGTACGTTGCTGACAATCTCCGTCTCAACAGCCGCACGGTTCACATCGACACTCAGAACAAGGAGGTCGTACTCGAGGATGGCACCCGCGAGCGGTACGACCACCTGATGTCCACGATGCCGATGGATCTGCTGGTCGGCTCGATGAATGGCGGCGCGCCCGACATGATCCACGAGGAAGCGTCGAAGCTGCGCCACTCGGGATCGTACATCGTCGGCGTGGGAGTCAAACAGCCGTCGCCGTCGAAGAAGTGCTGGATGTATTTCCCGGAGAAGAACTGTCCGTACTACCGGCTGACTTATCTCTCGAACTACTCACCCGAAGTCGTTCCCGATGCGGCGACCCACTATTCGCTGCTGGCGGAGATATCGAGGTCGGAGTTCAAGCCTGTCAACGGCGACACGGTAGTCGACGAGACGCTCCAGGGAATGGTGAACACCAGGATGCTCAGCGAAAGCGACCTCGACGACGTCGTCGATACCCACGTCATCGAGCGCGAGTACACCTATCCGATTCCGAGTCTCGAGCGCGACAAGGTGCTGGCCACGGTACATCCGTGGCTCGAGTCGCAGGAGATTTATTCTCGCGGACGCTTCGGCGCGTGGCGCTACGAGGTGGGCAACATGGACCACTCGGTGGCGCAGGGCGTCGAATGGGTAAATCGGATCGTGAAGGGCGAGCGGAGCGAAGAGCTGACTTATCTCGCCAAGCGCGGCTGCTGATCCTCGGGCGCGAACCGCTCGTTCGCGTCCCGATATCCGGCCGGCAGGCCGACGTCGAGAAAATCTCCGACGATTCTTCGGCCGGTCAGCCGGCCGCGCTCAAGCAGCAGCGACATCACCGGAATGTCATCGAGCTCCTCCCCGGGTTTGAGCTGCCGCTCGATTTCGTCGATCGCGCCAAATACTTCGGGCAGAAAGACGTAGCGGCCGACACCGGTAAACCCGGACGGCATTCCCTTCAGATCGAACGTCGAGCTGCGTGATCCCTTGGATGGAATTTCGGAGATAGCGTATTCGTCGCCTTTGAGAATTCCGGGATAAAGGGACGTCGGGCCGGCGCGCGCGGCGTCTTCCGGAAAAAGCTCCACCATGGCCACGACGTTCTTGCCCGTCTGCTGGTGGGTCTCGATCAGCTGCGCCATCGCCGGCACTTGCGCGACAAAGAGATTGTCGGGCAGAGCGACGCCGATGGCGTCACCGGCAGCGAACTCCCGACCGAGTCTTATCGCATCGGCAAGTCCGCGCGGCTCGCGCTGGATCACTGTCTCGACGCGCGCGGGCATATCGTCCTTCCCCGCTGCACCGCGCGCGATCTCCACGACATCTTCCTTATGGGGCGCGGCGACGACGAGGACTTCTTCTATCCCGCTCGACGCGCACTCGGCCATCACGCGAAGGAGCAGCGGCACTCCCCCAATGGGCATCAGCTCCTTCGCGCGTCCGCCGCTGAGCAACGCCATGCGGGTGCCTTTCCCACCGCATGGAATCAGCGCTCTCTTCACATCAGACATGCCGGTTCGACCGTGCACGTACTACGCCTGCTTCGCGACGACCTCGCTCGGAGTCGGCAGCATGCCCAGATCGCGGTTCGCTTCGATCAGCTGGCGGTACGCAACGCCGACAGGACGGATCTTTCTGTCGAGATCATACAAACCGACCGGGTACACATCGTTTCGCTCGACCCGCAGCGCGTGCTGCCAGTCAATCTGGTCGGTCAGCGAGAACCAGGTGAAGCCCATCACCGGGATGCCGGCGTTGCGGAGTGCGGTGATGTCCGCCCACTGATTCGACAGCCAGTCCACGGCCAGACCGCTGACGCGGTTCGTTTCGCAGTGGAAGAGCGGAACGCGATACCGCGAGTAGTACTCGCTGGCGAGATAGCGGAAGCCGAACGGCTTGCGCGATGTGGTCGAGCGTCCGGTGGATGCGACGCGGTGCTCGCACGTCGGATAATAGTCCAGGCCCAGCCAGCGCTGACCGACAGCGCGACGCTCGCGGAAGAAGCTCAGGTCGTTGGACGTCACTCCGCAGTCCTGGAGGAACGCCGCCATTCCCGGCGCGAGCTCGCGACCGAGCGTCAGGTCGAGAGAGAGATGCTTGAAAGCATTCTCGCGAGCGGCTTGTGGCTGCGCCTTGCTGCCCGCGGCGTGAAAGTGCTCGATCGACTCGCTCTGAACGAAGATCGCATCGGGACGCTCGGACAGAATCGCTTCAACCGCGAGCTCGTGACCCATGCACATGTTGCGCAACGCGCGACCGAAAGCCTTCTCGTCGGTCAGCCCTTCGTTCCAGAATCCGCGCAGCGCGGAGAAGCTGGCGCAGATGAAGATCTCGTTGACGGGAGTGTAGTAGCGCACCCATGGATACCGACGAGCGAAGGCGCGCGCGTAATCAGCAAACAGAACCGGGAACGCTTCGTCCTGGAATCCACCGAGCCAGTCGGGAACTCCGAAGTGGCAGAGGTCGGCGATGAGCTCGATGCCCTGATCGCGCAGCGAATGAATCGGCTCGTCCGCGCTGCTCCAGTCGAACCGGTCAGGGGCGACGTGGGTCTTGTAATAGGCAGGGCCGTAACGCAGCGCCCTCACGCCCATTTCGCGCACGAGAGCAAAGTCTTCCTGCCACCGAGCGTAATGGCCGCACTTCTCCATCTCATCGATGCGGCGACCGTTAGGGAGAACTGGGTAGCTGTTCTCGATTCCGGTTGAAAACAGAAACGGGCTATTCATATAGAATGGGTATTCGAGCGACCAACATAGCGCCGCGCGAAATGGATTTAAAGTTTTTTGGTTGCAGCTATTAGACGATTTCGTCCATTAGCCGTTAACATTTCTGGCGGTCCACTCAGCCAGGTCCAGCCGTGCCCCTTCGCCGGCGGATGTCAGCCACGTCCGGGGCTTCAGACTGAACCTCGCTTCGTACTCCAGCGCGGTTGCGTCGCCTACCGCACGCAGCACTTCGGATCCGCCGAGGGCGATCGCACATCCGCCCCAGCCGGCACCGGTGAGCCGCGCCCCTGTTATACCGGAGGTTCGAGCCATCCGGTCCACGAACCAGTCGAGCTCGGGGGTTGAGCACTCGTACTGGGTCCGAAGGGACTCGTGAGATTCGTACAGCTTCGCGCCCGGGACCTTTCCGGAGTGTCGGAGAGCTGCGACTACCTCTGCGACGCGGGCGTTCTCCTCGACCACGTGCAACGCGCGCAGGCGCGGCTTGCCCGACAGCCGCGCCGCCTCGATCTGTTCCAGGGTGGCTCCGGCCAGGTGAGGGACCTCCGGGAAGCGTTGGCGGATGAGGCGAAGCGCTTCTTCGCATTCCGCTCTCCGTGTGTTGAATTCGGAGCCCAGAAGCGAGCGGGTGGTCGCTGTATCGAAGATCAGAACCGACTCGTGCATTGGAACAGGCTCCGTCTGCAGCGTATCGCACCATAGGTGCAATGCGGCCGACGGCTCACAGAGCGCGGATGCAAACTGGTCCATCACCCCGCAGCCGACTCCGACGAACTGGTTCTCGGCGCGCCAGGAAACGAGCGCCAGCTCCTTTGCGTCGACCGCCGCGCCCGTGAGACCAGAGAGGGCGAGCGCAGTCGCAACCTCGAGCGCGGCGGACGAACTGAGCCCCGCGCCTGTAGGCACATCGCTGGCGACGAGCGCGTCGAACTGCGGGATGCCCCGCCCGCCGGCGGTCAGTTGCGCGCAGACTCCAGCGAGGTAATCCCACCAGGAACCGCTTCGCACCGGGGCCTGGGCGTCGAACTCGCCGCGTTGGGTCTCGGAAATGGAGGCCACCCGGCTTTGCGGGAGGTCCGACCGGCGGACCGCAATGTAAGTCCGCCGGTTGATCGCGATCGGAAGAACCTCACCGCCGTTGTAGTCGGTGTGCTCGCCGATGATGTTCACGCGCCCGGGAGCCGACGCAATCACGTCCGGCTGGCCGCCAAACTCGTCGGAGAAGAGTGCGCTCAGACGTTCGGGGGTCGGCGCGCCCTTACTCTGCGGATTGCCTGTGTTCATACTGTATAGAAGGCGCCGGGGCACAGGCGGGCAATAGGCAGGCCCCGGCTCCTCCTGGCCCTGTGTTCGATCTCGTACGTTTCTTGAAGTGGGGCCGCCGGCAGTACTGGACCCAGTAGCCCCCAGCGAGAGACTCGTTGACAGATTCGTTGAATCGTGGCTGGCCGGACGAACCACTCCGGTCTCGTCAGCCAGGCGAAACGGCACATCGAACATTCTTCGACACGGACGCGGTCGAGTGGAAAGTCTGGGAGGTGACACCTTCCTCACTCGAGAGTGCGAGCGGCTCCCTGCACGGTTTCGTGGAACCCGCTCTCAAAAAAGGCTGGCTCTGCTTCGAGAGCGCGAAGGGCGAGAAGCGCCGCCTGGCACCGGTCCCCTCAGACTGGGCGGGACTTACCTTCCACGCGATGATCGACCTTTGGAGGCGAGCGACGCCGGCGAAAAAGCTTTCAGCCTGAGTCGCGGGTCGCTGTCGGCTAGGCGCTCTTCTGGTGATCGGTTTCCAGCAGCGCGTCTTTCTTCGTCCACGAATGCTTTTGCCTGCACACCGGACAGTCGATGGGATTCAGCTCTATGGGGGAGAGCATGAAGATGTCGGGGTCCATCGCGAAGCCGGTGTAAATCAGCTTTCCGGTTCCTGGACACTTGATGAGAATTCTATTCACTGACGGAGATGCTTACCGCGGAGCCGCAGCCAAGACTTGTTAGAGTGTCGACGTAGATAGACGATTCGGCAACGCGCTTAGGAACCGGCTTTCATCCTACCGGGGTTTCCCCTCAGAGGGTTCTTCCCTGCCGGGCGCAGAGTCAGCGAATAGACCTGCTGAGGGCCGCCTTAAAAGCGATCGAGATCCTTGCCGATGACGACACGCCCCTGAAAGCCTCGGTGCACCATCTCCAGCATCGTTGAATCCGCCTCGGCACCAACGCGCCCGTTGTGGGAAATCACCAGCAGCCGCGGATTCGCGCGCGCGGCAATTAGTCCGAGTTGCACTGCCGTCGTATGGTACTCGCTGACGTACCGCGGCCAATCCATATCACGTCGACCACTCGGCGCGACCGCTGCCGGAAGTTGCGCCTCGTGAACCAGGATATCGACGCTGGTTGCCTGCTTGATCAGCTCCTCACTCGGCCGGGTGTCGCCGGAAATGACGATGCTGCGATCCGGAGTGTCGATGCGATAACCGTAGGCGTCGCGCCACGCGCCGTGATTCACCCGAAACGCGCGAACGCGAACTCCGCCGCTGTCGTAGACGATGCCAGGCTGGACCTCATGCACCGCGACGCGATAGCCGTTCCGGCTTTGGTGTTCGAGACCGTTCGTTCGAATGCGGATGTCTTCGCTGAATGCCGCGTAGAGGTGCTCGGTCATCGCACGCAATCCCGGCGGGCCGTACAAGCCAAAAGGCTTTGACCGGCCGAAAATCCACGAGCTGAAAATGAGATCGGGCAAACCGAGCACGTGATCGCTATGCAGATGCGTGATGAAAGCAGCGGTCACGCCGTCGACCGGCAGCCCCGCGCCGAACAATCGCCGCTCGACGCCGACACCAGCGTCGAAGAGGAAGACGCGCTTCCCTACGACCACCGCCGTCGCCGGCCCCATTTTATCGGGGGTCGGCCGCGGCGTTCCGGTGCCGAGTAGAACCAGGGTGGTGGAGTCCGGCGCCTGCGCGTGCAACAGAAGCGGACAGAGCATCGCGACCACGGCAGCTTTGAAGGGCATCACAAGCCTCTCCGCCAACGTTTCTTTGTCATACGACTTGCTGCGTCGCCGGAGCCGCAACACCAGACGACCGCGGCACAGGTGTGCCGCCAATCTGCGAACACACCAATGCAGCGACGGCGTTGGCGTGACGGTTGATCAGAGGCAGCGGGAGATCGCGCAGGTAATCCA
>DATBXT010000333.1:0-9350 GCA_036514115.1 Gemmatimonadaceae bacterium
GATGACACACCAACCGGGCGGCGTCGCGATCGATATCTCGTCCAGCGTGCGCAGACTGAGTGTCTCCCGCGCGCTGGTACGGAAAGCGGCCATTGCCGCACTTCACTCGGAGAAGGTGAAGGACGCGATGCTCTCGATCACGTTTGTCGGACGCGCCGCAATGTCGCGTCTCAACAAACGCTACCTCGGTCACCACGGTGCAACCGACGTCATCTCCTTCGGGCTGGAGCGGGTGGGAAGTCGCGGAGCGGTGATCGGCGACGTGTATATTTGCGCCGAGGTTGCCCGTGAGAATGCAAGGCGGCAAGGTGTCAGCGCGGGCCAGGAGCTGCTGCGCCTCGTGATACATGGGACACTTCACGTTCTCGGACACGATCATCCCGAAGGCGGTGGCCGCGCGACTTCACCGATGTGGCGCAAACAGGAGAAAATCCTCGCACGTGTCCTCTAGCCGCCTCCTCGAAGACTTCGATGCCCGGAAACCGGCGGCGCTCGCGCGTGTCGTAAGCATCGTCGAGAACCATCGCGCCGGTTTCGAGGAGCTGCTGGCGTCGCTCCACCCGCGCACAGGCAGCGCGAGACGCATCGGGCTGACCGGCCCGCCCGGCGCGGGAAAGAGCAGCATCACGGCGCTGCTGGTGAAGCGGTTTCGAGACGCTGGACTTACGGTGGGCGTGATTGCGGTCGATCCGACATCGCCGTTCACCGGCGGCGCGTTATTGGGCGACAGGGTGCGGATGGAGAACGTGGCACTCGATCCCGGCGTCTTCATCCGGTCGATGGCTACACGCGGGTCCCTCGGCGGACTTGCCGCCGCGACTCGAGAAGTTGCCGATGTCCTCGACGCATTCGGGTTCGACCGACTGCTGATCGAGACAGTCGGAGTAGGTCAGTCGGAGTTGGATGTAGCGCGCACCGCGGATTCGACGCTTCTGGTGTTGGTGCCCGAGTCGGGTGATTCGATTCAGACGCTGAAGGCCGGTGTCATGGAAGTCGCCGACATCTTCGTGGTGAACAAGGCCGATCGACCGGGCGCCGATCGATTGCGCAACGACGTTGAGCTGATGCTGGGACTCCGCAAAGGAGTTTCTTTCGGCAATACGCCGGCGCATCACGGAGTCGATTTGAAAAGGCTCAATCCGGCCCGGCTGGCGCGCGAAGCGGCGAAGTCAGAGAATCCGGCGGAGTGGACTCCACCGGTCCTGAGCGCTGTCGCCATCAAGGAGGAAGGCATCGACGAGATCGTCGCCGCGCTCGATCGTCACTTCGCTTATCTTGAACAGAGCGGCACCCTGCGCACGCGCAGGCGCGAGAGAATGCGCGAGCGTGTGATGGACGTCGTCGAGGACAAGGTCCGCGGCCGCTTGTGGAAGGACACCGGCACAATGAGCTGGCTGGAGCTCCAGCTGCCATCGGTGGAGGAAGGAAGCGCGACGCCTTTCGGCGTCGCCGACGAGTTGTTGCGCCAGCGCGGTGAGCTCGTACGTGGAGAAGATGACAAATGACGAAACTGAAAAGCCCTAACGCGCGGACTTCGTCCGAAAACGGCCTCGTCGAAACGATCGAGCAGCAGAGCGCCGAGCTGCGTTTGCTGCGCCAGGAAGTCGCTGAATGGCGCAAGCGCTACGAAGCCGGCGAGCTGCGGGACATCGGCTTCAATAACTCTGAAAAAGAGGTGGCGCCGATCTACACACCGCTCGACGCCGCTGAGACCAGCGCTGAAGCGCTCGGGATGCCCGGTGTGTATCCGTACACTCGCGGGGTCCATGCTACGGGCTATAGAGGCCGCTTGTGGACAATGCGCCAGTTCGCCGGCTTCGGCAGTGCTCGAGATACGAACGAGCGGTACAAGTTTCTCCTCGCGCACGGTCAGACAGGACTCTCTGTCGCATTCGATTTTCCGACGTTGATGGGCTACGACTCGGATCATCCGAGATCCGAGGGAGAAGTCGGCAAGTGCGGCGTTGCCATCTCCAGTCTCGCCGACATGGAGATGCTCTTCGACGGGATTCCGCTCGACCAGGTCTCGACGTCGATGACCATCAACGGTCCGGCTGTCATCCTCTACTGTTTTTACATCGCTGCAGCCGAGAAGCAGGGCGTTGATTCGAGGAAACTGCGCGGCACCATTCAGAACGACATTCTCAAGGAGTACATGGCGCAGCACGCGTGGGTCTATCCCATCGAGCCCGCGCTTCGACTTATCGTGGATTGCTTCGAATGGTCGGCCGAGCACGTTCCACAGTGGAATACGATTTCGATAAGCGGCTACCATATCAGAGAAGCAGGTGCGACCGCGGCACAGGAGCTCGCCTTTACGCTTGCCGACGGATTCACCTACGTGGAAAGAGGGATCGCGCGGGGCCTGGACGTAGATACGTTCGCGCCCCGTTTGTCTTTCTTCTGGGACATCCACAACGATTTCTTCGAGGAGATTGCCAAGCTCCGCGCCGCCCGCCGGATCTGGGCCCGGCACATGAAGGAGCGCTACGGCGCAAAGGATCCTCGTTCCCTGATGATGCGGTTCCACTCGCAAACTGCGGGCGTGACGCTCACGGCGCAGCAGCCCATGAACAACGTCGTGCGCGTCGCCTATCAGGCGATGGCGGCCGCTCTCGGCGGGACCCAGTCGCTGCACACGAACTCCATGGACGAGACGCTCGCACTTCCGACCGAGGAGTCGGTGCAGGTCGCGCTTCGTACGCAACAGATCCTCGCGTACGAGACCGGTGTTCCCAACGTGATCGACCCGCTTGGCGGATCCTATTACGTGGAGACTCTCACCACAGAGCTCGAGCGGGAAGCCGAAGCGCTCTTCGCGCAGATCGAAGAAATCGGCGGCGTGGTACGAGGGCTCGAGACAGGCTGGCTGCAGCGGAAGATCAATGAGTCTGCAGCCCGTCAGCAGTGGGAGATCGAGCAGCATCGCCGCGTGATCGTCGGTGTGAACGAGTTCGTGACGGACGAGCCGGAGCTGTCGATCGAGCTGCTCAAGGTCACCGAGGAAACTGAGCGCGAACAGAAACAGCGCATGGCGGAAATGCGTGCGCGCCGTGACGACTCACTCGTGCAGAAAAGATTGAAAGCCCTCGGCGATGCCGCCAGGACATCGCAGAATCTGATGCCGTTCATTCTCGATTGCGCCCGAGCCTACTGCACGCTCTACGAGATCCGAGCCGCGATGGAAAGCGTATTCGGCGCTTACCGGGAGCCAGTGTTCTTCTGATAAGCTTCGCCCGCTGTCCGAAGCTCTCCGCGGCTTAAAACGATGAAGTCAAAAGAGTGGTGGGAAAACGCATTCGACGCCCACTATCTCCTGGAATACGGGCCCCTGTTCACGCCCGAACGCGATCGTCAGGAAGTATCGAGGCTGGTTGATCTGCTTGGCCTGCCCGCGGGTTCGCGGATCCTCGATGTGCCCTGCGGCCAGGGACGCCACGCTCATCTGCTCGCCGAGAACGGTTTCGACGTCGACGGCCTCGACTACTCGAGAGAGCTGCTTGCGATTGCGCGGAAAAGGGGCGTTGGGAAAAACCTCCGCTACACTCGGGGCGACATGCGGAACCTGCCGGCGCGGTGGTCACGGCGGTTCGATGCGGTAATCAATCTCTTCACATCGTTCGGGTTCTTCGCGCATCCCGCGGACGATGGCCGAGTGATCCGCGAATTTGCCCGCGTTCTGAAACCGGGCGGGCTGCTTATCTGGCACGGCGGGAGCCGCGACGGAGTGATGGCGCGCTTTCTGGCGCGCGACTGGTGGGAATCACGCGGTACTCTTTTCGCGCAGGAGCGGGAGTTCGACCCACTGTCAGGACTGCTCACCGTACACTCGACCTGGCGCCGCGGATCCAGAACGGGGACACGAGAGCACCGGCTGCGGCTTTACACCGCGACGCGATTATCCGAGCTGATGTCCGACGCGGGTCTGATCGTCGAAACGGTTTACGACGGCTTCACGGAGAAACCATTGAAGAGAAGTTCGTCGGAGATGCTCATCATCGCTCGCAAGGACTGATGCCAATTGCCGCACGCTCCGCGCTCCCGCTAACTTTTAGCCTTCTATGAGACCAATTCGAGTTCTCGTCGCGAAGCCCGGCCTCGACGGTCACGACCGCGGCGCGAAGGTCGTCGCTGCCGCGCTGCGCGATGCAGGGATGGAAGTCATCTACACGGGCCTGCATCAAACCCCGGAGATGATTGCCACCGCTGCCATTCAGGAAGATGTCGACGTCATCGGGCTGTCCATTCTGAGCGGGGCCCACATGACCCTCATTCCCCGCGTCCAGGAGCTCGTTGAGGCGCAGGGAAGGGATGACATCCTGATTACCGGCGGTGGGATCATCCCGAAGGACGACGTCGAGGCGCTCGAAGCCCGCGGGATTGGTCGGCTATTCGGGCCGGGGACGCCGACCACTGAGCTGATCGCGTACATCAAGGAGTGGTTCGCCACGCGCGAAAAGCAGGAAGCGTAGTGTCCAACCGCTTGCGCGAGCTCAGCGACGAGCTCAAAGCTCTCGAGGCGAAGCTTCTGGAGGCGGGCGGTGCCAAACGCCTGGAGAAGCTGCACGCGCAGGGAAAACTTTCCGCGCGCGAGCGAGTCGATCTGCTCCGCGACAAGGACTCGAGCATGCTCGAGATCGGACTCCTGGTCGCCTACGACCAATACGAAGGCCAGGCGCCCGCAGCCGGAGTCGTAACGTCGCTGATCAGGGTGCACGGCCGCGAGACGGTCGTCGTCGCCAACGATGCCACTGTCAAAGCGGGCTCGTGGTGGCCCGAGACAATCAAAAAGATCCTCCGCGCCCAGGAGATCGCGATGCGCTGCCGCATCCCGATCGTGTATCTCGTCGATTCGGCGGGGGTGAATCTGCCGTACCAGGGTGGAGTTTTCCCCGGGCAATACGGCGCGGCGCGCATCTTCTATTACAACTCGATCATGCGGCGCTATCTCCATGTCCCGCAGATCGCCGCAGTGATGGGGCAATGCATCGCGGGTGGTGCGTACCTTCCAGCGCTTTCCGACGTGATCCTGATGGTGAAGGGCACATCGTTCATGGGGCTCGGCGGACCGAACCTTGTGAAAGGCGCGACTGGACAAGTCGTGGATTCCGAAACGCTCGGCGGAGCGTCGACCCACACCGAAATCAGCGGTGTCGCCCATTACGCACTCGACAATGACGACGCATGTATCGCCAAGATCCGTGATCTCGTCGAGCGGCTGCCGAACCCGGGAGGGGAGAAGGCGACGGCTGTTGATGCCGACGGACGAGCAGACGAGTTATACGATCTTCTCCCCGCCGATCACCGCATGTCTTACGACATGCACGCCGTGCTGCGCGCCATCCTGGATAACGGGGAGATCGATGAATTCCAGGAAGGGCTCGCGAAAGAGATGATCTGCGGGGATGCACGCATTGACGGAATCACCGTCGGTGTCATCGCGAATCAGCGCGGCCTGATCAAGGGACGCGAGGGAGAGAAGCCGAGGTTCGGTGGAATCGTCTACGCGGAAAGCGCGGAGAAGGTTGCGTACTTCATCGACCGGTGCGACCGGCTCGGCGTTCCACTTCTCTTTGTGCAGGACGTTTCAGGCTTCATGGTCGGCACGGAGGAGGAGCAGGGGGGAATAATTCGAGCCGGAGCGCGATTCGTCGAAGCCATGGCTACTGCACGCGTTCCAAAAATCGTGCTGACCATCAACCATGCTTCCGGTGCGGGCTATTACGCGATGGCCGGTCAGGGATTCGATCCCGATTTCATTCTCACCTGGCCCACAGGACGCATGGGAGTGATGGAAGGAGAGTCGGCTATTCAGGCTGTGCACGGTCCGGCGCTCGACGCGGCAAAGAAGAAAGGTGCAACGGTAGATCCGAAGCTCGAGAAGGTTGTCGAAGAAATGCGCGCGGACTACGAGCACCAGCTCGATGCGAAGTTCGCGGCGGCGCGCGGCTACGTCGATGCGATCGTCTATCCGGAAAACACCCGGGAGACCCTGAGCCTCGCGCTTCGGGCGACACTTCACAACAAGGGACCCCACCTTGGACCGTTCGTGCTTCCTCCGCACCTCGGAGAAAGAAATTGAACCGCGTGGTGCGCGTGGCGGGCGGGCAAGGGTTCTGGGGCGATGATCTCGATGCGCCGCGCCGGCAGGTGGAGGGTGGGCAGATCGACTACCTCATGCTCGACTACCTCGCCGAAGTCACGATGTCGATTCTGCAAAAGCAGAAGGAGCGCGACCCGTCGCTTGGATACGCGCGTGATTTCGTCGGCGCCATGGAGAGTGTCCTCCCAGCTGTAGTGGACAAAGGCGTCCGGGTCATCGCCAACGCTGGTGGCGTCAATCCTCCCGCGGCTGCAGCGGCGGTGAAGGCCGTCGCCAAAAAGAACAACGCCGCTGGCGTTCGGATTGGCGTCGTAACAGGGGACGATCTACTCGGCAGACTCGACGCTCTGCTCGACGAAGGGCATGCGCTGGCCAACATGGATACCGGCGAACCGCTGTCATCCATTCGGAGCGAGGTCCTCTCGGCCAACGCCTACATCGGATCGGAGCCGATAGTGGAAGCGCTTGCCAAGGGCGCGAACGTTGTCATTACCGGTCGCTCGACGGATACCGCACTGACGATGGCGCCGCTTCGCCACGAGTTCGGCTGGAGCGCTACGAGCTGGGACCAGCTCGCAGCGGGCATCGTCGCCGGCCACATCATCGAGTGCGGGGCGCAATGCTCAGGTGGTAACTGTCTGTACGACTGGCGCTCGATTCCGGATCTGGCAAACGTGGGTTATCCGATCGTCGAGGCAACGGCCGATGGCTCGTTCGCCGTGACGAAGCATCCGAATACCGGCGGCCGCGTTTCCGTACCCACTGTCACCGAGCAGCTCGTGTACGAGATGGGCGACCCCCACTCCTACATCACGCCCGACGTCATAGCGGACTTCACGTCGATCCGGTTGGCGGCCGATGGCGAAGATCGCGTTCGGGTTACGGGCATCAAGGGAAGGGCGCCGACGGACAAGCTGAAGGTCTCCATAGCGTATCGATCGGGATTCAAGGCTGTCGGCACGCTGGTTTATGCCTGGCCCGACGCGCTGGAAAAGGCAAAGCTCGCCGATGAGATTCTTCGAGAGCGACTCGATCGACTCGGTCTCAAGTTCGACCGCGTGCTGACGGAATTTGTAGGCGCCAACTCTACTCACGGCAGGCTGGCCGGCGATCAAAGTGAGGCCCCGGAAGTTCAGCTGCGTTTCGGAGTGCGGGGACAGAATCGCGCGGCCGTGGAACGATTCACGCGTGAAATCGCGCCGCTGGTCCTGAATGGTCCACCGAGTGTGACGGGTTTTGCGGGAGGCCGCCCCAAAGTGGAAGAGATCGTCGCATACTGGCCCGCGCTCATCGACAAATCGGTTGTGAAGACTTCGGTCGAGGTCATCTAGTGAAGGTCCAGCTCGTCGATGTTGCTCACGCCCGCTCGGGCGATAAAGGGGACACAGCGAACGTTGGGCTCATCGCGCTCAGGCCGGAGTGGTACGAAGTGCTTCAACAACAGGTGACCGTCGAACGCGTCGCCGAGCATTTCCGCGGGATGATCGAAGGAGACGTGGAGCGGTACGAGCTGCCGAACCTCAATGCTCTCAACTTTCTGCTCCATGGCGCCCTCGATGGCGGCGGCACCTTGTCGCTAAAAACCGATGCGCAGGGGAAAGTGTATTCGACCGCGTTGTTGCGGATGACGATCGATGTGCCCGACTCGGATGCAAGCCGCCTCGGACTGCCGAAGGTCGCGTCCCGCAAATCCGCGAGCGCCCGATGAACAACGTCGTCGTCACGGTCGAGGGTGCGATTGGGTTCATCACTCTCGCTCGCCCCGGAAAGAAGAACGCGCTCGACCGGACAACGGCCGAGGAGCTGGCCCAGGCTCTTTTCGCGCTCAGCGAAGGCCCGGTGCGCGTCGTAGCCATCAACGGTGAAGGTCCCGATTTTTGCGCGGGTGCGGATCTCGCTGCTCTCGAGGAAATGATCGACGCCCCACGTCAGCACCACATCGACGACGCCAAGGCGCTCGGGCACGTCTTCCATACTATCAGGCGGATGGAGAAGCCTGTCGTCGCCCTCGTCAAAGGACGCGCGTTTGCCGGCGGGGCCGGCCTCGCGACGGCGTGCGACATCGTGCTGGCGCACGAGGATGCGAAGTTCGCGTACCCGGAAGTAACGATCGGCTTCGTTCCCGCGATGGTGATGACGATGCTTCGGCGGAACGTTGGTGAGAAGATCGCGTTTGATCTCGTCGCGACCGGACGCGTCGTCAGCGCTGAAGAGGCGAAATCGATTGGACTCGTCTCCCGCGTTTTTCCGGCGGCGGAGTTCGAACAAAGAACGAGGGGCGTGCTCAACCAGCTGGCGGAAGCGCCGCCGAGCGCCCTGGCCTCGACCAAGACCCTTTTCTACAAGCTCGACACACTTGGCTTCCTTGATGGAATCTCGGCGGGCATCATAGCGAACGCCGACGCTCGTGCTACCCCGGCCTTCCGCGAAGGAGTTCTTCGATTCACCGGTCGAAAGAAGGACAAACAGTGAGTCCATTCACAATCGCGAAACTCGCTCTAATGCTCGTCGCGGCAATTCTGCTGGGATGGGGGATTAAGACGGATGACAGCGCCCTTCGCTGGGCGGGAATTCTCTTCCTGTTCGCTGCACTCATTCTGAGGTTCTTCAAGCCCCGCAAACCGCGCGGATTGCCGTGACCGGCGCGGGCTCGCCGACGCCGCCGCGGCCGACGACCATCGTCAGCTCTCCGCGACTTTCGAGGAAGCTCGGCGTCGATCTGATACTCGCGAGCGAGACGCTCCAGTATACCGGAAGCTTCAAGTTTCGCGCGGCGTACAACGTCGCCCAGAACGTCACCCAGACACATGTCATCACGGCCTCGTCTGGAAACTTCGGTCAGGCGATAGCCTACGCCTGCTCGCTGTTCGGAAAGCGGTGCACGGTGGTGATGCCTTCCGGCGCGCCCCGTATCAAAGTCGACGCGGTGCGAGAGTACGGCGCTGAGGTCGACCTCGTCGACGTCAGGCAGAAAGGCCGGTTGGAAAGACTGGCCGAGCTGGCGAAGGAGTTTCCGGCAGCTTACGTGGCGAGCCCATACGACGATGCGCTGGTAATCGAAGGGAATGCGACGCTCGCGACGGAGCTGTTCGCTCTCGACCTCGATCTGGATTTCATCATCGCGCCGATCGGCGGGGGCGGTCTGACGTCCGGCCTGGTCAAAGCCGTAGAACAGAGCGGCCGGAAGATCGACGTTTTGGCGGCGGAGCCGCTGCTCTCCAACGACGCCGCGGAATCTTTTCGCGCG
>DATBXT010000334.1:0-3899 GCA_036514115.1 Gemmatimonadaceae bacterium
AACCATCAGCAGCACCAGCGCCGCCGCGAAGCTCCAGCTTCCCCATCCGCCGCCAGGGTTTCCCGCTTTCCCCCTCCCGCCTCCCGCCTCCCGCCTCACTCTTCCCCTCCCAGCTTCACGCCCAATCCGCGTACATAGAAGAGCGCCAGGCCAAAGGTGAGCGCGAAAATCACCACCGACAGCGCCGAGCCGTATCCGAAGCGCAGGTTCTGCAGCAGCGCGTTGAAGGTGTAGAGCGCGACCGGCTCTGTGGACGTACCCGGGCCCCCGCCTGTCAGAACGTAGATCAGATCGAACACCCGGAAACCATCAAGCGTTCTGAAAATCAGGGTCACGAGAATTGCCGGCTTCAGCAGCGGCAGCGTGATGTGCCGCAGCTGCCACCAGGCGTTCGCTCCGTCGACGGCGGCCGCTTCATACAGACTCAAATCGATGTTCTGCAAACCGGCGAGCAGCAGGAGTGCGACGAAGGGCGTCGTTTTCCAGACGTCGGCAAGGATCACCGGCACCCAGGCGGTCGATGCCTCGATGAACCACACCATCGGCTGATCGAGAAAGTGCGCTTTGACCAGTAGGGCATTCAGTATCCCACCCTGCGACTCGAAGATGAATCGCCACAGCAGCGCCGCCACCACCGTTGGAATCGCCCACGGCACCAATACAGCCGCGCGCACGAATCCGCGTCCACGGAAAACGCGATTCATTGCCAGCGCCAGAAATAGTCCGATCAACAATTCGAGCGAGATGGAAACGACGGTGAAGAACGCTGTATGGCCGAGCGCTGCCCAGAAGCGCGGATCCCTGGCGATCTCGATGTAATTCGCCACGCCGATGAACGGTTTCCCAAGCCATGGCATTCTCAGCTCGTGCAGGTGCAGGGATTCCCAGAAGGTCCAGCCGAGCGGGAAGATCGCGATCAGGGCGATAACCCCGAGCGCGGGCGCAACCAGCGTCCAGCCCAGCCTGGCTTCGGAGCCGAGGCGCGAGATTTTTCTCACGCCTTGCTGGCGCCGGCCATCAACTTCCGCATCCCGGTCCGCTCGATGAGCGCGTTGATCTTGGCTGCGGCAGCATCGAGCGCTTCCCTGGGCTCCGCCTGCCGGACCAGTGCGCGGTGCAGCTCGATCTGCAGAATCTCCGATAGCTCCGTGTAGATCGGCGTCACCGGACGCGGCGTGGCGCTCTCGATGGCGCGTCGCGCATTGTCGAGCGGGATCGCCAGCGCGCCTTTCAGCCTTGCGTCCTCGTACAGGGCCGGCCGGGTGGGGTACTGGCCAACCGCGCGCGCGCGCTCGAGCATCTGCTCCGGAGCAGTGAGATACGCGATCAGCTTGTACGCTGCGTCTGGAAATTCGGTGTAGGCATTGATCGCCAGCTGCGCCCCGCCCAGCGCCGCCGTCGAATGCCCACCCGGAGCGTTTCCAGACGCAGGTATCGGAGAGACAGCGAACTTACCTGCGACTTTGGACTGCGCGGTGTCGCTCATCGCGGCAACGGGATAGGGCCAGTTGCGCATGAAGACAGCGTTTCCGTTCTGGAACGCGAAGCGTGCCTCCTCTTCGTGCCAGGTGAGCGCGTCCAGTGGGGCGACTTTCGATCCATACAGCTCGTCGCGCATGAACTCGAGCGCGCGCACCGCCTCGGGACGGTTGACGACTACTTCCCCGCGGTCGTCGATGATGCGCCCGCCGAACGCGCCGAGGTATTCGACAAAGCCCGTGATCAACCCCTCGTAACGCGCGGCCTGGAGGACGATTCCATAGCGCGGTCCGCCGCGCCGCGCCATCGCCGTGCGCGCCTCGCTTACCACTTCCTCCAGCGTACGGGGCTCGCGAGGGACCAGATCCGTACGTCGATAGAGCAGGCCGACATCGGCGAACCACGGCAAAGCGTACAGCTTCCCTGCCCAGGTGTTCGCTGTGATCGTCGCCGGAAAGAAATCAGCTTTGCCGGGCGAGTAGCGGTCGAGGGGCAGCACCCAGCCCGCCGCGGCAAACTCCGGCGTCCACACGACGTCGAGCTGAAGAATCGACGGATTTCCCACGCGCGCATTGAGCCACTGCACGTAGAGCTGATGCCGCTGGGAGGCATCGTCCGGTGTACGCTGCAGCTCGACGCGGATGCCGGGATTGAGCTGCATGAAGCGCTGGAGCTGCTTGGCGACCAGCGTGCCCTCTGCTCCCAGGGCTGATCCAGAGAAGGTGAGAACAGTCTGGCTGCGGTCAGCGTGTCTGGAGCATCCAAGCGTGGCTACTGAGAGAAGAACGAGCAGGTCACGGCACATTGACGCCTGGCGCGAGACCAATCTCTAGTCCCCGAAATAGTGCAGACGCGTGAGAATGAACTGAACTGCGAGATCAGTCACGTTCCAGAGCTGCACATCCGTACTCGCGCCGTACCGGATCGGCTTCAGTGAACCGCCGCTGATTTCATAGCTCCACAGCTCGTTGTGCTTCAACCCGGAAGCCTCGACCGCCTGATAGACCCGCGCGAGCGCGCCTTTCATCTCGTCGACATACGAGGCTGGCGTTGCGGGCGACTTCACATTTCCGCTGGCATCGGTTGCTCCGTTGATCTGGTTCGCCAGTCCGAGGAGAATCAAATTGACCTCGCGCCCCCAGACGACGCGAGGCGAGTGGTAAGTATCCTGTTTGAATGCTTCCCAGACGGCGGGCGACGCGTAAGCGTCGTTGGCGACGACCGGGCCAAGACGATCCACGAAGAGGCCTACAGGATAGGACCGTCGAGCGATCGCGCTCACATCCCGCTCGACAGCGGCAATCGCATCCGGACTCACGTCGGACGCGTTCCGCAATAGCAGCCATGTCGCCGGATCGGTGTTCACCACGGGAATCGGCTTTCCCGCAGAGTCGAGCGAAATCGCAAGGAAGGTGAGCGGGAGGGTGTCGGCTGGGGACTTCGCGAGAACGTTGCTCCAGTACGCCCGCTCCGCCGCCGGCAACCACGCGAGTTTTTGCTGCACGCGTGACCTGATCTCGGCGGGACTGAGTGTTACCACGAAGTGGTTGGCGGCGCCCTTCCAGTTCTGGATCGCCCGATCCAGCGACGTCGGATCGCGCAAGTAATCCGTGAGCATCGTCCCTCCGAATCCGGACGGGATCCGCCCCTGCAATTGTGCGTTGGTGAAGCCGATCGTCCTCAGCGCGGCAAAAATCTCGGCGATGGCCTGCAGCGCGCGCGGCGCCCAGATCGCGTTGATGTCCATGGCGAAGCGGCCATTGGCGTAGCCCGCATTGCTGTCCCGCCAGCTGATGGACCGCCAGTGAGTGGCGTCGAGGCGCGGCGATGCGATCAGATTCTCGACAACAGGATCGCGTCCGTACGGCGTTGAAAGCGTGGCAACGAGTGCCAGCTCCCTGAAGAGAAGTCCCAATCGCGGGCCCCGCCCATCGCTGGCATCCATCAGGAACGCGCGCTTGCGCGAATTCGAGACAGCCGGATTCCCCAGGTACCGCGCCACGACGACGGGCAGCTGAAACTCGTCGTCACGCATGTGATAGTTCTCGCGAACCTTCTGCAGATCGGCGAGCGTCGCGCGGGCGTGGGCCAGCGCTGTATCGGCCGCGCTTCTGCTGCGGCTCCGCAGCGAGAAATAGTTCACCATGTGCGCGTTGTACTCGGAAGCGTTCTCGCGTATCGCCTGGCCGCCAAGCGCTTCCTCGTGACTGACGTCGCCTTCGGGCCCGAGCTTGCGGAGTGCGCTGGCGATGACGAACTCCGGCATAGCGTCAGTCCAGACCGGCTGCATCATGAGCGACGTCATCATCATGTCGCGGCCGAAGTACGTCGCGTAATTCGGCAGGCCGGCCATCAGCTTCTCCTTCGAGCTCAATAGCTCCGTGCCCCGCACGTCACGCTCGAGCAGACGATATCGCATC
>DATBXT010000335.1:0-22004 GCA_036514115.1 Gemmatimonadaceae bacterium
CCGGTTGATCCGGATCTCCTTGGCGAACAGATGTCGCTCTTTTAGCGTGACCCTTCGAAAAACCATTCTCGGTGTTCTGGCGATCTCCTTTGCGGTGATCTGCGTTTCGCTTGGGGTTTGGCAACTGCGTCGCCTTGCCGCTCGCAAAAAGGAAAATGCTTTTCTCGCCCAAAGGCGTTTCGCGCCCGAAGTACCGCTCGACTCTCTGCCGAAGGACACGAGCGCCTCGCACTTCCGCCGAGTTCGAGTGAGCGGGAGCTACGACTACAACCACGAGATCATCTTCACTTTGCGCGGCCGCAATGGGTCGCCCGGGATCAACATCCTGACTCCGGTATTGCGCAATCGGCACGACACGGCAGTGCTGGTCAATCGCGGCTGGATATACTCGCCGGACGGCGTCACGGCTGATCTGAATCCGTGGCGCGAATCGGATACCGTGAGCGCGAGTGGCTTTGTGGAGACTTTTCCCACCAAAGGACCATTCCCGCCGCCTAACCCTGCACGACCAACGTCTTTCCGGCGACTCGACCGGGCCCGGCTGGCGAAGGTTTTTCCGTATCCAATTGCCGACTATTACGTCGTTATTACAGACTCGTCGACTTCGGCGAGCGCTCCCCCGAGAGTCGAGCCATTACCTCTCGATGAAGGCCCGCACCGCAACTACGCAGTGCAGTGGTTTTCGTTTGCCGCGATCTCTATTATTGGAATAACGGTCTTTATCAGGCGCACATGAGCGACACGTCAGTTAGTTCAGCAGGCGCGGCGAGCGAAAAAGAAGCGCGCGACACCGCGGAGATGGCACGTGAGACGGAGTGGGCGCATCCGAGTTTCGTGCGCGAGCTCTTCCTCGGCAGATTCCGCCTCGATCTGATTCATCCGCACCCGCCCGCTGACGCTGCCGAAGAGGCCCGCGCCAAGCCCTTCATGGACAAGCTGCGCGCCTTTATGGAGCGAGTCGATTCCGAAGAGATCGACCGCACCGGAGAGATCCCGGAAGCGACGGTTCAGGAGCTCCGCGACATGGGAGCATTCGGCATCAAGATTCCCCAGGAATACGGTGGACTCGGGCTGTCGCAAATGAGCTACATCCGCGCCATAGAGCTGGTGACGTCCAAGGATGGCTCGCTTACAGCGCTGCTCTCCGCCCATCAGTCGATCGGTGTGCCCCAGCCGCTCAAACTCTTCGGCACTCCGGAACAGAAACGCAAATACTTCCCGCGACTGGCAAAAGGCGCGATCTCGGCGTTCGCGTTGACCGAAGTCGATGCTGGATCCGACCCGGCCAATATGCGGTGCACAGCGACGCCGACAGAGGATGGGCGAAGCTTCATCATCAATGGCGAGAAGCTCTGGTGCACCAACGGAACGCGCGCCGAGCTGTTCGTGGTGATGGCCAGAACCCCCGATAAGGTGATCGATGGTAAGCCGAGGCGGCAGATCACGGCTTTCATCGTCGAGGCATCGATGCCGGGCGTCGAAGTCGTCCATCGCCTGCGCTTCATGGGACTCAAGGCGCTCGAGAACGGCGTAATCCGCTTCACGAACGTCAAAGTCCCGCGCGAGAATATTCTCTGGGACGAAGGCAAAGGGTTGAAGCTGGCGCTGGTGACGCTGAACACCGGTCGTCTCACTATTCCCGCGGGCTGTGCCGGAGCTGGTAAGCAAATGGTCTCCGTCGCGCGGAAGTGGTGCAACGAGCGCGTGCAGTGGGGACAGCCGATCGGCAAACACGAGGCGGTGGCGCAGAAGCTGGCTCGGATGACGACGCACACCTTCGCAATGGAAGCGATCGCCGAGCTCTCAGCGGCATTGTACGAGAAGGGTGGTTACGACATCCGGCTGGAGGCAGCACTGGCGAAGCTGTACAACACCGAGGCCGGCTGGAAAATCATCGACGATACGATGCAGATCCGCGGTGGGCGTGGGTACGAGATGGCCGAATCATTGGCGCGTCGCGGCGAAGCGGCGATACCCATCGAGCGAGCGATGCGCGACTTCCGCATCAATCTCATCTTCGAGGGATCGTCGGAGATCATGCGGCTATTCATCGCGCGTGAAGCGGTGGACTACCACTTCAAGCTCGCGTTCAACATCGTGAATCCCGAGTCGACATTCAAAGAGAAGCTCGCGGCGATGGCGAAGGCGACGCCGTTTTACCTGACGTGGTATCCGTCGCGGTGGCTAAATGGATCGCGACTGAAGCGGTATGGTGAGTTCGGGAAGCTGGCGGGTCACGTCCGCTACATTGAGCGCACCACGCGTCACCTGGGTCGGTCGATCTTTCACGCGATGGTTCGGTTCGGTCCAAAGCTGGAACGGCGCCAGATGGTTCTCTTCCGGGCGGTGGATATCGGCGCCGAGCTGTACGCGATGTCGGCGGCGTGCGTGCGCGCGCAGATGCTCTCGAAACACGGGCGGCCCGAGGCAGTCTCTTTGGCCGATGCGTTCTGTCTCGAAGCGCGCGATCGGATCAAGATCCATTTCGAGCAGCTCTTCGGTCCCAACGATCCCGCGATCTACAAGGTGGCGATGGAAGTCCTGCGCGGGGAGCACGCCTGGCTGGAACAGGGCATCGTCTCCAGCGTGATCCACGGCGAGAAGCCGAAGCGGACGCCGAGCCGCGGAAGTCCGGAGACGGGTGCCGCAACGCGATCGGATTCAGCGGTGAAGGTGCGACGCTGATCCACGCCCTAGAGCAGCGTCCCGTGCAGAATCAATAGCGCTACATAGAAGTAGATGGACAACCCCGTCACATCCACCAGCGTCGCCACAAACGGCGCCGAAGCGCTGGCCGGATCGAAGCCGAGCTTCTGAAGCACGAACGGCAACATCGACCCCGCGAGGGATCCGAACGTGACCACGCCAACGAGGGCGACGCCGATGGTCAGCGCGAGAAGCTTCGGGTGCGGATAATGGCCGATTCCCAGCTGTTGCCAGAGCATGATGCGCGCGACTCCCATCGAGCCGAGGATCAAGCCGAGCACCAAACCGGAAGGCAGCTCGCGGAGCGCGATCTTCCACCAATCACGGAGTCTGATCTCGCCGAGCGCGAGTGACCGGATGATCAGCGATGTCGCCTGGGATCCGGAATTGCCGCCCGAGCTGATGATCAGCGGCACGAACAGCGCGAGCACCACCGCTTTCTCGAGCTCACCCTGAAAATGGCCCATTGCCGTCGTGGTCAGCATCTCGCTCAGAAATAGAGCCGCGAGCCACGGCGCGCGTTTGCCGATCATCGCGACGAATCCGATCTGTGTGTACGGCTCGTCGAGAGCCTCCATTCCACCGAAGCGCTGCACGTCTTCGGTGTGCTCCTCAACCAGGGCGTCGATGACATCGTCGACGGTGACGACACCCTGGATTACACCACTCTCGTCGACGACGGGCACGGCCACCAGGTCGTACTCGCGGGTGAGCCGCGCGACCTCGGCGCGATCGGCAGTGACGGGTACCGTCTGCACCTCCTGCCACGCGACGTCTGACACTTTGCTTCCTTCGGCGGCCGCGAGCAGCTCGCGCAAAGACATCACGCCCTGCACCCGGCCTCTCGCATCTGTCGTGTACACCGTATTCATCGCCTCGCGCCGTTCCGAGCGCGCGATTCGACGGACGGCGGCGAGTGCTTCATCGACGGGCGTGTCCTGCGAGACAGAAACGAACTCCGTCGTCATCAATCCGCCTGCCGAATCGGGCTCATAAGCGAGCAGCTTCTCGGTCTCAGCGCGCTCGGCCGCGGGAATCTCGGAAAGGATTTCCTCGGCGCTTTCCTGCTCGAGGTCTTCGAGCGTGTCCGCGCGATCGTCCGGAGTCATCTCCGTGACGAGCTCGGCGGCCTGCCGGACGCTCATCGTCTCGAGGATCTCGGTGCGCAGCTCCTCGTTCAGATACTCGAGGACGTCGGCGCCTCTCTCGACCGGCAGCGCGGAGAGGAATGGCGCCACCATCTCACGCGGCAGCGCATGTGCGACGTCGGCAAGGTCCTTGGCGTGGAGCTCGTCGGTCTCCGCAGCTATCGCGTCAGGACTCTCCTCGAGGAGATCCAGTATGTCGGGAGCCAGCAGCGCGCCCATGGTCCGCTCGTCGTTTTCCTCGATTTGCGGATTGTGGGCGGGAGTTTTCATGGCGCGAGCGGAAGGGTGCGGCGGTCGGTCCTGAAATCGGTCACGCTGTACCCGGCGATGGCGATCGCGTCGCGAATCATTTCCGGTGTCACGGTGGCGTCGTGCTCAATGACCGCGCGACCGATCGACACATCGGCTCGTTCAACCCCGGGAACTCCGCCGAGTGAAGTGAATACGGCGCGGACGCAGTGCGCGCAGGTCATGCCGGAGATGGAGACGGTGGTCGTCATGGGCCTAATATATCCTCGCAACTCAAAGGATCACCGGTAACTGCAACTGAACGGGTGCCAGCAGTGAGTAACCAAAGTTGCCAGGCGCGGGTTCACGACGTCGGGACGTCTCTAGGAGGCATTCACGGCACAAGCGGGCGCTCTCACGCCACGGAAGTAAGTCCCGGCGTAGTGAACTCGCTGCTCTCACCTAGACTTCTCACTGCTGGCACCCGTTCAGTTGCAGTTCCGTAACGGCGCGCCCCCCTAATCCAGTCTATTGGGAGGACGTGGCACGGGCGGGTTCTTTTTCCTCGATACGAAAGTTTTTTCCAACGCTGGAAGAAACTTGTCGTACCGGGACCCTGGCTCCCACATCACCCAGCCATCGTAGCCCGAGTCATACACCGCGCGCTTCTGCTCCTCGATCTCATGCGGGCCGTAGGGTGGCTTGCCGAGGGTGAAGGCCTGGATCCAGGGACGGACGTGCTCACCCTTGATGCCGAGCTTGGCATCGCGCTCACGTGCGCGCGAGATCGCAATGTGGATCACGTCATAAGGACTCGCGTTCGGGTGCGGCAGCTGGAAGGAGCCGGGCGGATAGTGTGATGGATAGACCATCGGCAACACGACATCCACCGCGGGGGCGACGTGCTCCCACTGCTGACCGACCTCGAGCGCCCCGCCAACAGTCGTGACCAGGCCAAAGATGTCGGCGGTGGTGCGGACGCCGAGCTTGGCGAAGCGCGCCCGCGCTGCGTTCAGAAATTCCGCCAGCACCTGCGGCTTGCTGCGGCCGTTCTGCTCGGGGAAAACTTGCGGAGGCAGACTCTTGAACGGCTCCGGGAACCGGATGTAATCGAACTGGATCTCGCCGAAGCCCATCTTGATCGCTTCCTCGGCGACGCGGAAGTTGTACTCCCAGATCGCGTTCGCGTACGGGTTCACCCACGTCTGGCCCTTCTTGTCGTGCCACGGGGTTCCGTCCGGTTTGCGGATGACGTGATCGGGATTGTTGCGGGCAGTCACCGAATCCTTGAAGACGACGATGCGCGCCACTGGGAGGATTCCGTGCGCGCGAATGGTGTCGACGAGAGCGCGCATGTTAACGGCCTTCACCTGCGTCCCGGCGTTCTTCTTCAGGAGCGGATCCGTCGGCACGAAGTTGAGACCGAACTCATCCTTCACATCGATGATGAGGGCGTTGATCTCGGTGGAATCGGCGATTCCAATCAGGTGCTTGAGGCGTCTGGTGTTGGCGCCGAAGCGAAACACGTAAAGTCCACGGGCCGCGAGAGTCCCCTTGATCAGCGAGTCGAGAACCGGTGGCGTCGGATGTTGGCCGACCACCACAGGCCCGCGGACAGCATCGGTATCGCTCACGATACCCGTCACCCCGTTCGCGGGCGCACCGGCCGACTCCGTCGAAGACGCGGTTTCCTGGCGAACTGGAACGGGAGCAGCCTGGAGGTCCGCACCGCCTTTTGCGGGCGCATCGTGGGACGCTGTACAAGCGAGCACAGAGACCGCGAGGGCGGCCGTCGCGAGGGAGATTCTCTGGAGAGTCATTCTAATGGTATGAAATGCAGGAGGGAGGCCCGTCCAATCTAATCACGGCGTCTCAAAAGTCCGTGTCCAGACGACCGAGCTACGCAGATAGTACTGTCGAGTTGCGATTTTGGTCCGTAAAACGTCGTCTGCAGAGCCTGTCGGCGGGATGACACCAGCCCTTCCGAATGCAGGGAATTCCGACTGATCCGATATATTGCCGAGATGGGTGCCCCGAAAACTGTCGTCCTCGTCGTCGCGCTGGCCGGAGCGTGTACTCTTCCGCCTCCGCCACCGCCGCTCGCCGAATTCCTGGTTTCGGCGGGGGACCAGACGTATTGGGTCCGCAGCGACAATTCCGGACTGCGCGTCCGTGGATCACCGCTGATCCTGGCCCGGACGGGGGGCCACTATTACGAGATCTTCGTCGGCGAGATCGATCGCTCATTTCCGAAGGCGCTGCTGAGTGGTGAGCGGATCTTTCGACGCGACCTGGCCACGGGCGACTCGACCATGATCTACGACGACACGACGGTGGTCAAACTCGCCGAGCAGTATCATCACGCCCATCCAGGCGCGCCCCTGCTGGGCCCGGACGACGACCCGGACGACGACGTCGACATAACGGCGGTTGGCGAGACGGACGTGCTCAACGTGCTCGGTCCGTACGTCGCCCTCGAGCATCGGCTTTCAATAGAGCGACAGGACGACCACGACGAGGACGATACGACGCGCGCCGTCATCGACCTTCGCAACGGTAAGACCGTCGAGCTCGATCGGATGCTGCGTGATCCGTCAGTGCAGGAGGCCGCAGGCGAAGGCGGTCTGGTGAACCGCCGCTGGCGGCACGACGGCTACGATGTCGTGTCCCGCTACGACTCGACGCGCAAGATGAACGCGCTGGCGTTGCGCGATCGCCGCGGCCGCGAATGGAAGGTTGGTCTCGTCGCGTCGAGCTTCGTCCAGGTCTTCTGGCTGGACAAGCCGAAGGTGGACGCGCAGACCCGGCACGCGCTGGCGCGCGCATTCAATGATGCGACGACGTACGGCGAGCCCATCCAGCAGGTCTCCCTCGTGATCCCTACGAAGAAAAAGCACTCGAGGTCCGCAGTCCATAAAACGCGGCCAACGCACAAAGTCACTGGAAGGCAGACTTGAGCAAGGCGGCGCGCACTGTGCAGGAGAGCCAGCACGAAGCATCTCAGCTCATGATGCCGCAGCACGCGAACGTGGTCGGGAACGTCTTCGGAGGTGTGGTGCTGTCGATGATGGACACCACGGCCGCGGTCTCGGCGATCCGCCACGCGCGTCACGTCTGTGTTACGGTGTCTGTGGATCGTGTCGACTTTCGCGAGCCGATACACGTCGGAGACTTGCTCATCATGAAGTCGAGCGTGAATTACGTCGGCCGCACTTCGATGGAAATCGGAGTAAGGGTAGAGACCGAAAATCTTCTCACGGGAGTGCGACTGCACACCAATTCGTGTTATCTCACCTTCGTCGCCATCGATCGCAACGGTAAGCCGGTGGCGGTGCCGCCGCTCAAACCGGAGACTGCTGATGAGATTCGGCGGCACGGCGCGGCCAAGGCTCGGCGCGAGAGAAGACTCCACGAAAGAATTTCGGAAGAGGGGAATCGCCCTTGACCAGGAATTCGCCGCGCCCCAGTGTAAGACACATGGACAAATCATTCACAGTCGAAGAAGCGAATCGCACCCTTCCGCTGGTGAAAAGAATCGTCGAGGATCTGGTCCGTGATCATCGCGCCTGGTCGGAGAAGGTTCGCGAGTTCGAGGTCGCCACTGTCGGCTCCAGTCCCGAACATCCAGATGTGATCGCGGAGCTGCTGCAGATCGAGGCTCAGCGCCTTGCTGCCGACATCGAGCACTACATCGCCGAGCTGAACGACCTCGGCGTTATCTGCAAAGGGATGGACACCGGACTGGTGGATTTCCGTGGACAGATCGACGGGCGGGAAGTTTTCTACTGCTGGAAGCTTGGCGAGCCGAGCTTGCAGTACTGGCACGAGGTCGACGGCGGATTCGTCGGCCGGCAGCGACTGAATCCACTGGTGCTGACAACCAACTGAGTGATCGAGCGCAAAAAATGGCCAGACAGATAAAGCCGTTCCGCGGACCTGACGGCACGAACTGGGGAGTCGAGGTGCAGGTGCCCGGCGCCAGCAACGCGATGGTGGTGTTCCATCATCCGGGCGGGAAGACCGCGCGCCTGGATCGGTACGCGTGGGAGATCTGGAATGGCCCGGAGTCGCGGAGTGTTACATCCAGAGTCGCGCCGGAGAAGGTCATGCAGTCGCTGACAGATGAGAAAATGGCCAGGCTTTTTCGGAGATCGATTCCCGTTTCGAACGAGCAGTCGCGGGTGAACCGGGCTTCTTAGTCTGGCGAGGCAGTCTCGAAAGGAACGTCGATCTCCATCCCATCCCGCGCGATGATCGTCCCGGGGAAAATCTCACGCGCCTCGCGCTCGAGCTCCGACGTATCGCGCGAGTAGCGGGCTGATACGTGAGTGAGAATCAATTTCTTCACGCTGGCTTTTGCGGCAACTTCCGCGGCTTCTCTGGCGGTCGAGTGGCCGGTTTCCAGGGCGCGCGGTGCTTCCTCGGTCGCGAAAGTGGCTTCGTGAATCAGAACATCGGCTCCGGTCGCAGCAGTGATTGTTGCATTGGACGGACGGGAATCGCCAGTGAGGACGATGCGGCGGCCCGCGCGGCTCTCACCTACCAGCTCTGAAGGGGCGATCGAACGGCCATCCGCGAGCTGAACGGTTTCACCTTTGTGGATTTTTCCCCATAGCGGACCTTCCGGGATACCCATCTCGCGAGCCTTGTCGGGATTGAATCTTCCCAACCTGGTTTCCTCGGCGATCTGGTAGCCGATGGCGATGCGGTCGCCGTGCTCGACGGCGAAGGGAATGATGGAGTAGCCGCGCCGTTTCAGTGGCGCATCTGGCGGCACCTCGAAGACATTGATCTCGAAGTGCTGCTTCTCGCTGCCGAGGTTGATGGCCCGCCTGAGCAGCTTTTCCGTTCCGACGGGGCCGTAAAGGTTCATTGGATCGGTGCGACCCTGAAGCGCCAGCGTCCGCAGCAATCCGATAACGCCAAGCATGTGATCGGCGTGCATGTGGGTGAAAAAAATATCCGACAGCGCGAAGCTGATCCCGTATCGCATCATTTGGCGCTGGGTTCCCTCGCCGCAATCGAACATCAGCGTTTCGCCCTCGCGTACCACAGCGATCGACGAAACATTGCGCTCAACAGTCGGACGCGACGCGGAAGTGCCGAGGAAGCGAAGAGTGAGCGACATGCGGGCGAAATATATCGTGGCCCTTTAAGGGTGGGGGAACGCGCTTTGCCTCTCTCGTCGATCCCAAAACAATCATGAACAGAGAGAAAGCGATGGCAACGCGAGCGGCAAGAAAATCATCCGCGGGGGTCCGCGGAGGGAAAAAGAGCAGCGCCGGCAGCGGCAATGGAAATTCCCGCAACGGTGGAAATTCCCCGCGCGGAAACGGCGCGCGCGGCAATGGGGCGCGGGGCAAGACACGCGAGGCCGAGCTGCAGAGGATACGCTCCCATCCGCAACCGCCGATGCCGAAACAGCATCAGGAATATCCGGGCCTCGAGTCGGAGGTGAATCCGCGGCCGCAGTACAAGGCGCCGCTCTACAAAGGCTCCGGCAAGCTGAACGGAAAGGTCGCGATAGTGACGGGAGGAGACTCGGGAATCGGCCGCGCTGTCGCAGTGCTCTTCGCCCGCGAAGGGGCGGACGTCGCGATCATGTTTCTCCCCGAGGAGCAAACCGACGCCGACGAGACACGCGAGTCGATCGAAGCCGAGGGCCGGCGCGCGCTGCTGTTGCCCGGCGATGTGACCGATCCGGAGTACTGCGAAGATTGTGTCGAGCAGGTTTTCAAGACGTTCGGCTCGGTCGATGTGCTCGTCAACAATGCGGCGTTCCAGAAAAATCAGGAGTCGATCGAAGACATCGACTACGAGCAAATGGAGCGAACCTTCCGCACGAACTTTTTCGGCTACTTCTACATGGCGAAGGCCGCGTTGAAGCGAATGAAAAAGGGGGCGGCAATAATCAACACGGGCTCGATCACCGGCCTCGAAGGTGAGAAGACTCTGCTCGATTACTCCGCGACGAAGGGCGCGATCCACGCTTTCACCAAATCGCTGGCGCAGAATCTCGTGGAGAAGGGGATCAGGGTGAATGCGGTCGCGCCCGGCCCGGTGTGGACTCCGCTCAATACGCAGTCCAGCGATCCGGACCACGTCCAGAAGTTTGGTGCCGACGCGGGGATGGAGCGCCCGGGGCAGCCGGAGGAGCTGGCGCCGGCTTACGTCTTTTTGGCTTCGAATGTGGATTCGAGCTACATCAGCGGGTTGATCCTGCCGGTGCTGGGAGGAGATGCCATCGCGGGATGAGGGAGTAGAGGATTCACCAGTGTTACGTTGTTCCGGACCAATCGTCTTCTCCCCGGTTGGTTGGGGCGTATGGTGAGTCCCAGCAAAGAGTTACGAGGCCGATACTAAAGTTGGGTATTGACTTCATGGGTGGAACCGCTAGGTTGAAAGAAGAGCGGCCCCGCCCAGTCTCGCGGGGCCTTTGCTTTGATCCGGTGCGACGGGTCGGCTCGACTTGCTCGAGGACAGTCCGTCGCGTTCGCGCGGGGCTGTAGCTCAGCTGGGAGAGCGCTGCAATCGCACTGCAGAGGTCAGGGGTTCGATCCCCCTCAGCTCCACTGTTTTTTTGAAAATTTGAAAGCTGCCCGCCGCCGCTCGGTAGGACGTAGAGTTCCAATGACGGCGCGCGTGGCACGATTAGGTGGGAAACCGCCAAATAAATTCGCCGCAGACTCAGAGAGTCTGCGGCGTTTGTGTTTTACTGCTTCGGCGCAGGGATCCCGGGCGAACTACTTCACCGAGAGATCCTTGGAGCCGGCGGAGACTCCGTTGAGCATCACTTCGACCTTGTAATTCCCTTTCGGCCAGGCGGATGCTTTCGTGACGTGGAACTCGGTCACGTTCTCGCCGCCGGTTGGTGAGATAGTCTGGGTATCCGACTTCACGGTCTTTCCGTTGAAGGTCCATTTCGCGTCGAGCTTGGCGCCCTTTGCCGCGCCATCAGTGATTACGGCGACGTACATCGTGTCGCGAGCGCCGAAATCCGTCGTTTGATTGGACACCTTCTTATCTGATCCAACGCCTTTGCCGACCTGGATGTCGCTGACGCGGATTGGTGTCGTGTCGACCGCAACGGTGGCTGTCTGGGTCCCCATCGCAGTCGTATCGACGACGGCGCCTTCGTCCTTCTTTTTGTTGCAGGCGGCGAGTGCCACGGAGAATAAAATCGCGCCGGCAAGCGCTCCAGCTCGCATTGTCTTTTGCATTTGATCGCTCCTCACGCGTCTGGAATGGTGAGCTGCAGACCCGGGTGAATGAGATCGGGATTTGGAATCTTGTCCGCATTGGCGGCGTGGATCTTCTTCCACTTGGCGCCGTCGCCATAGAAATGTTTGGCGATCTTGCTCAGGCTGTCGCCCGCTTTGACCGTGTAGGTCTTTCCGCCGCTCGGAGCAGTCGTCGAACTTCCGCCGCTTACGTCGGAGAAATCCGCCGTACCACCCGAGTTTCCCGCGCTCGAAGTGCTGCTCGAGCCCCCGACATCCGAAAAGTTCGTGTTGTCGTTCGCGCTCATGTCCGCACCCTCATTCGATAGAAGCCGGGTGGGGAGGCGCAGAATCTATGCCTTAAAGCTCAGCTGGTTCAGCACCCGCAGCTAGACCCACCAGGGATCAAAGCAATCGTAGTTATGTTGGCGGGCGATCTTCCCATCGCGGAATTCGAAGAAGATCGAGATGTGGGCGCGAAGCTCGGAGTCGGCGGGAAGAACATCGACAGGCGCCGCCAGGAGCCCGCTCCAGTGGACTTCGAGGGCGACGTTGTCGCCGTCGACAATCGAATTCAGTACATCGAAGCGCTGAGCGCGAATCACCTGCTTTCCTTTGCGCGCGGATGCGAGCAGCGCGTTGAGATCGCGGTGCTGGCCGATGGGCGACAGCCGGTTCGGAAACTCCTCCTGTATAACGTCGCTGGTGAAAAAATCCGCCAGCGTACCACCCTCAGCGCCGTTCTCCAGCGCTTCGAGGTAGCGGCGTGCGATTGCGAGATTGTCGGTCGCTGTGATCGTCATGCCTTCCCCGGGCTACGATGAATCGTGCGGCAGTTCGTTTGACGGAACGAATGTGCGCCACGTCACAAATTGGGTTTCGAACCCAATCTATGGTAGTGCACTACGGTTGAGCTCCGCCTGAGCTCCGCCGAAATTATCGGCCGCTCAACCAGATTCCGCGTTTTCGAATTTGGGCTGGGCTCGCCGTTGGATCGTCGACGATCCGGACCCGCGGGCGCGCGTAGCCCGTGACGGAGACGTTGATCCGCGCGGGAGCGCCGTCGCGGATGATGTCGACAGGAACAACCTGTCCAAGCTTCACCGTGCGGAGCGCGCGGCGAAAACGGGGGAAAGAATCGATCGGCGCGTTGTTGAATGCCAACAGCTCCATCCCGGTGTGGAGACCCGCGCGTCCCCACACGCTGGAAGGATCCTGAATCCACACTCGCATCTTTCCGCCGCTACGAGGTGGATACGCCCACACGCGGGTGTCGGGCAGCGACGTCCCCGCGCTGTCGGTCGCGGGAATCGTGTCGACGATCGCACGCAAACCGATTGAAGACAAATAACGCGTGAAATCGATCGGGCGCGAGTGGCGCACGTGGTCGTCGAAAAAACGATCGAGCGTGCAACCGCAGACATCATTGGCGGCGTTCTGTACGTCGGTGGTGGTGAAACCACGCTTGTCCGCGAATCGCGAATAGAGCGCGCGCATCAGATCGTCGAGGTTCCGCTCATCATGAGTCGAATCCTTGATGATCAGATCGAGCGCGGTTCCTATCAGTCGGCCCTGACTGTAATAATCGGGATCGTAGTCGCCGTTGATGCCGGTCGTATCCACTGCACGCGCGCTGGCAACTTCAGGCGACATCCGGGTGTTGCCCGGATTTGCGTAGTACGACTCCAGCTCCTCGGCGAGCAGATCCGTACGCGACTTGTTGTCCTCGGGGAATCCCGCGCGGCGGGTGAGAGCGTCGGCGTAGTAGATCGTGACACCTTCGCTCAGCCAGAGTCCGGTTGCATGAGCGGGTTTCTCGACGCTCGGGCCGCCGCCGCGTCCCTCGGGATATAGACGCATCAGATTCCAGGCGTGGAAGAACTCGTGTGCGAGCTCAGGCAAGTACATGAGCGGATCGCCGGCGAGATCGCGACTCGGCATGCCGAGAGTGACCGAGTTCCTGTGCTCGAGCGCGCCCCACGCTCCGTCTTCAATCAGGAAGTTGTAATGCGGATATGGCGGCTTTCCGAAAACGGCAACAGCTTCGCGCGCGACCTTCTCGATGGCGGCGACGAACCTGGCGGTGTCGAACGCAGTGGCATTGGGCAGAGGCCAGTAGACGACAGTGTGGGGGATGCCGTCGATGCTGAACTCCCACTCACGCAGCGAATTGCCGTACAGTATCGGACTGTCGAGAAGCGTTCGGAAGTCCGTCTCCGCTATTGTGCCGGAATTCGCCCGGGGCTGAGTTGGCCCCCCGAGCCTTGTCACCGAGAAGGTTCCGAAATCGGTGCGCGGTGTCGCTGGCACGTCCCAAAAAACCTTGCCCGGAAGGGACAGAGAAACCTTAACCTCCGACTGTGGCACGTCGGGGAGGTAAAGAAAGGTGTCGACGGGATTGATCGAACCGCCGTCTGCGCGAATAGCCGTATGCCAGACGGGCCGGTAGGAAGAACTTTCTCCCGGGAGCTGAATGCGATAGTTCAGGTACGCATGTCCAGCGTGGCTGATCACCCGCCAGACATTTTCACGATCGACCTGCAGCAGCGCTGTTTTATCGACACCGCTTATCTCCCAATCAGAAATGAACCGCCAGAAGCGGTCGTCGTACTCAGGATGCACGGCCATGCCCACTCGCACGGATCGCGGGGAGGGTCCTATCTGCATGCGCACACGAACTGACGTGGAATCGCGGGCGTCGACCGCGAGCTCGTAGTTCACGTGCGTCCTGGCCTTGTGACTGGCGGTCACACTGAGGGCTAAGACGACTAGCGCGGCGAGACGAAAGGAACGGTTCAACGATTTCTCCGGCTGTAGCGGTTCAAGCTAAAGATGCCGGCCCAGCCTGGCGGGTTTGAATTCAGAAGTGCAGGACGAGCGCTGCTCGATATCAACCTACGGCAGCAAGCCCGCGACGTCCTGCCTCAAAGCGCGGAACGCATCGGCGTTGAACCGATTCGCTTCCCGTTCCGAGGCGCCGAGGAAATCTCCGACGGCCGTTCCACTAAGGTGATTCAAGAAACGAAGGATCCCGCTCTCCTGAACCGTGAGGGCGAGACGGCGGTTCAGAATGGTTTGTGACCCAGGGTTGTCGCGGATCGAGACGCGAATCGGAATGCCCTCGCCCTGAAAGGGCCGGTGCAGTGAGGAGCGAAGGAGAGTTCCAACCGTGGGTGGAAGACGCCAGTCCGGCTCCTTTGCGAAGCGCATCGACCACCCGCGCTCGTGTGCGGTGTTGATCAGCTCGAAGTCGCCGATCATGTTGGTCCACCCAACGGTGAACAACGCGATCTTCATCGACATGTCCATCTGAATGGTGAGCGCCTGCGGCATCGATCGTATTCCACCCCCGATCGGAACGAAGTGCCCGCCTTTGCTGCGCACCTTGAAGTGCATGTAGTAGTTCGACGCGTTGGCGTCGAACCAGTGTGCGCCAGACTGGTCGCTGAGCGTGATTCGGTATTTACCTTTGCTGATGTACTTGTCGATGTAAGCCGCGTAGTGCGGCATTGTCGCCTTCAAAATGTCGGGCGTGAGCTTGACGGCGACGTCGAAAGTTGTGGCTCCCTCGTTGTCGGGCGTGACGCGGAGCGTGTCGATGGTGAACAGCCTGCCGAGTGCAGCCGCGGTGTGCGGAAAGCTGCTGGTGTAATTGGCGCGAATCGCAGCGGAGGTTTTTCCCTCCCCGGCGTTAAGCGCCGCCGCCAGAACGTCCGCGATGTTTCTGGCGGCGATTCGGCCCAGCGCGACTTCGACGTTGGTGAACCACTCGTACTCGCTGTCGCTCAGCTTACGCAGGCGGACGATCTCGCGTGATTCAGTCAGCGCGTCGGGTGCGTTGGAGCCGAGGGCGGTGTTGACGACGTACCGATCGACGGCGAAGTGCCCTTCGTCGCCGAAAAGCCGGGCGCTATCAGGCCCGATCGATAGCCAAACGGAAGTGTCGTTGTAAATACCCGACGGTGTCAGGGCATAGTGGCCGAACTGTTGCCGCGCTCTAAGGATGCGCGCGGGCCGCTGGATGTTCGTGAAGCGCGAACCGACGGAGTAGAAGAACTCCTCGGCGTTCTGTTTGGCGAAAGGCAGGTTGGGGCCGAACGCGGGCGCAACCTCGCGGCACCCGGAGAGGGTGACTACGACCGCCGCGGCGGTCATCACGACCCGAATGATCCATGGTGGCTTCACCCGCGAAAGTTCAGGGGTTGGCGGTTATTGGGGAAGGGAGCGACGTACGAAACTGACGGTGGATGCCGGGGTCTGGCGTCCCTCTGTGTAAACGATTACATATTCGCGGAATGGTCACGATCAAGGACGTCGCGCGCGAGGCCAATGTGTCCGTCGCCACTGTCTCCAGAGTTCTGAACGGCAGTGGCCCCGTAAGCGATGAAACGCAGCGACTGATTCGCGAGATCGCGGGCAGGATGCGTTACGTACCGCACAGCGGCGCGCGCAGCCTGATCACGAGCAAGACGCAGACGATCGGAGTGCTGCTTCCTGATTTGTACGGCGAGTTCTTCTCAGAGGTTATTCGCGGGATGGATGACACCGCACAGAAGAATGGATTTCATCTGCTGATCTCACGTGCCTACGCCGACCGTCACGGCATCGAAACGGCGATGAGAGGCATGCGCGGTCGCGTGGACGGAGTCGTCGCCATGTCCCCGGACCTCGACGAGAACTCGCTGCTCAATCTGCCGAGCACCATTCCGGTCGTTCTTTTGTGCTCAGTCCCCAGGGGCAACGAGATCGACTCGCTGACGATCCAGAATTCCCGTGGGGCGAGGGACATGGTTGCCCACCTTGTCTCACTCGGCCACCGTCGGATCGCGATCATCAAGGGCGCCGCCCGGAACTACGATGCCGCCGAGCGGCTGCGCGGATACCGAAAGGCGCTGCGCGAGGCGGGGATCGAACCGGATCCGACGCTCGAGCGGAACGGCGACTTCACCGAAGCGGGTGGATACCTCGCGGCACTGGCCTTGCTCGCATTGAAGGATCGTCCGACTGCGATTTTTGCCGCCAACGATTCAATGGCGATCGGCGCGTTGAGCGCGCTGCGCGAATCGGGAGTTGAGATTCCCGGCGAGATGGCTGTGGCCGGCTTCGACGACATCCCGCTGGCCCGCTACATGGATCCGCCGCTGTCCTCCGTGCACGTGCCCATCTGCGAGCTCGGCGCCCGCGCGGTAGAAATGCTTCTGCACGGTATCAGTCGCAAGAACGATCACCAGCGCCGCCGCGAGCGCGTCCCGACCGAGCTTGTCATCCGCCGGTCAACAAGCGCGCAGCCGGCGGAGCGTCCACCCCCAACAATCGGCAAAGTGAGGTCCCCCGTTTCATAGCAGGTCTGCACATGATTTCAGTAAACAACAACCGGAGATGTTACATGCACATCAGCAACCGTTTTGGATTCAAACATTTCTTCCGGGCCGCCGCTTTCCTGATCGCGCTGGTAAGTCTTGCCGCGACGAACGCTTTCGCGCAGAACACCAGCGGTACGATCAGAGGAACGGTCACCGGTGAGAACGGCGCGGCCGTTCCTAACGCGCAGGTCGTTGCCCTGAATGTGGCCAGCGGATTCTCGCGCAACACTGTGTCGAACGACGCCGGCGCTTATACGCTCGTCGGTCTTCAGCCTGGAACGTACCAGGTGACGGTGCGGCGAATCGGAACGACGCCGCAGAACCGCACCATCGTCGTACAGATCGGCACGACGCAGATCCAGGATTTCGCACTTGCGTCGCAGGCCACAACACTCCAGACCCAGGTCGTCACCGCGGCGTCGGGAGTTGAAACGCACACCTCGGAAGTAGCGACGAACGTCACCCAGGCTCAGATCAACCAGCTGCCGACGCCGAGCCGCAACTTCCTCGACCTCGCTCAGCTTGCACCGGGCGTGCAGGTCACTGAAGACCGCGTGAATGGTCAGTTCAGAACCGTCACGGCGGGTGGTCAACCACCTTCGGCCGTCAATCTTTTCATCGACGGAACCAGCTACAAGAATGAGCTGACGGGTGGCGGCATCGCGGGTCAGGACGCCAGCCGCGGTAATCCGTTCCCGCGGAACGCGGTGCAGGAATACCGCGTCATCTCGCAGAACTTCAAGGCAGAGTATCAGAACGCCACCAGCGCGGTCATCACGGCGCAGACCAAATCAGGCGGCAATGTCTGGAGTGGCCAGGCTCTTTATGCATATCAGAACAAGGGCATGGTGCAGCTGGACAGCTTCCAGCGCGCCAACGGTACTCCGAAGCCGGATTATCGGCGCACGCTCGCCGGCTTCAGCGTCGGCGGCCCGATCATCAAGGACAGGGTTCACTTCTTCGGCTCGTACGAAGGCAACTATCAGAACCGGTTCAATCTCGTAAATATCGGCACGCTTCCGACCGGATTCCCCGCACTCGACACGGTGAACCTGCCCCAGTACAACGGGAATGGCGCTTCGCCGTTCAGGGAGAATCTCTGGTTCGGGAAGATTAACGGCGACATCAGCAACAACCAGTCGGCCGAGATCAGCTTCAACAACCGTCACGAGACGGATATCCGCGACTTCGGCGGCAACGTGACGTCGGCGGCGGCGGTGAATTTTCACAACACCAACACCGTCGTCCAGGCGAAGCACAGCTACTTCACCGGTCCCTGGCTGAACGAAGCGAAGATCGATTTCTCCAGATTCAATCGCGGATTCAGTCCACAGGTGCTTGGCGAGCCGCGTCGTCTGTACACGGCCAACGGGACCGACTACATAATCGGCGCGGCGGCGTCGATCCAGGAGTACGTGCAGGATCGTCTCGGATTCCGCGATGACGTCACGTTCACCGGATTCCAGTGGGCGGGCGAGCACGTCTTCAAGGGCGGCCTGAGCTTCAATCACGACAAGTACGACATCGACAAACGCAACGATTTCGTTCCGCAGTTCCACTACGCAGCGACCGCGAACACAGGGAACGGAAACCAGAATTACAATTTCCAGAATCCGTTCGAGCTGAGATTCGGAAGCGGCGATCCGTTCATGAAGCAGAACAACAATCAGTTCGGGACGTACCTCCAGGACGATTGGAGCCCGACCAAGCGACTGCTGCTGAACCTCGGCGTCCGCTGGGATTACGAGAGCAACATGCTCAACACCGGTTACGTGACACCGAACACCGGTCGAATCGCGTATCTCGACACCCTGCGGTTGTACATGAACCAGCCGAACCCGGGCTCGCCGTCGGGAGTAAACCTGTTCGTCCCGCTCGATCTCAATCAGTACGTGGCGACGGGCAACAACCGCAAACCGTTCAAGGGAGCGTTCCAGCCGCGCCTCGGCTTTTCGTATGGAATCGACGAGGCCATGCGCACGACGGTGTTCGGCAGCTGGGGCATCTATTACGACCGCATTCCGTTCGACGTTGCGGTTGATGAAAAGCTGAAGATCTCGAATCCGACGTATACGATCAATTTCGCACCACCCGGCGTCGCGCCTGCTCCGGGTCAGGTTGCGTGGAATAATTCGTACCTCACCGCGGACACGACTGTACTGGATGCTTTGGTCTCGCAGTTTGGACTACGTGAGCTCTGGCTGATGAACAACGACATCAAAGTTCCGAAGACCACTCAGTTCAGCGTGGGTATCAGACATTTATTCGGGCAGTACAACGCCGGTCTGACCTACGCCGGTCAACGTGGTACCGATCAGTTCACCTGGAACGTCGCAGCCGGTGGACTCAACAACAATGGCACCTGCTGCAACTTCCCATTCAACTGGGGAGCGCACGGAATCGCGTCGGTCATCTACTCGACCAGTGACGTGAAGACGTGGTACGACGCAGTTTCGCTGGAACTCGGCAAGCAGTACAGCCGGCCGTCACCCGAGTCGTTTGGATGGGGCGCAGGGCTCACCTACACCTACGCCACGCGCTGGCTGGAAGGTGAAGACAACCTCGGCGACACCTTCGCATTCCCGCAGGCTTCCACCATCAAGAAGCACGCGGCTCCGAACAATGAGAAACACCGCATTGTCGGAAACTGGATCACTGACATGCCGTGGCTGTGGGGAATCCAGTGGTCGGGTCTGCTGACGCTGGGCGGTAAGTACACGCTCGATGCCGGCTGTCAGCGGTTCTGCCCGGTCTTCGACAGAGGAGGATTCACGGTTCCGGGAACGTTCCCGTACCAGAATCTCGACATGCGCCTCCGGAAGGACATCCCATTCGGACGCACGACGGCGCTTGGCCTCACGTTCGACATCTTCAACGCGCTCAACCACGTCAACCTGACCGGCTACAACACCGGGTTGCAGGCGAACGGCCAGCCTGATCCCAACTTCGGGAAGGCCAGTGGCGTGGCGACGGACGCTCGCAGGTATCAGCTCGGGCTGGAGCTCAACTTCTGATCCGAGTCGCTGATTGATTCAAGAGAGCCGGCGCTGGTTGCGAGAGTTGCAGCCAGCGCCGGTTTTTGCTTCTCTGCGATAACTTTGCAGAATCGCCGCATTACCTGAGAGGGATTCGATGGCTTCCAGTTACCGGGCGTTGAGAGGCTTCGCGGTTGGACTCCTTGTAGTCGCATCCGCGTGTACCAGCGCGACCTCGATAACCGGGATACCGACGTCGCTTTCGCCGTCGAGCCTTTCGGTACGCCAGACCGCCTTCCTCGACACCCTCGAGCGGCGGACATTCAACTGGTTCTGGGAGCGGTCGGATCCCACCAACGGGCTGACGCCCGACCGCTGGCCGACGAAGAGTTTCTCGAGCGTGGCAGCGGTCGGATTTGCGCTGACCGCGTACCCGGTCGGAGTGGAACGCGGCTACATCGCGCGCGCGGACGCGGCGCAGCGCACGCTGAATACCCTGCGATTCATGTACAACGCGCCGCAGGGCCAGCAGCCGACGAACGTCACGGGCTACAAGGGATTCTTCTATCACTTCCTGGATATGCAGACGGGTTTCCGATTCGAGCAGGTCGAGCTCTCGACGATCGATACTTCGCTGCTGCTGGGCGGGATTCTGTTCGCGCAGTCGTATTTCACGGCCCCGGATGCAACGGAGTCCGCGATCCGGGCGTACGCGGATTCGATCTATCTGCGCGTCGATTGGCAGTGGGCGGTGCATCAGCCGAACATCGTCAGCATGGGCTGGCACCCGGAAAGCGGATGGATCAACGCCGATTGGCACGGCTACGACGAGGGCATGATCGTCTACATCCTTGCCCTCGGATCGCCGACGCATCCGATCGATCCGGCGAGCTGGAACGAGTGGACGAAGACTTATATGTGGGCGGATTTCTACGGGCAGCCGCACGTCAACTTCCCACCGCTCTTTGGGCATCAGTACTCGCACATCTGGATCGACTTCCGTGGAATCCAGGACGCGTACATGCGCGGGAAGGGCATCGACTACTTCGAGAACTCGCGGCGGGCGACGTTATCTCAGCGGTCCTACGCGATCGCCAATCCGGGTCAGTGGAGAGAGTATGGGCCCAACGTCTGGGGATTGACCGCGGGCGATGGCCCGTTCGATACGACGCTCGTCGTGGGAGGGCGTTCGAGGCAGTTCTTCACGTACAGGGCGAGGGGCGCGGCGGCAAACGCGATCGAGGACGACGGCACGATCGCGCCGACGGCGGCTGGTGGATCGGTACCATTTGCTCCGGAGGTTGCGATCCCGGCGCTCATCAACATGCGGGAGAAATACGGCGACAATCTTTTCGGGAGCTACGGGTTCGTCGACGACTTCAACCCGACGCTTGTCGATGGCACGGCGCGCTACGGCCGCATCGTCCCCGGGAAGGGGTGGTTCGACACCGATTATCTGGGAATCGATCAGGGTCCGATAATCGCGATGATCGAGAACTACAGGTCGGATCTGATCTGGAAGACGATGCGGAAAAATCCTTACATCGTGGCGGGACTCAAGAAGGCGGGTTTTACAGGGGGTTGGTTGGGCAACTGAGGTAAAGCCGCTCTCATTGAGTCAAGGTTCTGAACGTATAGACCTGGAATGGACTAGGGATACCGAAGTCGACCTCTACTCCGAGCCCGTTGTTGAGCACCTGGCCCGTCGGCAGGCGCGGACAGAGAGCCGTCGACGGACATGGCTGCGGGTAATCGAATTCGATCGTGGACCCTTTGATGGTATAGAGGTAGTTGCTGGAGACGGTGTGTTGAGTGCCTCCCGAATCAATCCGATCCTCTGAGATGAATGCGCCACCTGCCAGATCCAGCGACATAGTGCCCGAGACTATCGTTGACCCCGGCGTTCCGATGCCCGGGGCCGACGTGGCGGGGAGTATTTGTCCGTCGACGTCGGTCAGCTCGAAGCGCGCGGAGATCGCTCCGGGTGCGCTCGGGTCTGTGCAGGCAACTGCCGCAAGCGCGAGAAGGAGAAAACGTCTCTGACAAAACAAATCCATGCGCGCCTCGCTGGAGATACTTCCACGATAACGCGAAGTAACCCGGTACGTCCAGCGAATATCCTGCGAAGCGGCGCTGTGGGGTTCCTGCTGGTCCTGGGCGTTGCGTGCTCATCAGCGTCCGCGGGCGACAGGACGACGCTGCGCATTTGGGCAATGGGCCGTGAAGGAGAAGTCCTGTCGCAGCTGATGCCCGACTTCGAGAAGGCGCATCCCAACATCCATGTGGAAGTGCAGCAGATTCCGTGGACAGCCGCGCACGAGAAGCTGTTAACGGCGTACGTCGGTGAGTCGACGCCCGACATCG
>DATBXT010000336.1:0-4530 GCA_036514115.1 Gemmatimonadaceae bacterium
GCCACACTCCGGGCGCAAACCCCACCGACGCGAAAAGAAATCGATAGAGCACCATTTGCCCCACCGACAGCTCGGCAAATGCCCATTTCCCGAACAGGAATCCCGTTCCCCAAAGACATCCGGCGGCAGCCAGTGCGGCGAAAGCCCGGCCTCGCGAAGCTCGCGTCAGAACGCCGCCAGTGCGAACGAGGTGATCTGCATGGCGGAAAGTAATGGTGAAGGGAAGTGACCCGGTTGCTGAAGCGCGTTAATATCCCAGCGTCCCTTTCACCGACGGACAACCAATGGCAAAAGCTGATAGCACGCCTTTGACAACGCTCTTTCCCGACCTCGAGCCAGAACTCGCGACCACACGTCGCATGCTCGAGCGCGTACCCAACGGGAAGGATGACTGGCGTCCGCATCCGAAGTCGCGGTCGCTGGGGGAGCTGGCGACGCACCTCGCGCAGCTTCCTGGTTTCGCCCTCATGATGCTCACCCGCGATGAATTCGATGCCTTCGCTTCGCGTCCGCCGGACCCGACCTTCGCCAGCGCCGCCGAGCGCGTACAGCTGTTCGATCAGCTGAGCGCCCAGCTCAAAGGCTTACTCCAGCAAATGACCTGGGACCAGGCAAATCAGAGCTGGATACTCCGAGCGGGAGGCGCCGTCGCGCTCCAGGCGCCACGATCGACGGCCGTTCGAACCGCATTCCTGACCCACTCGGCGCATCATCGGGCCCAGATCGGGGTGTACCTGCGGATGCTGGACGTTCCGGTGCCGTGGACCTATGGCGGATCTGCCGACGAAATGCCGGGCGGGGCGATGTAAGAGAGGGAGTGCGACGCTCGCCGCACCCCGCGCGACTCCCGCCGATTCCAATCTTGACTATCTGCGCGTTTGACCAATCTTTGCGGACTCTCGTCCCATCTATAGATGCGCACCCACATAGTCATTGTTGCCGCCGGCCTCGCCATCGGCTTGGCCGCCTGCGGAGATTCTTCCGGCCCGAAAGCAGTCCCGTCCTCGATCGCATTCACCGTGGCACCGGCCAGTGCCGCCGCGGCCGGCTCCGTGCTGCCGGTGGCGCCGACTTTCGTTGTCAAAGACAAGGATGGCAACCCGATCGCCGGGGCGTCGGTCAGCATCAAGGTGACGGCAGGCGGGGGCACCATCGCCAACGCCCCGACAAAATCAACCGCGCCTACCACCACGGTGGGAACGTGGACGCTCGGGAAAACGGTCGGGATCAATACCCTGACGATAACCGTGGGAAGTCTGGCGCCTCTGGTTCTCAACGTCACGTCGGTGGCGGGTGCACCAGCCAAGCTTGTCGCCGTGGGATCGACGAACTTGACGGGCGTCGTTGGCCAACCTGTCGCCACTACGATTTCCGCCGTGCTCAAGGACGCGAATGACAACCCCATAAGTGGAGCGTTGGTCAACGTGAGCGTTTCTGGCGGCGGATCGACCGAGGACGCGGCCGTGACCACCGATGCGGCCGGTGTAGCCGCGCTCCTCCCGCTCGAGTGGACACTCGGGACGGTCAAGGGGAACCAGACCCTCACACTGTCCAACGGCCCCAACTCCGTGACCTTCACGGCTGCCGTCGCTGCCGGACCAATTCAGTCGCTCAGCATTCTGTCGGGCAACAATCAGTCAGGCCCCGGCGGTACTCTACTCGCCCAGCCGGTCCTTCTCGCGGGCGTGGACCAGTACGGCAACAAACTCGACAACCAGGTCGTGAACTTTTCGGTGCTCGGAGGTGGAGGCAAGCTCGCTGCATTCACCGCGACATCAGCAGCCGACGGGACCATCACCATGCCCGCGTTCACCCTCGGCAAATCAGCGCTGCCCCAGGCGGTTCTCGCCAGCATCGGATCACAGTCGGTCAGCGTCACCGCGACGGTTTTGTCGGCGTACGACATCGATGTTCGGTTCTGGGGATCACCCATGACCCTGCAGCAGCAGATCCTCTTCACCAATGCCGCGGCGCGCATCCGCGGCATCGTGACGGGCGCGATTCCCCCGGCTGATGCAACCGGAGCTGATCCCGCCGAGTGCGGCGTCACGGGCCAGGCGGTACTCGCCGAGACTGTACCGGGCGTGATCATTTACGCTTCAGTTCAGGACATCGACGGCCCGGGCAAAGTCCTGGCGCAGGCCGGTCCTTGTTTCATTCGCGACCAGTCCGATGTGCGCACCGTGATCGGAGTAATGGAATTCGATGTCGCCGATCTCAACTCGCTGGGCAGCGGCGGCACTCTCCAGGACGTCATCACCCATGAGATGCTGCACGTAGTGGGCATCGGCGTTTTCTGGAACGACATAGGGTTATTGAGTGGATTCGATACACCCGATGTCGCATACACTGGCACCGGCGGCGTCGCGGGGTGTCGCGCCACCGGCGGGACTACGTCGTGCGCTACTTCGGTTCCGGTCGAGAACACCGGTGGGGCCGGAACGCGCAACTCGCATTGGCGGGAATCGACGTTCGGAGACGAGCTGATGACGGGCTTCGCCAGCAATGGCGCGATGCCGTTGAGCATCATGACGGTCCGTGCGCTGACGGATCTTGGTTACACGGTCAATACGGCCGCCGCCGATCCATATACGATTTTCCTGGGCAGCATCCGGGCGAATCCGAGTGTGAGCACGGCGACGCCGGTCGGCTCGGTATGGGAACAAGGTTTGGCAACACCGCCGAAGGTTCTTCCGAACCACCGCCGCAGTGCGCCGCGAGCGGGGAGATGATCGCGCGATCCGCGAGGCTCGCGATAATTGTAACCGTCTGTGCGGCGTGCTCACGCGGTGGCGGCGCGAAAGTGGACACCGCTGCGAGTGACTCGCGGATCCTTCCGACGCCCGCGGGGCCGGATACTGTGGGGTTTGTGCCGTCCCCTCCGCCAGCTGACAGCGCCGCGTTTCAGAAACGGGCACCGAAGGCAGCCGTGACGAACGCGCCCCTCCCGTCGCGCGCGCGTGTGACCCGGAAGCCGGATTCGATCATCGGTTATGACAGCGTAATCAGACTGCCTCGCCGAACGCTCCCGCGCGCGAAGCCGACGACGCCGTAATCTGTATCCGCGTACAATGGTGAACTTTCGCGATTCACTGTGCAGAATCGCGGTTGCGATCGCATCGATCTCAGTCGCGTTCGCCGGTGCTTTCATCGACGTCTCGGCGCAGACACTCGCGCCGCCCAAGCCTGTGGCCGCGCCGACACCGGGAACGAGCATTTACAAAGCGCGTCTGGAGATCGACGGCCGGCAGGTTCCTCTCGACCTGGCGCGCACCGTCAAGCTGGTGAAAGGCACGTGGGTAATAACCGAGGTGACGACCATGTCCAACTACGTTGCCATCGATTCCACTTTCCTCGACAGGAAGACGCTCGTCCCACTGCGACGAGTGATGCGGGACCCTACACTGTCGCTGGAGATGCGATTCATCGGTAACATGGCCAGCGGCACCATCACGGCCCGTGGACAAACGCGACCGATCTACATAGACATGCACGGCGCACTGTTCGCCGATGGTCCGGCCGCACAGGATGCCATCGCCGCGCTACCTCTCGGTCGCGGCTACAACGCGGCATTCCAGAATTTTGATCCTCAGACCCAGGACGTGAGTGAAATCCAGCTTCGCGTCCTCGGCAGCGAGATCGTCACCGTGCCCGCCGGCAGATTCAATACCTGGAAGGTTCTGACCACTTCGGCCACCGGCGGCCCGGGCCAGACCGCGGCCTACTGGATCGACAAGAAATCGCGGCGGGTGGTCAAGTTCGCGACGACGCTCCTCGAGCAGGATGACGTCGTCGCCACCGCGGAGCTGACCAAGTAACTCCCGGACGATGACCGCACCGCGCTCTCACGAGTGCGGCTGATACGGCGCCTTGATGTGCGCGGTGATTGCGGTGCCGCCCCAATGAATGCGCAGGTCTGCCTCGTCGCGGATCACTCGCGGAAAAGAAATCGTCAGCGATTCAACCGGAGAAACCTGTTCTGGTGACAGCTCCACGCGGAGCACCTCGAACCGCTCGCCCGGGTAAGGTTTGTGGAAGGTATGCGCCGCACTGCTGAAGATGAGCGTCCACGGCGCGCCCTGGCGGGGAATCAGCCACAAGGAATACTCACCTGCGCGCAGTGTCTTGCCCTCTACCACGATATCGTGATTTATGTGCATGCGGGTCGCCGAGTCGGCGCCCGGGTGCCACACGGTGTCCCAGGGGACGAGCGCACCGAAGAGAGCGCGTCCGCGCGCTACTGGCCGGCCGTACGCGATCGAGATCTGGGTGTACGCCACCGACTGGGTGACGCTTCCGCGCTGGCTGAACGGATAACCCTGCGCCAACGCCGCTGGCGCGAGGCTGGTCGCAAGTAGGAGAAACAAAATCGGCTTGTGAATCATGAAATCCTCGATCGCAAATCTTGCAGGCATGCGGTTCGTGGCGCCAGCTTCATCCGCGGCTTACGTTAGGCATCGCCGTCGTCGTGGTCGACGACGCAACCAGAGATGACCCCATGAACAGCCATAATCGCCTCGTCCTTGCGTT
>DATBXT010000337.1:0-4083 GCA_036514115.1 Gemmatimonadaceae bacterium
GCTAGCGCGGATTCTGGGCCGGTGGCTGTCCGGTGATTGATGTAACCGCCGTGTCAACCGTCTTCAGCACCTGAATCAGAATCTGCGGATTGCGATCGAGCGTCTGCACCACGCGGTTGACGATCTTGGCGACGTTGTCGAGATCGATGTAGAGATACGCTTCGGCCATGACGCCTACGATGCCGAGCTGAACTTTCTTGATTCCGACATCGACGCCGGCGGTGAGCTGGACGAGGTTCATGGCGTTGGCATCGAGCGCGACGTGTGCTCTGACATCGGAGACCGTCAGGCCGATCGAATCAACCGACAGCTCCGGTATCTCGAGAATCACATCGCGGTTAGGCGTCAGCGACGTGGTGCTGGCGTAGGCGCGTTGACCCGTCGGTTGTTGCGCGAGCGCCGGCACCGCGGCAGCGGCACAAAGGGCGAGTCCGGCAAGCAGAGCTCCAGCACGCATCGTCACAATCTCCTGAGTTGAGGGCTCATCGCCCCGGACCTAACCGAACTGCGTCGTTGAAATCCTTGAGCGATGCCACGAAGTGAACCCGCCCTCTTGCTCCCTGCACCGTGAGATTCACATTCGGCAGCAGGGCACTGACTCCCGCGCAGACCGCGTATCTGCCACGCGACTCGTCCGCGAGTCCGACACTGATCGCAGCCGCAAGATTGGTGCGCGTCCAGGTTTTACGTGAGATGTCGAAGACGAGAGTCGTATCCACGGATTGTCCGAGGCCGATCACCTGGTTCACGCCATTGCTGCTATCGGCGGCGGTTCCGGAAGACGTGGTGATGTGAATGCCGTTCCCGCCCGGACATCCCGCCATCGTACCGTTCGTCGAATCGGTCGTCATCGGCGCGAGCGTTCGAATGGGCGTTGGTCGGGGCGGTTGCGTTGGTGTTTGCGCACCGAGCCTCGAAGCTCCAACCGCGATCGCTACCAATGCGAGAGTTACGCGACTCGTCATCGATTCGGCGGTCTGGGATTTTGTGCGCCAGTGCCGGCCGCGCCTCCAAGGAACGCGCAATCTCCGACTGACGTCGCAGCAACAGTGACCTGACGCGGCGCGCTCGTCTGCCGTGCGCCACCCTGCGACGGCCCGACTCCGAGCTGGTTCGCGAGGCACTCGGCGTTGACTCGGCCGATCAGTTCGACGGCGATATAGACATTTCTATAGGTAGTGCCGGCAACGACGGGCGACGGAAGATTGTCCCGCTGTACCACTCTCACCGTGTCACCGCCCCAGCACAAACGCACCCGGACGTGCGGCTGCGAGGCGAAGCGGACTTCGTCGGCGTGCACTCCGACCAGCAGCATTATGTCGGCAGGGCCGGTGCTCGCCCCTCCAATACCGAACGAGGCGCTCTCGGCGCGGGATCGCGTGGTGGTGTCTCGGCCTGATGAGTCGGCGGCGCCGAATCCGATATGCGTCCCGACGCTGTTGTCATTTGCGAGGAGCGCGGCACACGTCGTACCGTCACCGGCGGTGTTCTGCGCGAACCCCACAGCGGGACGAATGCAAAGGCACAACGCCCCGCACACGAACACGGCGCACGTTCTGGATAGTGGACCCATCACTTTTCCGAAGAAATCGGAAAGATGGAAGTTCAACTTTTATGCCTTTCACGCGAAGGGCGAGCTTTTTGCATTTCCCGCACTGCGGAACCGCTCTTACCGGCTGTCTGCCGTGATGTGGCGAATCATCGTCGCTTCATATTCGAGGATTCAAGCATGCGTACCCGTTCGCAGCATCTCCTTACGTCGGCGATGTCCATCGCCGCGCTCGTCCCAGCACTCAGCGGCGCGCAGGTTCGAACACCTTCACGCGTGTCGAGCTCGGGACAGCCGTGGCAATGTCTTCCCACTGATTCCGCTCGCGCATTCAACAGGACTTTGCGCGCCGACAGCCTGGCAAGACAAAGAGCCGCAGGAGGAGCGCCCGCGGGAACGACTCCGATCACCGGTGGAACTGGTCGCTCGCACGAATATCCCGAATACGATGTCGTGCTGGACATCCCGAATCTCTGCGTCAATCGCATCTTTCTGAAAGTGGACAGTCTCACGGCGAAGCTGAATCTGAATGCGCGCGTGGCCAATCTCGTCCGTGTCGATGCGGGCGCCGATGTTCTGATCGGCAATGTGGATCTGACCATTCAGGGCGTCCGCGCCCAGGCGCTACTCCTCGTCGATCTCGATGATGTGGTCTACATCGTCGACAACACTCTGACCTTCGTCGACAATCACCCGGAGATCGTGCAGCAGCTCGGCAGCACTCTGCAGAACACCGTCGGAGCCGTCGGTGGCCTGGTGAATCGTCTGCTGCTCGGCACGGTGAACGGAGTGCAGCGCCTGATCGATACCGGTACCGGCAACATCCTCGAGAAGGCAGTCGCCGCCGCAGGCCAGAACGCCGCCGAAAAAGTCGTCGGAAACATCACCCAGCTACCGGTGCTCAGTCAGGCGACGGACGCAGCGGGGAATCTCGTGAAGCGCGCGCGCGATGCGGCAACGAACGCGATCGTGCAGTACACTCTCAGCAAGGCCGGAAAGCTGTTGACGGCCAGCATCGTTCAGGCGGCGACGAGGTAGACTTCAGCTCTGGGAATCTCCCAACGTGGGAATAAACTGTGGCGCGCGTCGGTGCTTCGTCGCTTGCTCATAAGCGTACGCGATCCTGATCAGCACCGGCTCGCTGTACGCGCGCCCGAAAAACGAAATGCCGATCGGAAGATTGTGTGAGAATCCCGCCGGCACATTGATGTTCGGGTAGCCCGCAACCGCGGCCGGAGTAGAGCTGCCTCCCGTAAAGTGATCGCCGTTCAGCAGGTCAGTCGGCCATGCCGGTCCGCCGGTTGGCGCAACGATCGCATCGAGCTTGTACTTGTTCATCGTCGCGTCGATGCCTTCGGTGCGTGACATCCGCAGATCCTTCGCCAGCTCGTCACGGTACTTCTTTTCGGTCAACGGCCCCTTCGCCTGCGCCTGGATCATTATCTCCTGGCCGAACCAGGGCATCTCCTGGTCCTTGTGCGCGTCGTTGAAGGCGATGATGTCCTTCAGAGTACGCACGGGTGCGTTCGGGCCGAGTCCCGCCAGATACTTGTTGAGATCCGCCTTGAATTCGTAAAGCAGAACGTCGAACTCGCTGTCATCGAACTTCCCGGCAGTCGCGAGATTAGCCGGATCGACGATTACCGCCCCCGCGGATTTCATGGTTGCGAGCGCATCGTTTATCGTCTTGTCGACTACATCGCTGTAGCCGAAGAACTTGCTGCGCGCAACACCGATCCTCGCCCCGCGCAAGCCGTTGGCGTCGAGGTATTTCGTGTAGTCGGTGATCTGGCCGCGTGAGCTGGCGGTCATCGTCGCTGGATCGTTTTGATCGGGTCCGGCGAGCGCGCCGAGCAAAATCGCGGCGTCTCTCATCGTGCGCGCCATGGGCCCGGCGGTATCCTGACTGTGGGCGATCGGAATGATGCCCGACCTGCTCAGGAGTCCGAGCGTTGGCTTGATGCCGACGATCCCGTTGGCTGACGACGGACATACGATCGAGCCATCGGTCTCGGTGCCGATTGCCGCGGCGCAAAGATTGGCGGCGACGGCGCCACCAGATCCGGAGCTGGAGCCGCACGGATTCCTGTCGAGCACGTAGGGATTCTTCGCCTGTCCACCCCGTCCGCTCCAGCCACTGGTAGAGTGGGTCGAGCGAAAATTTGCCCACTCACTCAGGTTGGTCTTGCCGAGTATGATCGCGCCGGCCGCGCGCAGCTTCGCCGCAATGAATGCGTCGCGCGGTGGGATTGACCCTTCCAGCGCGAGCGAGCCGGCGGTGGTCATCATCTTATCGGCCGTGTCGATGTTATCCTTGATCAGAATCGGCACCCCGTGAAGAGGTCCGCGCACTCGGCCCGCCTTCCGTTCACGGTCGAGTGTGTCGGCGATCGACAGCGCGTCGGGATTGACCTCGATGACGTGACGCAGCGTCGGCCCCTTTCGATCGAGCTCACCGATGCGGTTCAGATACAGCTGGGTAATCGACCGCGCTGTCATCCGACCCGAAGACATTGCCGTCTGCAGATCCGCGA
>DATBXT010000338.1:0-2571 GCA_036514115.1 Gemmatimonadaceae bacterium
AAGTCACTCCAGACCGTGCTGTGCAAGCACCTCGAAGAGCTGCGTAAAATGCGACCGGAAAAGCTGGTGCGACGTCGTCGCCAGAAATTCCTGCGTCTCGGCGCATGGTCGGAGTAAGGCGTGGCGCATCTCGTCGAAGTCGCCTTCAAGGGCAACCGTAAGGAATTTTTTCTCTGGGATTACCCCGATCCACCACCGATTAACGCGGCGGTGATCGTGGACGTCGAGCGCGGTGAGGATCTCGGTTATATCCATTCGCTCGGCGATCTCGCGCAGAAGCGCAACGGCGGCTGCTCCCACGGCTGCGGTAACTCCCTTCCCGAGCGCAAGGCCCTGCGGCTTGCCAGTGACAAGGATCGCGGTCAGTCCAACGATCTCACCCGCCTGAACGAAGAGGCCCGTCGCAAAGCCATGGAGCGCGTACGCGCCAACGGACTCGGGATGAAGCTTTCCGACGCCGAGTGGCAGTGGGATCGCAAGAAGCTCACGCTTTACTTCACCGCCGATAAGAGAGTCGACTTTCGCAATCTGGTACGCGATCTCGCATCCCTTTTTCGCACCCGCATCGAGCTGAAGCAGATCGGCGTGCGGGACGAAGCAAAGCGCCTCGACGGGATTGGTCGATGCGGCCGGCAATACTGCTCATCTTCGTGGCTCCCTGAGCTGAGACCGGTGAACCTCGGCGTCGCCAAAGATCAGCGGCTATCTCTCAACCCGTCGCAGATCTCGGGTGCCTGCGGGCGGCTTATGTGCTGTCTGCGCTATGAGCACGAGTTCTACGTGCAGAGCCGCAAGCGGTTCCCGAAAGAAGGCAAAATAGTTGTAACCAGGCTTGGAGAAGAGAAAGTTCTGGCGGTAGATATTTTCCGCGAGCGCATCTCGCTCCGCGGCGTTGAGGGTGAGCTGCGATCGCTCACCCTTCACGAGTTCAAGCTCGAGACGGAGCAGCTCACCGGCGGAGAAGTTCTCGTCACCAACGGCGACGAGGAGGAAGCGGCGGAAAGCATCAGCCCGGAGGAGATTTCGCCGGAGTTGATGTACACCGCCGAGCATCCGGTTTTCGTTCCGCCCACGAGCAATGCTCCCACTGCGCGCCCCGCGTCCGCCGATATAGCTCCCGGGACGGACGGTCGAGAAGGAGGCAGCTCCGGCAAGCGGCGCCGCGGCAGACGCGGTGGACGTCGCGGTCGCGGTGGCGAGGATCCGAATTCCGCAGGCGGTCAGTAATTGGCCAAGTACTACCTGACCACTGCGATCGATTACGCCACCGCCGATCCCCACCAGGGCCACGCCTTCGAGAAGATCGGTGCCGACGCGATTGCGCGTTATCATCGGCTGAAGGGAGACGACGTCCATTTCCTGATCGGAATGGATGAGCACGGTCAGAAAGTCGCGCAGACAGCGGCCGAGCGAAAAGTCTCGCCCCAGGAGCTGGTCGACGCCGTCGCCGAGAGCACGCGAGAGATCTGGAGTAAAGTCGGCATCTCTTATGACCAGTTCATTCGAACGACCGATCCCGCACATAAAGCGGGCGTGAAGCGCCTCATCGAGCAGATCTTCGAGAACTCTCCCGACGACTTCTACGAGAAGGCTTACGAAGGCTGGTATTGCGTCGGCTGCGAGGCGTTCAAGCAGGATGACGAGATCGTCGATGGAAAATGCATCCTGCACCCGACGCGAGTGCTGGAATGGGTGGAGGAGAAGAACTGGTTCTTCAGGTTGAGCGCTTACACCGATCGTATTCGAAAGCTGGTGTCGAGCGACGAATTCCTGCAGCCGAAATCGCGCCGGAACGAGATCCTGTCGTTATTGGGCTCGGGTCTCGAGGACATCTCGGCCAGCAGAAGCCGTTTTTCCTGGGGAGTTCCATTCCCGCGAAAGACCAGCGCCGGGGAGGAGCAGACGATGTATGTCTGGTTCGATGCGCTGCCGAACTATCTGACCGCGACTGGTTTCCCAAACCCCGATTACGAGCAGCTCTGGCCGGCCGACCTGCACCTTATCGGCAAGGACATCACCCGCTTTCACGCTGTGATCTGGCCGGCGATGCTGATGGCAGCCGGAATCGCCTTGCCCAAGCGCATTTGGGTACACGGTTTCGTGCTCGTAGGTGGGTCTCGCGTCAGCAAGTCAGCGGGTGGCAACCTCAATTTGCGTGAGGCGATCGACCGTTACGGGCCCGACGCCTTTCGCTATTTCCTGCTGCGCGAAGTCCCATTCGACGGTGACGGGAACTTTTCCTGGGAGAGATTCGAGGAGCGCTACAATGCCGACCTGGCGAACGCGCTCGGCAATCTGGCGAGCCGCACAATCTCGATGGTGGAGCGCTACTGCGATGGAGTGGTTCCACGCGGCGAGCCCAACGAGATCGATACCGCTGACACCGCCGATCTCGCGACCTACCATGAGTGCTTCGGAGGCCGTGGGTTCCTTCTCCATGAGGCGCTGAAGTCGGTCTGGCAGACGATTTCTCGCGCCAACGAGTACGTCGACCGTCAGGCGCCGTGGAAGCTGGCCAAGGATCCCGCCAGTCGCGCGGCTCTCGAGAACACGTTGGCCTCGCTGGTGAGA
>DATBXT010000339.1:0-10998 GCA_036514115.1 Gemmatimonadaceae bacterium
GGTGGCGACATCGACGCCGATTTCCGCAACCGAAACATCGATGGCATTCTTGGGAACGCTCGAGGAACGGCGATCTGTTTCGCTCGCGAACAGATATGCTGTACGCGCCATACGCGCCGCCCAGCGACCCGAAGCTCCCAACTCGAGTCTCTTCCCCGCCGGCGTCCACCTGACCACCGTTCCGTTTCGACTCAGCCAGCAGGCGGTGGCGGCGATCAGATGCTCGCGATCGGTGCTGACGAAGATCGTATCCGCGTCCCAGCGCCGAAAAATCCGTCGCAGACGACGCGCGGCGGTGAAGAACCAGCCGTCGGTGCCGAACGGAATGATCTCGAACGGCTCCGGAATTGGAGTATGACGCGGCTGGCCGGGATCACGACGCGGCGACACCGCGAGATGCACGTTGCTGTCCGGCGACACGAGCAGCGTGACTTTGGCTCCGCGCTCGGAGATGCCGCGGCCCGCTCTCGCGAACAGACGGGCGGTCCCTGACCATTCACGAGCGATATGAAGAAATAAAACGTGCAAAGTGCGTTTACCCGGCTGAAGACGCCAATTTGTTGATCTTCGTGCTTCCCTGCTCTTGCGCGTCCCCGTTGTCGGCGGCGCTGCTCCCGAACTGCAAAGTGTAGAGACGCGAGTATGCGCCACGCTTCGCCAGCAGGTCGGCGTGACTCCCGCGCTCCACAATTTCACCACGATCGAGGAAAACGATCTGGTCGGCGTGGGTGATCGTCGACAATCTGTGCGCGATCACGAACACCGTCCTTCCCCGCAGCAATCGATCTACGGCTTCCTGGACCAGACGCTCTGATTCAGTATCGAGCGCCGAAGTCGCTTCATCGAGAATGAGAATCGGTGGATCACTCAGCAAGGCCCGTGCAATCGCGAGTCGCTGGCGTTGCCCGCCCGATAAACGGGTGCCGCGCTCGCCGAGCAATGTATCGTAACCACGCGGGAGCTCGGTGATGAAACTGTGGGCGTTGGCGGCCCTGGCGGCTTCCTCGATCTGTTGCTGCGTGTACTTTCCCGGCGCACCGTAAGCGATGTTGTTGCGGACGGTGTCATGGAAGAGAACAGTTTCCTGGCTGACGATACCAGTGAGGCCGCGAAGGACGGGCAGCTTGATCTCCTTGGTATCGACGCCATCGATGGTGATGCGTCCGGAGGTTGGCTCGTAGAACCGCGGAATGAGATCCACCAGGGTGCTCTTTCCGGCGCCACTCGGGCCTACCAGCGCGACTACCTCGCCCTTTCGCGCCACCAGATCGATGTTGGTGAGCACCGGCACATCGCCATACGAGAAGGTGACGCTCTCGAACCTCAGCTCGCGGTTGAAGCTCGCCTGGTCCCTGGTTCCCCCGTCGCGCTGGAATTCCGCTGGCGAGTCGAGGATCTCGAACAGACGCTCCGCCGATGCGAGTGAGGACTGGGCGGTGGTGCGCATCTGCGAGAGCTGCTTCAGCGGCTGGAGAAGTCGCAGCACCAGCGTCAAAAACGCGAGCAGCGTCGCGCCCGTCATCGTGCCACTGCTCAGGACCTGCCACGCGCCAACCCAGAGAACCAGTACAGCTATCAGCGTTCCAATGATCTCGGTGACGGGAGGCGCTAGCAACGCCAGACGCGTCAGCTTGAGGCTGCTGCGCGCGTACTTGTTGCTCCCCTCGGCGAAGCGCGCTTCCTCGTAGCTTTCAGCACCGCTCGCTTTCACCAGACGAATTCCACTGATCGTCTCCTGAAGGACGCTGGTCATCTCGCCGTGAATATTTCCGCGCCTGAGATTTCCGCGGCGCAGCTTCTTCAGCATCGGCTGCAGCGAAAGGCTGAGAAGCGGCAGGATCACGAGCGCGATGAGCGACAGCTTCCACGAGATGCTGAAGAGAATCGCGATGTACACGATCACCAGCGATGCACTCTGGAGCGACTGGGTGACGATCTGGGTGAGAATAAGCCGCGTCTCGAAGGTGTCGTTGATCACCCGCGACAGAATCTGGCCCGCCTTCATCTGGGTGAAGTAGCCGAGCGGCAGATGAGCGAGATGCCGGTAGACGGCGTTGCGCAGATCGCGCGTGACGTATTCCTGGAGTGTGGCGCCAAACTGACCGGCGATCCACACCAGGAAGTTCTTCAACATCACCGCGGTGAGAACGAGGATGATGACGTTGCGCAGGGAGCGCATCTCGTCGCCGGGGATTATCTGACCGCCGACTGTCGAATTGAGCAGCTTCGCGACCCAGCCGGATTTGAGCGATGTATTCGGCTGGTGGAACAGGATGTTGAGAAAAGGAATCAGCAGCGCGATGGCGAACCCATCGAGCAACGCCGCCACGAGATTGGAAACGATGGTGATCGCCATCCGCCACGCGTGCGGACGCAGGAAGGGAAGGAGGCGCTTATAGACTGGCGTCATTGAAAGGGGGATGCGGGATGCGGGATGGGGGATGCGGTAGTAGCTACGGGCTACGGACTACCAATGGCGCGTCGGTAATCGCTTCCCGCATCCCGCATCCCGCATCCCGCTCCCCGCACTACCGGCGCGGAGTCAGCAGCGCCAGAGGCAGGATCACTTCCTCAGGTGTGACACCACCGTGGAGGAACGATCCGCGATAACGGCTCTGATACTCACGCAGCTTGGTCGGATACACGAAGAAGCAATCGTTGGTGGCGAGAAGAGTGTTGCCACCAGCGCCCCGCCGCGGCAGCCTCAGCATGTCCTCATTGGAGAACAACAGCGCCTGGTCCGGACGTTCGGCGCGGAGGTCCTCACCGAATTTGTAGCGGAGGTTGGCGCTGGCGTCGCGCTTGGCGTACACCGTCGCCGGCGTGTTGCAGTGGATGGATCCGTGATCTGTCGTCAGCAGCACCGAGATTTTGCGCCGCGATGCTTCCTTGAGGACGCTGAACAACGCCGAACGCTGGAACCATTGCCGGGTGATCTGGCGGAGGGCGATCTCGTCGCGCGCCACTTCATATAGTATCTGGGACTCGCTGCGGCCGTGGGTCAGAAGATCCACGAAGTTGAAGACGAACGCGCTTACGCCCTCGGGTCCGATCGCAGTTCCCAGGTGACGCTCGAGCTCGTCGGAATTGGCAGCGGTCGAAATCTTCTGGTAGCGAACCGGCGTCTTGCCGCATAGCTCCTCGAGATGATTCTCCAGCAGCTCGCGCTCGTGGGCGTTGAGGGACTCGTCTTCGCGATCCGCGTTGCCCCACCAATCGGGAAGCCGCGCCGCGATCTCCCCAGGAAAGAGTCCGCTGAACAACGCATTGCGCGAGTACGGCGTCGCGGTTGGCAGCACCGCGAAGTAATGGGTGGTCTCGACGTCGAAGTACGGGGCGAGCAAAGGCTCCAGCGCGCGCCACTGATCGAGTCGCAGGCAGTCGACGACGATGAAAACGGCAGCCTTGTCGCGCTCGAGAATGGGCAGCACGAACTCGCTGACGATGTCGATCGACAGCGGAGGCCGGTTTCCGTTCAGATCCTTCAGCCACTCGGGGTAGTTCGTCTTGATGTAGGCAGCGAACTCGCGGTGCATGTCGGGATACAGACCTTTGAGCGACTCGTACAGACCCATCTCGCCGGCAGCTGCCAGGTCTACGTCCCAGCGCATCAGCTCGTCGTAACGATCGATCCAGCCGCGCCAATCCAGATTGCGATCGCGCTCGAGCTCGATGGCGCGGAAGCGCTCGACAAAGCTGCGCGCGATCGCCTGCTGTCTGATGCGCGGCCCTTCCAGAATTCTGGTGACGACCGTCAGCACCTGACGCGGGTTGATCGGCTTCACCAGATAGTCGCGCACATTCGCGCCGATGGCTTCCTTGAGCGTGGAATCTTCCTCGCTCTTGGTCACCATCACCACCGGCAGCGTCGGCGCCAGCTCGCGAACATCACGAAAGACCTCGAGTCCGCGCTTGCCGGGCATCTGCTCGTCGAGGAGCAAAATGTCGAACGGACGCCGCCTCAGGAGCTCGATGGCGTCGTCAGCGTTGGACGCCCACTCTACGGTATAACCTTTGGACCGGAGGAAGATGCGGTGAGGCTCGAGAAGCTCACCTTCATCGTCCACCCAGAGTATGGTTTTCGGGGGGTTAAGGACCGGAGCGGCCATGATTCGGAATGTAGCCGCAGGCGTAGTCCGTGCCTAGATTCGGAGTGTGCTCGGTCAGCTCCCCAGGTTCGCACTTGTAACACCGGTTTTTCGATTCCGCTCCCTCACCGCAGCGGCCGGACGTGCTGCGTTGGGCGGAGATCGCGAGACACTGATTGCGTGCCTCCAGCTCGGCCGCCTGTGCGCCGCAATTCTGCCGCCGTACGAGTTATCGAGCGAGGTCACCGTCGAGCGAACAGAAAACACGAAACAGTGGCTGTCGTCTCTCGCCGTTCCGAGCGGAATTCGATCAACGGCGCTCACTATTTTCGCAGGCCTCTCAGGTCACGATCGCGCGCGTTGCGCGCTCGCCCTGGAGGACCTTGTCAAAGCAGCGTTCGCGCAGTTAGATGAGGCGTCGAGGCTGGAATTGAACGCGTTGATCCACGAGCTCGCATCGACGCCGCTCGTTGCCCCAGGGGCTGCCCCGCACTAAACGCTGCTGGTCGGGAAAGAGTTCTCCAACGGAAGAAACTGACATGGCTGGTCACAGTAAGTGGAAACAGATCAAGCATTACAAAGCCGCGACCGATGCGAAGCGGGGCGCGCAGTTCACGAAGCTGATTCGTGAGATCACCATGGCCGCCAAGATTGGCGGCGGCGATCCTGGCGGCAATCCACGGTTGCGCACCGCAATCGACACCGCGAAAGCGAAGTCGATGCCCAAGGAAAACATCGAGCGCGCCATCAAGAAAGGAACCGGGGAGCTCGAGGGAGTTCACTATACCGAAGTCCAGTACGAGGGATACGGCCCCGGCGGCGTCGCCATCCTGATATCCGCATTGAGTGACAACACGACGCGCACCGTAGCCGAGATCCGCCACAAGCTCACCCGCCTCGGCGGTAATCTCGGAGCGACGAATTCGGTGTCCTATCTCTTCGACCGCAAAGGCCAGATCTACATCGACGGCGCCGGCTATGAAGAAGACAAAGTCCTCGAGGTTGCGCTCGATAGCGGCGCCGAGGACTTCAAGGCGGAAGGCGACCAGTTCGTCGTCACCACCGACCCCCACGCTCTCCACGTCGTCGAGGACGCGATCAGGAAAGCCGGCATCGAGATCGTGGAGTCCGAGGTAACGTTCATCCCGAAATCCACGGTGCACGTCGAGGGTAAGAACGCCGAGTCGCTGGTGAAGCTTCTCGAGGAGCTCGAAGAGCTCGACGATGTCCAGAAAGTCTCGGCGAATTTCGACATGGACGTCGAGCAGATGTCCGGTGCGTGATGCCGAGCCAATCACGGTGCTTGGCATCGACCCCGGCACGGCCGTCACTGGCTACGGAGTAGTTCGAAAGGAAGGCCGCAATCCGCTGACGCTCGTCGAGTGCGGAGTGATTCGTACGCGGCCACGTGACGATCTGCCGCGGCGCCTGGCCGAGATCCACGACGGAGTACTGGAGCTCATTCGTCGTCACCAGCCGTCGGTGCTTTCGATCGAAGACATCTTCTACGCGCGCAACGTTCGCACGACGGTGGTGCTCGGCCATGCGCGAGGCGTGATCCTTCTCGCCGGTGCGCAGGCCGGGCTGGAGATACACGAGTATCCGCCGTCCGAGATCAAGAAAGCGGTGGCTGGTACCGGCGCTGCGACCAAGCTGCAGATCCAGTTCATGGTGACACGCCTGCTCCGGCTGAAATCCGCGCCCCAGCCGAGCGATGCATCCGACGGCGTTGCGGCGGCGCTCGCCTACGCGTTGATGCCGAACCTGCCGAAAATTGAGCCAATTCGACTGAGGACATTGCCGTGATCGCGCGCGTCGAGGGAAAGCTCGTCGCGAAGGATCTGGACGCGCTCGAGGTAATGACCAGCGGCGGTGTCGCCTATGAGCTCGCGATTCCGCTCGGAGTCTTCGAATCGCTGCCGCGTGTCGGCGAGAACGTGTCGCTGCACACTTCTCTGGTCGTGAAAGAAGATTCCTGGCAGCTGTTCGGGTTCAGCAGTGTGTTCGAGAAGCGGTTGTTCGAGAAGCTGCTCACCGCCAACGGTATCGGGCCATCGCTGGCGATCGGAATGTTGTCCGCGCTTTCGGCGACGCGCCTCATCAGGGCGATCAGGGAGAAGGACATCCCGACTCTCCAGAGTGTGCCGCGGGTAGGCAGGAAGAAGGCGGAGCGACTGATCCTGGATCTTGGAGACAAGCTCGATGGACTTGGCGAGACTAGCGGGACATCTGCCGCCCCGGCGAGCGCGGCAGCCGACGACGCGATGCGCGCCCTGGTTTCCCTTGGGTATTCAAGCGGGGACGCCGAACGTGGTGTCCGGGCTGCACTTGACGCTGGCGGCGGCGGTAAATCCGCAGCAGAATTGATCAGGTCAGCGCTGGCTAAACTCGGAGGTCGCTAATGTCGAACAAGCATTTGTATCTGGTGGCCGCAATTGCGGCTCTCGGTTGTGCCTCGAGCCCAAACCCGCCAGACGACTCTTCGAAACCCCTCACCAATAGCACCCGCAAAACAAACTTCCTTGCTCATGAGGAGATCGAAGCCGCCAGGGCGGATGCGGGCGACGCCTTTACCGCAATTGCACGCCTGCGGGCAAACTGGCTCGCACCGCACGGAGTCGCGGGTCAGGGCGCGGCGGGAATGGAGTACGCAAGGGTTTATCTGGACGGTCAGCAGTACGGCGACCTGAACACGCTCAAGAACATCCAGGCATTCCACGTCGCCGACATCACGTACTTCGATGTGACCCAGGCGGGCGCGCGCTTCGGCATCAACGCCGGAACAGGCGGCGTGATCGACGTGCGGACCAAAGGCTCGGTGACACGCTAAGGTGTCTCGTTCATAGATCGGCAAAGCGGAGGACGAAAATGCTCAAGAGAATCTCATGCGCAGTCGCCGTCGCGGCCCTGACCGCCTGCGCCAGTACGAATTCAAGCGGCGCCGGCTCGAATACCGGCGCGGTCCACCGCGAGTCGAACGTGATCACCCAGGAGGAAATCGCCGCGTCGATGGAGTCGAACGCCTACGACGCCGTCGCCAGACTCAGACCGCTGTTCCTCAAGACGCGCGGCCGCACCAGCATCAATGCTCAGGGTGATGAGCACGCGACGGTGTTCGTCGACGGGCAGCGCTACGGTGATCTCAACGCGCTGAAAAGCATCGTCGCGAACCAGATCCATGTGATCCGTTACTTCAGCGGGCCGGAAGCGGTGACGAAGTTCGGGATGGAATACGGATCGGGGGCGATTGAAGTCCTCACCCGGTAGTCGCCGGCGGTTGCCGCCGGCATCGCACCTGGCGCTGCTGCTGTTGGTCATCTGCGCGTGCGCGCGACCATCGAGGCGCGCCGTCGCGCGCATCACCGCCGAGAGCGAGGTCCGCCTCGCGGAGCACGAGCGGTTCGAGGCAATGATGACCCAGAATGTCGCTTCGCTGGACACCCTGCTCGATGATGGCCTCACTTATCACAGCGGCGGAGTAGTTCAGACGCGTCAGCAGTTCATGAACACGATCAAGAAGCAGCAGCTCGTGTACGAGTCGATCACGCCGACGGCAGTGAAGGTGCGCGTCTATGACGGCCTGGCGCTGGCGACGGGACGCTCCGAGATGCGCGTCCGCAATTCCGCTGGACTGAACAGCTATGCGATCAGGTTCACCGAGGTGTATATCCGCCGCGACGGCCACTGGCTGCTGACGGCGTGGCAGACAAAGAAGCTGGCGTCGTAGGCCTACCTGCTTAGGAGGCGTCTGATGAAAGGACTGTATCCGTTCGCGCTGGTCGCAGTCGTTGCCTGTGCGTCGGCCGGGGGCTCGTCCTCCGGTCTGCCGGCGCAGGATCGGAACTACATCACGGACGCCGAGCTGCTGTCGCTGCCTTCCTCCAGCCTGTACGATGCGATCGAGAAGCTGCGCCCGCATTTTCTGCGGGCGCGCGGCGCGTCGTCGATAGGTGGACAGAACGCGGATGACTTCGCGTCCGTGTATCTCGACGGACGCCCCTACGGCGATATCAACTCTTTGCGATCGCTGGTGCCCGCGCAGATCGCCGGAGTGCGTTATTACGACTCCATCAGTGCCCAACAGAAGTACGGCATCACCAAGGGCAGCGGCGTCATAGACGTCATGGTGAAGACCGGACAGTAGCGGGACAACCTCGCGGTGTAATCCCCCGTCCTACACCGCGCCTCGCACCAAAGACATCCACATCCCGCTGTCCGTCTGATCCCGCCGTCGCCGGCGCTCTCGTAGAGTTCGCGTGTCCCGAAAGCGCTCGCGCGCCAAGGGCTGACGCGGAGCTCACGGGAGCGCGAGTGCGCTGCCCTGAAGGCGCTGAATACACAAGAGGCAAAATGCACGGCATGAGACTCACGGCACTCGCGGCTACGATCGCGCTTGCCGCCTGTAGCGACGACAAGATCACCAGCCCGCCTCCGGTCGTACCGCCGGCGGTAACGGTGACTACCGCTACCGGCAACATTGCGGCAAAGGTGGACGAGTTCCGGAACCTGCTCGGCCCCTCGAACGGAACCACCGCTGGTGAGCAGGTGACGGGACGCAGAGAGATCACATGGGACGGCGCCGGCGCCAACCAGTTCGACAACAAGAATGATTTTCCGGCGAACTTCTTCAACACCAACGTGAAGGCGGGCGCGATCTTTACGACCGGCGGCACCGGATTCCGCAACGACTCCACGGATTTCGCGGAAGTGAACGCGAGCTACGCGGCGCAGTTCAACTTTTTCAGCGCCAACAAGATTTTTGCTCCGGTCGGCAGCAACCAGCTCGACCAGCTGTTTCAGGTTGCAGGTCAGCCGACACCGGCGACGACACGCGGCTTTGGAATCGTTTTCAGCGATGTGGACGTTGCCGACAAGACCATCATCGAAGTGTTCGCGCAGGATGGCTCCAGCATCGGCAAGTTCGCAGCGCCGGTGAGATCAGATGCGGGCGGCCTGTCGTTCCTCGGCGTGACGTTTGACAATCCGATTATCGCCAGAGTGAGAATCACGCTTGGAACCGGCGCCCTGGCAGCCGGTGTCAATGACATCACTGACGGTGGCACTGTGGATCTCGTAGTGCTCGACAATCTCATTTATGGGGAGCCTCACAAGGCGTTCTGACCCCTTACGAGGAGGGCCGGGTCGCAGAACCCGGCTCTCTTTGTAATCAGAGTTACCGAGCCGTAACTTTCGTTTTCCCATAAATGGCGACGCAACATGGCCATTCCAGGCGGCATCGAGAATGAACGTCTGCTGGAGTTGTTTTTCTCACAATCTCTGGACGGCTTTTTTTTCATGATGCTCGATGAGCCGGTTGAATGGAACGACAGCGTCGATAAGGACGAGATGCTCGACTACGTCTTCGAGCATCAGCGGATGACAAAGACCAATTCCGCAATCCTCACCCAGTTCAACGCGGCTACACACGAAGAGCTTCTGGGAATGACACCGGCGCAGTTCTTCGCGCACGACGTTCCGACGGCGAAAGCCCGCTGGCGCGAGTTCTTCGACCTTGGCTACCTGCACACTGAGACCGACGAGCGTCGGCTCGATGGGACCCCGATGCGGATTGAAGGCGATTACATGGTGATCTACGACGAGGCGGGAAGGATCGCCGGGCACTTCGGCATCCAGCGCGACGTCACCGACAAGCATGCCGCCACCGAGCAGATCCGGGTCTCACGCGAACAGCTACGCGCGCTGGCGTCGCGTCTTCAGAAAGTGCGTGAAGAAGAGCGAACAGAAGTCGCGAGAGAAATCCACGACGAGCTCGGTCAGGCGCTTACGGGGCTAAAGCTCGACGTCGCCTGGATGAAGACCCGGCTGCCAAAAGGCCACGCGATGCTCGAGCATTGCTCCTCCGTCATCATGAGGATCGATCAGACGCTGAACTCCGTGCGTCGCATCGCCACGTCGCTCCGGCCGAGCGTTCTCGACCAGCTCGGCCTGGCGGCTGCGCTGGAGTGGCAGGGCCAGGAGTTCCGCACGCGCACGGGGATCGACGTGAAGATGTCCATCTCCAGCGATGGCGCCGCCATACCCGAGGACCTCGGAAGCTCGGCGTTCCGGATCCTCCAGGAGTCGCTCACCAATGTCGCCCGCCACGCCAAGGCGACGCGCGTGACAATCCGCCTCGATCAACAGCCGGACGAGCTCCTGCTGGAGATTACGGACAACGGCGTCGGAGCGCCGCCACAGTGCCTCGACGGAACGAAGTCACTGGGCGTGGTAGGAATGCGCGAGCGGGCGCTCGCGTGCGGCGGCGAGTTCACCATCTCGGGCTATCCGAACCACGGGACGACTGTGTCGCTGAGGGTCCCACTTTATCCCGGAGTGCCGCGATGATCCGCGTCGCCATTGCGGACGATCACCCGATCGTGCGCGAAGGTTTGCGCCGCATCGTCAGCGACGACGGCGGGATATCAGTTGCCGGCGAGGCGTCGAGCGCTGTCGAACTTTTTCGTCTGCTCAAAGGCGCGGCTGTCGATGTGGTGCTGCTCGACGTAAGCATGCCCGGCCCGACCTTCATCGAGACCCTCAAGGACCTGCGCCGCGAGCATCCGAGCGTGAAGGTGCTGGTGATCAGCGCGCACCCTGAGGATCAATGGGCGATGCGCTCACTTCAGGCCGGCGCGTCGGGCTACCTGACCAAGGATCATTCACCTGAACAGCTCGTGTTGGCGATCCGCCGGGTAGCGCGCGGCGGCAAGTTCGTGAGTGAGACGATGGCGGAGCGGCTGGCGGGAATGGTGGACGGTGGCCGAAGCCGCGCGCCGCATGAAGCCCTGAGCGACCGCGAGTTCGAGGTGCTGCGGGCGCTGGGGAGCGGCATGATGGTCAAGGATGTCGCGGCCCAGCTGCGGCTGAGCGCGAAGACCCTCAGCACTTACCGGACGCGCCTACTCGAGAA
>DATBXT010000340.1:0-6326 GCA_036514115.1 Gemmatimonadaceae bacterium
GCTAGCATCTCGCCCAGCACGATTGCCGGATACGGAAATTCCTGCGAGGCCAGACAGACACACGTATTGCCAGTGATGATGACCGGCGCGATCTGACTCAGCAGGCCCAACAGCGGCGCGGAATCGTCAGCTACGATGCCAATGATTCCCATCGGCTCAGCCACCGTGAAATTGAAGAAGGGTCCCGCAACTGGATTGGTGTTGCCGAGCACTTGCTCGTACTTGTCCGCCCAGCCCGCGTAGTAGATCAGCCGATCCACGCTGGCCGCGACTTCTTTGCGGGCGTTGCCTTTGCTCGCGGCGCCTGAAACCATCAGCGCCTCAGCCATCTCCTCGGCTCTCGACTCCAGCATCTCGGCGAGCCGATACAGAATCTGTCCGCGGTTGTACGGCGTGCGCTGCGCCCACCCCGGTCCCGCTTTCGCCGCCGCTTCCACTGCGTTACGCAGGTCTTTACGCGTGCACTGCGGGATATTCCCGATCAGCCCCGGCTCCCGCCTCCCGCCTCCCGCCTCCCGCACTGGAAACACTCGCCCACTCTCCGAGCGAATGAACTGCCCGCCGACGTAGACCTTCGGAGTCTTGGTAACCGGAAGCCGCGCCATGCTAGACGACCTTCCCATAATCCATCAGACCCTGCCGTCCGCCCTCGCGTCCGAAGCCTGATTCCTTGTAACCGCCGAACGGCGACGATGGGTCGAACTTGTTGAAGGTGTTCGCCCACACCACGCCCGCCTTGAGGAGCGTGCTCATCTTGAGAATGCGGGATCCCTTGTCGGTCCAGACGCCGGCCGACAAACCGTACATGGTGTTGTTCGCCTTCTCCACCGCTTCTTCGAGCGTGCGGAAAGTGAGTACGCTCAACACGGGTCCAAAAATTTCTTCGCGCGCGATGCGGTGGCTCTGCGTCACGCCGGTGAACACCGTCGGCTTGAAGTAGTATCCCCGCGCCGGAATCTGACAGACGCCCGACTGATACATGTCCGCGCCCGCTGCAACGCCCGAATCGACGAGCTCGCATATCCGATCGAGCTGAGCCCGTGAGTTGATCGCGCCTACGTCGGTGTTCTTGTCGAGCGGATTCCCCACCCTCAAAACGTCGATTCGGTTCTTGAGCTTGGCGACGAACATATCAGCGATCGACTCCTGCACCAGCAGCCTGCTGCCCGCACAGCAAACGTGGCCCTGGTTGAAGAAGATCCCGTTCACCACGCCTTCAACCGCCTGGTCCACCGGCGAATCATCGAAAACGATGTTGGCCGCCTTTCCGCCCAGCTCCAGCGTAAGCTTCTTGTCGGTTCCGGCGAGCTGACGCATGATGATCTTGCCGACTTCGGTCGAGCCCGTGAACGCGATCTTCGTCGCGATCGGATGCGTGACCACAGCCGCACCCGTCTCTCCCGCCCCGCAAACGATATTCACCACGCCAGCGGGCAATTCCGCTTCCTGAAGGAGCTCGGCGAACTTGAGTGCGGTCACCGAAGTGGTCTCCGCAGGCTTCAGAACGACTGTGTTTCCCATCGCCAGGGCCGGCGCAATCTTCCACGCCAGCATGAGCAAAGGGAAATTCCACGGGATCACCTGACCCACGACTCCAAGCGGCGCGATCGTCACGCCCGGGACCGCGTATTCGAGCTTGTCCGCCCACCCCGCATGATAGAAGAAGTGCGCGGCCGCCATCGGCACGTCGAAGTCCCGCGATTCCTTGATCGGTTTTCCGCCGTCCATCGTTTCGGCGACGGCGAACTCCCGCGCGCGATCCTGAATCAGGCGGGCAATGCGATAGAGATATTTCCCGCGTTCCGCACCCGGCAGCCTGCTCCACGCACCGAACGCCTTTTGAGCGGCCTGGTATGCGGCATCGACATCAGCCTGATTCGCCAGCGCGATCTGCGCCAGCGTTTCTTCGGTCGCCGGATTGATGGAGTCGAAGTACTTGCCCGATTTCGGCGCGACGAATTTTCCGCCGACGAACAGATCATACCTGACTTTGAGCTTCGGATCTGCTGTCTCCGGCGCTGGATCGTACTCCCACAGATCGCCGAATATCAGCTGCGGAATCGAGCTCGACCCCGTCGCTCTCGTGACCGCCCTCGTGGATGTCATATCAATAGCTCTCGGCGGCTTCAGTGAAGTAGTACGGCGCCTGGTACGCCCCCGTCTTTTCTTTTTCAATCTGACGCAGCAAATCGTTCAGCAGCGAGCTCGCTCCGAAGCGATACCGCGTTGAATTGAGCCACGCATCGCCGAGCGTCTCTTTCACAGCGACGAGATAGTGGAGGGCCTGTTTGGCAGTTCGGATTCCGCCCGCGGGCTTCATACCAATTGCGGTTCCCGTCGCCAGATAGAAATCTCGAATCGCTTCGATCATCACCTGCGTATTCGCCAGCGTCGCCGCGCCCGACGCCTTGCCGGTGCTGGTCTTGATGAAGTCACCGGGACGGATCGCCTGCATGGCGAGGAACGAAGCCGCCCGAATGTTGTCGTAGGTATCCAGCTCGCTCACTTCGAGAATGACCTTGAGCTGGGCGTCACCGCACACTTCGACGACGGCGCTGATCTCGTCCTGTACCGCGTTGAACTCGCCGGCGAGAAAAAGTCCGCGGTTGATGACCATGTCGATTTCGTCCGCGCCGTCGCCTACAGCTGTGCGAACCTCCTCGAGGCGAAGTGCCAGCGGACTCTGTCCGGACGGAAATGCCGTAGCCACCGACGCGACCTTGATCGCGGTGTCGGCCAGCCACCGTGCGGCGTACTTGACCAGGAAGGGATAGATGCAAACGGCTGCCACTGGCGGGACAGACTCGTCGAAGCTTGGCCGGCGAGCCTTCTGACACAACGAGGCAACTTTGCCCGGCGTGTCCTTCCCCTCGAGGGTCGTGAGGTCGACCATCGACACCGCGGTATTCAGCCCCCACAGCTTCGAGGACTTCTTGATGCTGCGGGTCGTGAACTTTGCAGCGCGCTCCTCTATTCCGACCTGATCTACGGTGCCGATCTCGTCGAAAAGCTTGCTGAAGCTGGTACGCGCCGCGATGCCCATGGTCCCTCTAATATCGCGTCGGGCATGGGGCATTACAACGATCGAGCTACGGAGTGTCCTGTGAATGCCACTCCAACCCCCCGCCCGACACGGTTAGTTTGGCATCATGGCTGACGCGCGCCCTTTCGCCGTCCTTTTCGATCTCGACGGGACGCTTGTGGACTCGATCGCGTTGCTGCTCGCGTCCATGCGGCACACCTTCGAGGGGCGCGCGCGGCAGCCAAGCGACGCGGAATGGATCGAGGGAATCGGCACTCCCCTTCCCAAGCAGCTGACGCCCTACGTCGAATCCGATGAAGATCGGGAGCGACTGATCAACCGCTATCGCGCCTTTCAGCAGGAGAATCACGACCGGCTGATGGCGAGATACGAAGGCGTCATCGATACTCTCGCGCTGCTCTATCAGCGTGGTCATCCCATGGCCATCGTGACGAGCAAGGGCAACACGATGATGGATCGGGGTCTGAAGTTCATCGGCGCCGACGATTACATCGAAGTCGCAATCGGCTACGACTCGGTACACATCCACAAGCCGGATCCCTACCCGGTGAAAGCCGCCCTCGAGAAGCTGGAATACGGCGCCAACGAAGCCGTCTTCCTCGGCGACTCACCCCACGACATCAAGTCGGGGAACGCAGCAGGCGTCATAACGATTGCCGCATTGTGGGGGCCCTTCACGAGATCGGCGCTGGAACCCTACCAGCCATCCTACTTCCTGAACGACATCAAGGAGCTTCCGCCACTATTGGACCGAATCGCAGCGAAAATAGCGGGGTAATATATTTCGCACGTTCGATCCCTTTCGGAGTCATAAAAACATGGGTGTCTCGTATCAGACGGGAACGCTGGTTCGCACCGGGGAAGAGAGAGCAACTCTCGTCCGCCGCACGTACTCGCTGGTTCTGGTCAGTGTGCTGGTCACGATGGTGGGCGCGACCTTCGGGCTCTCGCAGCCACAACTGATGCAGGCTGTGGCGCAGCATCCCTTCATCGCGTTCTTCGCTTCGCTGGCGCCCCTGTTGATGGCCACCCGCAAGAAGACTGATTTCCCGTTCAATATCGGGCTGGTCCTGCTCTTCAACTTCGTCATGGGCGTCATCATTTCGCCCGCGCTGTTTTTCTATGGGCGGCAGCAGCCCGGGGTAATCGGCCAGGCAGCAGTGCTCACCGTCGGCGCTTTCGGAATTCTTACCCTGTACGCCTTCGTCAGCCGCCGCGACTTCAGTGCGTGGGGCAGCTTCCTGATGGTTGGCCTCTGGGTCCTGATCGGAACGATGTTCCTCAACTTCTTCTTTCAGAATCAGGCAGTCAGTTTGTGGCTTGCCTCAGTAACAGTTCTGCTGTTCAGCGGCCTCCTCGTCTTCGACACCTGGCGCCTGCGCAATTTCTACGGACCGGACGAATATGTCGGCGCGGCAGTCCAGATCTATCTGGATCTGCTCAACATGTTCATGGCGATCCTGCGCATTATGGGGAACCGGCGGAATTAGCTTAGGCCGTTCCTCTCCCCAACGCGTTCAATCTGCCGCGCCATCTCGAGATCCTTTTGCGTGATCCCGCCGGCAGAGTGAGTGCTGAGACTGCAGGTGATCTTCGTGTACCGGATGTCGATGTCCGGATGATGATCTGCAGCTTCAGCGGCTTTCGCAACCGCAGCCACGAAATCGATCCCGGCGAGAAAGGTGCGAAACTGAAAGGTCTTCGTGATCAGGTCGCCGCGCCGGCTCCAGCCTGGAAGCGTCCCCAGCTCCCGCTGTATCGCAATGTCGGATAAACGCTCGGTCATCGTCTCAGCTCCGCGCGCAAGGCATGTCGCGAACAAGATATGTTCGAGCGCGGCTGGCGCAATGTGCGCGGCCTTGCTCTGCGCCCTGATCGGCTCGACGTTTCCAACATCAGCCGCCGCACAATTCGCTGTTTCACCGCCGCTCAACAGGCAGGAATCGCTCACAAACCTCGAGGATGCGAAAGGCCATGAGTGGAAACGGTTCGCTCTTGGGTTCGGAGCCAGCATTCTCGCGCATGAAAGCGCGCACCTGCTCAGCGCCCTGCTGATGGGGTATCATCCCTACTACGCATTCGATAGTGGACGCCCAACCGTCTACTCGGGCATCGACAGCGATAAGGATCCGCACCAGCAATTCATTTTTTCGGCCTCGGGCCTGACAACGCAGGCGCTCATCAACGAGGGCATCCTCGACATCCCGCACGACGGCGGTGGCCCCATCGAGCGCGGTCTTCTCGCGGGCGGCATCGGCACCACGCTCTTTTATATCACCCTCGGCCGCAACGCGTCCGTCAGCGACATCACCTACATGGCCCGAACCTCGTCGCTCTCCAAGACCCAGGTGTCCCTCATCTTCGGCGGCGTGTCCGCAATCCAGGCGCTCCGAATCTCGAGAGATCCGAAGTACGATCATTTCTTCGTGCGGCCCGCGGCGGATGGACTGCGGATCGGGATGAGCTACTAACCGACTGGCATCTCGAAGCTCAAAGCGTCAAGTGCAACTGAACGGGTGCCAGCAGTGAGAAGCCCAAGTGAGAGCAGCGAGTTCACGACGCCGGGACTTACTTCCGTGGCGTGAGACCCCCCGCTTGTGCCTTGAATGCCTCCTAGAGACGTCCCGACGTCGTGAACTCCGCGCCTGGCAACATTGGTTACTCGCTGCTCGCACCCGTTCAGTTGCATTTCTTTCACAGCTGAGCGGCCAGATCCAACTAGCAGATTTTCCCGATTCGGGGTATCTTCGGTGGTATGAAGTCGCAGTCCCCGACCCTGTTCGGCGCGGCGTACGAGAAAGCCTCGCGCCAGCTACCCGTAATTGGCGAACAGAAAGACATTCGCTATTACGCGTCCCCGGCCAAGAGCGTACTCAACGGACCTGAGACGACCGGGATGGGTTTCTGGTCGATCAACCCGTACATCGGATGCGCGTTCGGCTGCGCTTATTGCTACGCGCGTTACACCCACCGCTACGTGATGGAGCGCGCGGCGAGCGACGAGAAGATGACCGACGTTCTCGACGAAGCCTATAACAAGCTTCCGCCCTGGCTCGCGTTCGAGCGGAACATCTTCGTCAAGAAGAATGCTCCCGAAGTCCTTAGCAGAACGCTTCGATTCGGGAGCGACCGTCATCTGAAACTGCTCGAAGGAGAGACGATCGTTATCGGCACGGCGACGGATCCTTACCAGCCGGCGGAGAGAAGGTTTCGTGTCACCCGAGGAATTCTCGATGTTTTGTCGGAGCACCCGGGACTCAGCGTCACGATCATCACCAAGAGT
>DATBXT010000341.1:0-2392 GCA_036514115.1 Gemmatimonadaceae bacterium
GTTCAGAGTGATTTTCTGCCCACTCGCTCTGCGATTGCCGACGGCTCGAACGCCGGATTGTCCGGCGACAACGGCCATATCGGCAGCGTTCACAGCGCTTGCGGCTCCGGTCGCAGTAACGTTCCCCAGCACTCCCCCAAACCGCTGTGGAAGGGCAGCTGGAGAGGTCGGTGCCATCGCGGGAGCCGACGCTGCTGCTCGCGCCGCTTCGCTCCGCTCCGCCACGCCGATGTTGCTTCCAGCAATCTTTCCGTTGCTCTGATTTTGCTCCCGATCCCGCCTCAGATCGGAACCAATCGCCGCATCGGCCGGACGAGTCGCAGCTACCCTCGGAGCGGCAGCGGGAGCGTCGTGAAGCACCCTGGAGGTCTCCGCTCTTTGAATTGAAGGCGCCGCTGCAGTTGCGGCCGGAAACGGCGACGCAGCAGACTCCGAATTCCTCGACGAATCGGTACTGCGCTGCACGGCCCGAAAGGGAGCATTCGCCGATAGCGATTGATTCACCCCCGTCCTGCGAACGACCACCAGTGTCCCTGCCGCGACGACCAGCACTGTCGCCGCTACTCGCCACACCCACGGCGCGATTCCTCTCTTCGGTTGCGCGGCTGGTACCACTCCGCGCGGCACGTTGTCGAGAGCGGTCAGAATGCGCGAGGACGCCGCGATGAATCCACGCGCCTCGGCTACGGCCGACTGGCACTGCGCACATTCGTTGACGTGCGCCTCCACGCCCGCTGCTTCTTCCGGGCTAAGCGCGCCATCGAGCCACGCGTGAATTGTTCCTTCGTCAGGATGCTGCATTCTTCTCTCTCTCTTCCTGGCTCTTCTGCAAGGCTTCGTAGCTCTCGACCAGTCTGCGGCGCGCCCGCGACAGCGTCGTACCGACCGATCCCGGCGAGAGCTCGAGTGCTTCCGCAATCTCGCCGTAGTCCAAACCTTCTTCCCGCATGAGAAGCGCAAGTCTGTCACGCTCTGCCAGCGCATCCACCGCCTTTCGCGCCATCGCCGCTTCCTGCGCGCGCTCCAGCGTGGTCTCCGCCGGCTCGACCATCTCGTCGCGCTCCTGTTCGGCCAGAAGCGCCAGATGCTTTCGCCGCCTCATGTCTTTCCTTGCTTCATCGCGCACGAGATTCGTTGCCACTGCAAATAACCATGCCCGCTCATTCTGAATCGAAGTCTGCCTCAATGCGCGCACGAACGTTTCCTGTGCGACCTCCTCCGCCCAGTCGCGATCCCCCAGACGCCGCGTCAGATATCGCACCAACGCGGCGTTGTAGGTCCGGAAGAGTCGTTCAACGTCGGTCACTCGTTCACCAGCGGTCCCGCAACATCGTCAAATCACGATCGCCCAATCGCTCTACGCCCGACGGCGACAGCTCGACCGCCATGCTGCGACCGGCGACGAGCACTCGCTCACCAACCGAGAACGCGTCACGCAGGTCCGGCTGAATCTCGAGCAGTTTGAAGTACGCGTCCGAGTATGGTTTCACTCGCAACACCTCGCCCGCGCCTTTGTATTTGACATCCGTCCACACGCCGTCGCGCAGAACGAAGGTGGCGTTCCCGGCGCGCTGCACGTTGGCGTTGTCTCTCGCACCGACGGCCGCGTCCGCCATGGACATGTTCGTCGCCGATCGCTGCGCGGCTGCGGCTTTTGCGGCTTCGAATGGGACGGCTGCCGGAGCCGCAGCCCTCGCTGACGTCGCCCCAGTCGTTACGACTGACTGGAGCTGAACACTTCCGTTACCCAGTTGGCGACGATTCATACCAGGCTCGACGACCAGATAGGATGAAAACTCGGTCGGAATCCCGAATCGGTCACCAAGATCACGAATTTCGTCATCGATCTCGCGCGAGCCACCGTTCTTTCGCTTCTCCGCACTCAGATATCCAACGCGCTGCGTTGCCCACAGCCTCGCGACGAACGGGTTCGCGCGCGAGCGCTCCGGAAAGTACGCACGGGTGGTCCAGGTCACTGGCCCGCTCGTCGTCTGTCCATCGAAGCGTATAGTTGCATTCCCGCTCCCGTCGTAGCGCGCCAGCAGCACCAGATCCTCGCCCGCAAATATGTCCACTGGTCCCGACGGGTGCATCTTGAGCAGCCGCACGCCGTCGGCGTGCACTCGCACGTCTGTTACGAGAGGACTCGTGAGACGACTCGCGACGATACCGACCGCGCGTTCCACTGACTCGTCGGGCCGCACGAAGCTCGCCGTGCCCCGTCCACCCAGCGCCAGCTGCTCGATGAGCGAGACATTGAGATCAGCGCCAACGCCGAAAGTGAAGAGGCGACGCGACCCAAGATCTCTTGCCACACCGGCAGCGATCGCTGTCCCATTGACCTCCCCAACCGTTGGCTGGCCGTCCGTGAGAAAGAGGATTATCGGCAGCC
>DATBXT010000342.1:0-4996 GCA_036514115.1 Gemmatimonadaceae bacterium
CACTACCGACTCGCCCTCGTGCTCGGGCGACCGCGTCGATAGAAACTGGAAGGCCCCCGCCGCGTCCACCGGGGCGTTGAGTGCTCCCGCCGCTCGTTCCTCGAGCCGAACGCGTGTGTCGTTGAGGGCATGTGCGAGCGCGCGATTGGCAGTTTCCGCGGCTCCGACCCTCTCACCGCTGCTTTCGCGTGCGCCCGCGGTGCGCGGCAGCGCCGGTGTTCGCACCCACATCGCAATCAGGAAGAGCGGAACGGCGGCGACCGCGAGCATTGCGTCCCGGCGCAGGCGACCGCTTCTTACATTAGACATACCGGCTGACGCGATGACGCTTCCCTCCCCCATTCCAGTTTCGGGGCCGCTCCGGGTCAAGGAGCTCAACCCCGCTCAGGTCACTGCCATCCTCGGCAATGATCCGCGTCTCATCATACCGATTGGCACCTGCGAACAGCATGGTCCCCATCTTCCGCTTGGCTGCGATACCATCATCGTGGAACGGATGGCCGACGACCTGTCCGCAGAATATGGCGTGTTGCGCGCCCCAACGGTGGAGTACGGTGTAAACGTGGATACCGAGCGCGGATTCACGGGCAACGCGTCGCTCAGGAAGAAGACCCTTCACCGGATGTTGAACGACCTGATCGATTCATGGGAGGCGACGGGCGTCAGAGAGTTCATCCTCCTCACGGCGCACGGCCACGACCCGCATCAGGAAGCACTGGCCACGGTGATCACGACGGCGGCGCGCGTAAGAGTCGTGGACATCTTCGGCGTCAACCTGTCCGACCTTCTCGAAGGCCAGCGCGAAGCCATGCATGGCGACGAAGTCGATACCTCCATCATGCTCTACCTGGCGCCGGGAATGGTGAGTCTGGATCAGGCACAGGACTACATGATGTCCCGCGAGCAACTGCGACGGTACCGCCGCGGCTCGCTGACGGTGCCGAGCGGCAGCGCCGGTTCAATCGGCCGGCCGTCCCTCGCGTCTGCGGAAAAGGGTAAACGCCTTTGGGAGCGGATCTACTCAAAGATCAGCGATCGAATTTTCCTCGCTCCGGCGCCGACGGAATAGCTCTCCGAGAGCTTAATACAATCTTAAGAAAATCATCCGTGTTGAGCGGGTGAAACTCTGTTATATAGTTGCCCGTACGGCTCCCAAAAGTCCCCCACTCCCTCCAATGATGCGAACACTGCTTTTCATCGGCCTATTTGCATTCGCCGCACAGGCTTCTGCCCAGGTCGCCACTCCGGATTCAACCTCTACTGCAACGCTGACCATCGATCAGGCGATCGATCTGGCCCGCAGGAATAACCCTGAGCTCCAACAGATCAGCAACAACCGGATCGGTGCCCAGGCGGCCGTCCGTAGCGCGTACGGTGCGCTCCTCCCGAGCGCTGACGCATTGCTGAACGTCCAGCAGCAACAGGGCGGTCAACAGATCCTCGGTGGAAGCGCGCTCGGCGCAAACGCCGATATCCGTCAGTCCAACTACAATCTCGGCCTGAGCTACCGTTTGAACAGCGCGACCTTGATCACGCCGAGTCTGCAGAAGGCGAACAGGACCGCAGTCGAAGCCGATATTACAGGTGCCGCGGAGAATCTTCGCAGCAACGTTACGCAGCAGTACCTCATCACCCTCCGCGCCGAAGCGAACGCAGATCTTCAGGACTCGCTGGTCGTCGCGGCGCAGCAGCAGCTGGTGCTCGCCCAAGCCCGGGAAATCGTTGGATCCGGCACTCAGCTCGACGTAAACCGCGCTGACGTCGCGCTGGGTCTTCAGAAAGTTCAGGCGCTACAGGCGCGCAACCAGATCGACATCGAGAAGCTTCGGCTTTTCCAGTTGATGGGGACGCCCCAGCCCGCGAACGTGAAGCTCGTTAGCGAGTTCACGGTGAAGCCGACGAACTTCAACCTGCAGGATTTAATAGCGTCGGCGCATAATCAGAATCCAAGCGTTGTCGCGCTTCGGTCGAGAGAGCACGTTGCCGATCTCAACGTCAAGCGCGAGAAGGGCGAGTACTCTCCCACCCTGTCGCTATCGACGGGAATTGGTGGTTACACATACGGCTACACGAACGCGAATTTCCCGGTGCAGCAGGCGCTTTCACAGTTTGATAACGCGCGGACGAACTGCGTTCGAACCGAGGAAGTGCGGGCTGCGCTGAACCTTTCCAATCAGCTCGCCGAGTGCCAGGCCATGACGTTCACCGATGCGCAGGCGTCGGCTATAAGGTCGGGCAACGCCAAGTTTCCGTTCAATTTCACGTCGTCACCGAAGGCCATTTCGGCAACTCTATCGCTGCCGATTTTCGACGGCTTCGCGCGCGAGCAGCGCGTTCAGGAAGCCATGGCGAACCGCTCCGACGCGCGTTACAGCGTGCGGGCAAAGGAGCTCGCGCTTACCGCGGACGTCACGGCTGCGTATCTGACCCTGGTCACCGCTGAGAAAACGGTCGCGCTGCAGGAGTCCAACGCCTCCAAGGCGCGGCAGGAGCTCAAGCTCGTTGCCGATCGTTACCGGATCGGAGCCACCACGTTCGTCGACCTCACGGAGTCGCGCGCCACTTACGAGCGCGCCGAGAGTGACCGTATTACCGCCGTGTATGACTATCACAAAGCCTTCGCCGCTCTCGAGAGCGCCGTTGGTCATCCCCTTCGCTAATCGGATCGACTCAAATGAAGAAACGCACCAAGTGGACAGTGGCCGGGGCGATTGCACTCGCGATCGTGATAATCGGCGTCACCAGCGCGATGAAAGGGCGAAACAAGGCGACCGAGGTCCGGGTCGAGAAAGTTCAGAAGCGCGATCTCGTCGCCTCTGTGACCGCAAGCGGCCAGGTCCAGCCGCATACCAAGGTCGACATCAGCGCTGATATCAGCGGCCGCATCGTCAGGCTCGCGGTCAAAGAAGGCCAGATGGTGACCGCCGGCCAGTTCCTGCTCGAGATCGATCCGTCCCAATATCGCGCCAGCGTCGAGAGAGCGACGGCGGCGGTGGCATCTGCCAGAGCACAGGCTGCGCAGGCCAAGCCGGCGCTGCTCCAGGCGCAGCGCAACTACGATCGACTCGCAGCACTGAAGAAAGCGAACCCGACCCTCGTCTCCGACGAGCAGCTCGAACAGCTCAGAACCCAGGTCGACGTCAACGAGGCTTCGCTCGAAGCAGCCAGCCACTCCATCGACCAGGCGACGGCTTCGATGCGCGACGCCCAGTCCCTGCTGGGCAAGACCACCATCGTCGCGCCGATGAGCGGACGCGTGACCCGACTCAACGTCGAGCAGGGTGAAACCGCGATCCAGGGCACGTTCAACAAGGACGCCGCCACCATGCTCACCATCAGCGACATGAGCGTCCTCGAGACGAAGGTGAAGGTGGACGAGACCGACGTGTCCCGCATCAAGATCGGTGACTCCACGGTCGTGCAGCTCGATGCGTTCCCCGACACGACTTTCGTGGGCCGCGTATCCGAGATCTCCAACAGCTCTGTGAAAGGCGCTGCGACCGGAGGCACGGGAGGCTCGGCAGACCAGGCGATCGACTACGAGGTCACCATCCAGCTGCTGAACGCTCCACCCGAAACCCGCCCCGACTTTTCTTCGACGGCGAAGATCATTACGTCGACGAGAAACAGCGTGCTTTCCATCCCGATCATTGCTCTCACTGTCCGCGAAGACAGCGTGAAGCCGGATACAGCGCTGACGCTGGCCAGAAAGGCGCCGAGCAAGCAGGTCGGCAAGCGTGATGTGGAGGGCGTCTTCGTAGTCGGCGCCAACAACAAAGTCTCCTTCCGGCCCGTAAAGGTTGGTATCGCGGGTGAGAAGTACTTCGAGGTGCTGAGCGGTCTCAAGGAAAACGAGAACATCGTCGGCGGAACGTACCAGGCCATCCGCGAGCTCAAGGACGGCGCAACCGTGCGCGCGCAGAAGGACCAAACGAAGAAAGCCGGCGAGCCGGCGAAATCATAATGGTCACAGATGAAATCCCGCTCAGCACCACCGCCGAGCGGCAGGCAGTCGCGGCTGAGACGGGCGCCGCGCCCGAGAAGGAATGGGTAATCGTCACTCGCGCCCTCAAGCGCGATTACGACATGGGTGGCGAAGTGGTGCACGCCCTTCGCGGCGTCGACATCGCCATCCGCCGCAACGAGTACGTCGCGATCATGGGTCCGTCGGGCTCAGGCAAGTCGACGCTCATGAATCTGATCGGGTGTCTGGACACCCCGAACGGTGGTGAATACTGGCTCGCCGGCGAACTCGTTTCCGACAAGGATGAAGACGAGCTGGCCCGGGTCAGGAACCGCGAGATCGGCTTTGTGTTTCAGACCTTCAATCTCCTTCCTCGCGCCACGGCGCTTCACAACGTCGAGCTTCCGCTCGTGTATGCCGGCGTTTCGGCGGACGAGCGCAGAACGCGCGCGACCGAGGCGCTGGAGCGTGTACAGCTCGGTGACCGCATTCACCACCGCCCCAATGAGCTCTCGGGCGGTCAGCGCCAGCGCGTCGCCATTGCGCGCGCGCTCGTCAACCGGCCGGCGATTCTTCTCGCCGACGAGCCGACGGGTAACCTCGACTCCACGACGTCAGAAGAGATCATGCGGGTATTCGAAGGTCTCGCCGAGCAAGGCCAGACCGTGATCATGGTGACGCACGAGCCGGATATCGCCGCGCACGCGCGTCGTGTGATCGTGCTTCGCGACGGCAGGGTCGCCAGCGATGACAAACGGGCGACCTTCATCAAGTCGGCGGGAATCGTCGCGCCCGATCTCAACGCTCCTCGTAAGGCCTAGACATGCCTTTCGTCGAGGCCATCTGGCTCGCTCTGGCGCAGATTCGCGTGCAGAAGCTGAAAAGCTTCTTCACGCTCCTCGGCGTTTGCATCGGCGTGATGTTTCTCATCGCCGTGATATCGATTGTGCAGGGAATGAGCAGCTACATGGAGAACGACTTTGCCGCCAAGATGCTCGGCGTCAACACGTTCACCCTGCGGCGTTTCCCCTG
>DATBXT010000343.1:0-20765 GCA_036514115.1 Gemmatimonadaceae bacterium
CACGACCATTGCCGACGGCGCTCGCGTACTACGGATAGGCGATCGTAACTGGGAGATTCTCAGCAAAGGTCTCACCGCTGTCATCGAGGTCACCGAGGACCAGATCAAGGAGGGGGTGCGCCTTCTTTTCGCGCTGGCCAATCTCAAGGCCGAGCCGACAGGGGCGCTCGCGATCGGTGCGGTCATCGCGCAGCCAGACAGATTCAAGGGGAAAAGAGTCTGCTGCGTCGTCAGCGGTGGCAATGCTGACCCGGCGCTCTACGCGCAGCTGGTCGCGGGGATCTGACCCCACGCACCAGCCGCGCATCGGAAAGTTTACGGCCGCGCTCCATCGCACACGACACCGACGATCGACGCTTAACTTTCATTGATGGCGTCGCCCCCAACAATTGAAGCCGCGCGCGCGGTCCTGAAGAGCGCTTTCGGATATGACAAGTTTCGGCCAGGTCAGGAGGCCGCCGTGTCTGCCATTCTCGCGGGGCGCGACACCGTTGTCGTGCTGCCGACCGGGGGCGGCAAATCGCTCTGCTTCCAGGTGCCCGCGCTGATGCTACCCGGGCTGACCGTTGTCGTCTCGCCACTGATCTCTCTGATGAAAGATCAGGTCGATGCTCTCGTCGCCAAAGGTCTGCCGGCGACGTTCATCAACAGCACTCTGACATCGGGGCAGGTTTCAGACCGCCTCGCGCGGGTGGACCGCGGGGAGATTAAGCTGCTCTACCTCGCGCCGGAGCGATTCGACGCTGGGCGCACAGCGGAGAGGCTGAGAAAGGCGGGCGTGTCACTCCTCGCTATCGACGAAGCCCATTGCATCAGTCAGTGGGGTCATGACTTCCGACCCAGCTACCTCAAGGTGCGCAACGTTCATGAAGCGCTGGGCTCGCCGACGACAATCGCCCTGACCGCCACCGCGACACCCGATGTCCGCCGAGACATCATCAGCCAGCTGGCTCTCAAGAATCCCGAGACCATCATCACCGGATTCGACCGGCCGAATCTCACGTACTACGTTGTTCCGGCGAAGAATGACGCCGAGAAAGAGGCGCACCTCGTAGACATATTGCGGACCCGCGATGGTCTGGCGGTCGTCTACGCTGCCACTCGCCGCGCCGTCGATCAGCTGGTCGCTGTCCTCGAGCGGGCAAAAATTCGCGCCGCGGGTTACCACGCCGGTCTCGACGATGCGCGGCGTCATGAGGTCCAGGACGCCTTCATGACCGAGAAGGTGCGCGCAATAGTTGCCACCAATGCATTCGGGATGGGAATCGACAAGCCAAACGTCAGACTGGTCATCCATTTCGCGATGCCCGGCACGCTCGAGGCGTACTATCAGGAAGCCGGGCGAGCTGGACGCGACGGTCTGCACTCCGACGTTTTTCTCCTGCACGCATTTCCCGACCGGTTTACCCACGAGTTCTTCATCAAGGGCTCGTATCCCGAGCGCCCCGTGATCGAGCAGACGTACGAGGCTCTCAGGCTGAGCGCGAACGCGCAGGGGTTCGTGGCAGCAGAGCCGGAGGAGATCGCCAGGGCAGTGAAGCCAGCTCTCAATGCCCGGGAAGTGGAGAGCGCGGTCAAAATTCTTTCTCGCAGCGGAGCCGTAACGGTGAGCAACGGTGAGCGGGAGCGCGTCATGGTTCGCCTGCTCGCGACTCCCGACCGTATCAAGCGTGAGCTCACTGGGGAATCGAACAGCGAGCTCGGTCTTCTGCGCGCGATGTGGCGCGGAGTAGGTTCGTCGCTCTCCACTGGTGCCGTGATCGATCTTGGCGGTCTGCCGCCAGGGCTCGGCCGCGCCGCGGCGTGCACACCGCTTCTTGACTCGCTCCAGAGCAAGCAGTTTCTCACCTGGGAAAGGCTCGGCGCTGGCCTTTATCTCACGGATAAGAAGGCGCCGCTCTCGAGATTCGAGATCGACTGGGCGACGCTCGATCGGCGCCGACGGAACGAAACGGCGAAGCTCCAGGCCGTTCAGCAGTACGCTTACACGAAGGAATGCCGGCGCGGCTTCGTGCTTCGATACTTCGGCGACCCAGCGGCCCGTCGTACCTGCAATGGTTGCGATACCTGTCTCGGGGTCGCTGCGCCACGACTGACCCGCGGCGAGTCGCAGCTGCGTGAAAGGGCAAGGAAAAAAACCGCGACCGAAAAGCCAGCGGTGCGGCGGCGTCCAGCGGCTGTGCGCGACAACACCGACGACGATTCACCCCTGGGAGACGACGGGCAGCGCCTGCTCGCCAACCTCAAGGCTGTACGAACGGCTATCGCACGCGAGGAACACGTGCCGCCCTATATTGTATTCACTGATCGGACGCTGGCCGAGTTTGCATTGCGTCGACCGCGCTCCCTGCGCGCACTGCAGGATGTGCGGGGAGTTGGCCCAGTCAAGGTCGAGCGGTACGGCGAGCGCTTTCTCGATGTGATTTCCAAAGCCGATGACATCGAAGCCGCCTGACGTTCGCGCACATTCTTTAGACTCTTCATGAAAACATCATCAGGCACCTTCGCGCCTCTCAGGTCCGCCCTCTTCGTGACACTGGCTGCCGCCTTGATTGGCGGCGCTTCGCGTGCTTCGGCGCAAAACGCCGCTGCGGGAACTCCTCTCCCGTTCGATCCCGCGGTAACGATCGGCACGCTGAGCAACGGGATGCGCTACTACATCCGCGAGAACAAAAAGCCGGAGAAGCGCGCCGAGCTGCGCCTTGTCGTGAACGCGGGCTCGGTGCTCGAGGACGCTGACCAGCGCGGCCTCGCCCACATGGTCGAGCATATGGCTTTCAGAGGGACGAAGAAATTCGCTGGCAACCAGATCTCCAGTTACCTCGAATCAATCGGGATGCGCTACGGTCCCGACATTAATGCCTTCACCAGCTTCGACGAAACGGTCTATGAAATCACGATTCCGACCGATACCGCTGCGATCGTCGACAAAGGGTTTCAGATTCTTTCGGAGTGGGCGCATGACGTCTCGTTCGATCCTTCTCAAATCGAGAAGGAGCGCCCGGTAGTCATCGAGGAATGGCGGCTCGGACAGGGCGCCGAGAACCGGATGCAGAACAAGTGGTTCCCGGTTTTGTTCGACGGGTCCGTGTACGGTGAGCGGGTTCCGATCGGACTGAAATCCGTTCTCGAGACCTACAAACCGGAAACGCTCCGCAGATTCTACGACACGTGGTATCGACCCGATCTCATGGCAGTCGTCGCGGTCGGTGATTTCAACAAGACCCAAATCGAAGCGCTGATCAAGCGGTACATGGGGGCGATCCCGGCCGCAACGACCAGGAAGCCTCGTCCCTTGTTCCCGGTGCCAGCGCGTGACAGCACCCTCGTCTCGATCAACGCCGACAAGGAAGCGACCCGCTCCGTCATCCGGCTCCTCTACAAGCAGCCGAAGAGATCCAACACCACCGAGGCGTCCTACAGGCAGCAGCTCGTCGAGCAGCTATTCGGCCAGATGTTCAACGATCGCTTTTCCGAAATAACCCAGAAACCGAATCCGCCCTTCATCACCGCCTACGCTGCGCAGGGAGATCTGGTCCGCACCGCTGAATCCTTTTCGTTGACGGCGGTCGTCGCGGACAACGGCCTGCAGCGCGGGCTCAACGCGCTGCTTAGTGAGGGCGAGCGAGTGAAGCGTTTCGGCTTCCTCCAATCCGAGCTCGATCGCGCCAAAAAGGACACCCAGCGCGGAATCGAGCAGGCGTACGCCGAGCGCGACAAAACGAACTCCAGCGTCTACACCAGTGCGTATGTCTCGTCGTTCCTGCAGAACCAGGCGACCACGAGCATCCAATACGATCGTGATGAAATTACGAAGCTGCTGCCCGGAATCACTCTCGCCGAGGTTAACAAGCTTGCCGGTGAGTGGATGACGGACAAAAATCGCGTTCTGGTTACGACTTCGCCGGACAAGCAGGGAATCGTGTCGCCCTCGCGTGGCGAGCTGATGCTGTCGTTTGACGCGGTTAAGGGCGCCGACATCACCGCCTACAGCGAGAGCGCTCCATCTGAGCGGCTGGTCGACAAGGATCCGGCTGGCGGCAAGGTTGTTCTCGAGCGACAGGTGAAAGAGATCGGCGTGACGGAGTGGAGGCTGTCCAACGGTGTGCGGGTTCTTCTGAAGCCCACCGATTTCAATGCGGATCAGATCATGTTCACGTCGTACAGCCCGGGCGGCGCGTCGCTTCTGCCCGACGCATCGTTCATCGCCGCCAGCGCGGCTGATCTTATTCCCACTACCAGCGGCGTTGGCAAGTTCACGGTCATCGACCTGCAGAAATTCCTCGCCGGTAAACAGGTTAGCGTTTTTCCATCGATCGACGATTTGAGCGAAGGGGTGTCCGGCAGCGCTTCCCAGCGCGATGTCGACACCATGCTTCAGCTCGTCTACCTGTATTTCACCCAGCCTCGTCTCGACACGTCGCTCGTCAATACCTTCATCGGTCGTTTCAAGGGCGTGCTGGCCAACCGGAGCGCGAGCCCCGAAGCGGCCTTCAGCGACACCCTGCAGGTGACGATGGCACAGCACAGCGTGCGAGAGCTACCTGTGTCCGCAGCGACGCTGGATCGCATCGATCCTTATAAGTCTTTTGACTTCTACAAGGACCGCTTCTCTGATGCGAGCGGGTTCACTTTCGTCTTCGTCGGCAATTTCGCTCTCGACTCGATGAAGCCGCTGATCGAGAAGTGGCTCGGCGCGCTCCCGTCCACTGGTCGGAAGGAAACCTGGCGGGACACCGGAATTCGCCCGCCTACCGGGGTCGTGCAGCGCGTTGTGAAGAAGGGTGCGGAGCCCAAGGCTCGCACCGCGCTCATTTTCACGGGTCCGTTCGAGTACAGCCGCCAGAATCGATACTATCTGAGTGCACTCGCCGAGCTCCTGAACATCAAGCTTAGAGAGGCTCTCCGCGAGAACCTCGGCGGAACCTACGGAGTCAGCGTAAGTCCGAGCGCGACCAAAGAGCCGCTGCCTTCGTACCGGTTCACTATTGGCTTTGGCTCGGCTCCCGAACGGCTCGAGTCGCTGACGGCGGCCGCGCTGGCGCAGATCGACAGCGTCAAGAAATTCGGCGCCACCGCGGAGTACCTGAACAAGGTCAAGGAAGCCGCTCTGCGGTCACGCGAGACCGCGCTCAAACAGAACGGTTACTGGCTGGCTCAGATCAGCACGTTCGATCAGAACGGGTGGTCGCTCGCCGAGATACCCAACGGAGAAAAACTGATCTCGGGTCTCACCAGCGACGATCTGCGAAACGCCGCTGTGAAGTATCTGCGCACCGACAACTATGTTCGGGTCTCCCTCTATCCCGAAAACTTTTCCGGCGCCGAGAACAGGTGAGCCGCTAAAATGGACGACTCGCTGTACTTCACCGAGCAGCATCTCGCGGTCCGCAACATGGTCCGCGAATTCGCGCGCAGCGAAGTCGCACCCGTAGCGGCGGAGCTCGATGCGAAAGCCGAATTCCCGTGGGAGAACGTTCGGAAGATGGGCGAGCTCGGACTGCTCGGGATTCCGTGGCCCGAGGAGTTGGGCGGGGCTGGACTCGACACGCTGAGTTACATGATCGTCATCAACGAGATGGCGAAGGTGGACGCATCGCACGCGATTACGATCTCCGCGCACACGACGCTGGGCACGTCGCCGATTGTAAACTTCGGAACGGACGCCCAGAAAAAACGCTATGTGCCGCTGCTGGCGAGCGGTAAGGTGCTCGGCGGGTTCGGACTGACTGAGCCGAGCGCGGGAAGCGATGCCGCGAGCACGCGCACGACGGCGGTGCGCAAAGGATCCCACTACGTGGTGAACGGCAGCAAGATCTTCATCACCCACGGGGGTGTTGGAGAAATCTTTGTTGTCACAGCGGTGACAACACCAGGGCAAGGGACCAAGGGCATCAGCTCGTTCATCCTGACCAAGGAAGCGAGCGATCTCGAGAAGGCGGGCGGAATCGGCCACGACGATAATCTTCCCCGCCTGACGGGATTCCGGGCGGGCAAGAAAGAAGACAAGCTGGGCTGGAGGGCTTCGGACACCAGGTCCCTGATTTTCGAGGACGTCGAAGTGCCCGCGGAAAACCTTCTCGGTGAAGAAGGCGAGGGCTTCAACAATTTCATGCGCACTCTCGATTCCGGCCGGGTGGGCATCGCCGCGCTATCTCTGGGAATTGCGGAAGGCGCGTTCGAGCACTCCCTTCGCTATGCGACGCTGCGCAAGCAATTCGGGCAGGCCATCGCCAACTTTCAGGGCATCCAGTTCCAGCTTGCCGACATCGCCACCGAAATCGAGGCCGGAAAGCATCTCATGTTCCACGCCGCGTGGCTGGCGCAGAACAAGCAGCCGTTCAGCAAGCAGGCCGCAATCGCCAAACTTTATTGCTCCGAGCTCGCCATGCGGACGACGATCAAGGCCATACAGATTCATGGTGGCTATGGCTACACCAAGGAGTATCCGGTCGAGCGAATGTTCCGTGACGCCAAGATCTGCGAGATCGGGGAAGGCACTTCCGAGATCCAGCGTATGGTCATCGCCCGCAATCTTTTGAAAGAGTTGGCTGATTGACCTACTCCGAAGCAGCCAAGCGACTCCGACTACCGCTCGGCTTCGTACTTGGGATTGCCTATCTGATATTTGCCCGGCCCACTCCGCTGACGCTCGCGGTCGGTGGGGCGATCGCCTTTATCGGGGTGCTCATACGCGCCTGGGCATCCGGCCATATCTCCAAGAACGAGAGGTTGGCCACCACCGGTCCATACGCCCATACACGTAATCCGCTCTACTTCGGCAGCTTCATGATTGCGGCGGGCTTCGCCATCGCTGCCCACTGGGCGTTGTTGCTTCTCGTGGTCGCATTTTTCGTCCTGATCTACGCGCCGACCATGCAACGAGAGCGGGCGAATATCGCCGGCCGATTCCCGGAAGCGTACGAAGCTTACGCTGCGAACGTTCCGGCGTTCGTGCCGCGGCCTACACCGTGGAAAGCCACCCACGGGGACGAGGGAGGCGGGTTCAGCGTCGACCTGTACATGAAGCACGGTGAATGGAAGGCCGGGCTGACATTCGTGCTGGTGATGGCTTGGCTGATCTACAGGACCGTTACTGGATTTTGATTGGCCCGTCACATAATTGGCGACCGTCAAGCCTGAAACCAGAGCGCCGCCGAGCGCGTAAGTCGTTGTCGTCGTTGCGGAAACGGGCCGCGGTCCGGTAGATTGTCCCACTGACTGTTGCTCCGTGTGCATGAGGAATCAGCGCGACTCGCTGATCCTGGTCACATGGATTACGGAGCGCTGATGGTGAATGCCCTTCGAAATTCATAACGCGGCCCTGTAGCACGACCGCGCATACATTTTTTGGAACCGTTTCTGGCGCTACCCGCCGAGTCGCCGGGTGATGCATGAAACGGGGAGCAATGAAAAGAGAAATCCTCATTAACGCGGCCGCGCGTGAAACGCGGATCGCGATTCTGGAGGACGGGAAGCTTGTTGAGCTTCTCGTCGATCGTCCAGACAACCGACGCATGGTCGGTGACATTTATTTGGGCCGGGTTGACGCGGTGCTCCCCGGAATTCAGGCCGCCTTCGTCGACATTGGCACCGAGAAAAGTGCCTTCCTCCATTCCTCGGATCTCGTCAGGGAGACCGCCGAAGAGGCCGAAGACGAAGACGAGGAAGACGACGAGAGCGACGAACCGCCCGAAAAGAAGAATGGCAACGGCCACGCGAATGGCCGCCGGGCCAAGGCTCCCCTGATCCAGGAAGCGCTCAAGCGGGGACAGGAGATCCTGGTCCAAATCTCAAAAGAGCCGATCTCCACCAAAGGCCCGCGCGTTACTGCTCAGATCTCGCTGGCCGGCCGTTTTCTGGTCTATATCCCGGATTCATCCAAGGTAGGAGTCAGCCGCAAAATCGGGTCGTCCGCTGAACGGGCCAGGCTTAAGGAACAGGTCCAGTCGGTACTTCCGGACAAGTCGGGCGGTGTGATCGTCCGGACAGTCAGTGAGGACGTGACGCCCGAGATGCTGGAGCGAGAGCTCAAGAGCCTGATGTCCCAGTGGAAGAAGATCAAGCGGAAGACGCACTTTCAGAAGGCGCCCTCGCTGGTCAATCGCGAGAGCGGACTCACTCGCGGCCTGGTGCGGGACATCTTCAGCGACAAGGTCGACAGCCTGACCGTGGACTCCAAGCAGGTCTACAACGAGATCACCGGCTATCTGAAGGACATCGCACCGGATCTCATCGCGAGGGTGAAGCTCCACGAATCGCAGGTTCCGCTGTTCGACACCGCGGACATCGAAGAAGAGATCAGGGACATCTTCAAGCGTCGCTGCGACCTGCCGTCCGGCGGCTATCTCATCATCGAGCCAACCGAGGCGCTGGTCTCGGTCGACGTCAACTCTGGCCGCTACACAGGAAAGAAGGATCCCGAGAAGACCGTTCTTCGCACCAACATGGAAGCCGCCCAGGAAGTCGCGCGACAGCTGCGGCTGCGCGATGTAGGCGGAATCATTGTCTGCGACTTCATCGATATGGAGACGAAGGCGAATCGCGACCGGGTTCTACAGGAGCTGAGACAGCATCTCTCCCGCGACCGGGCCCGCACCAAGGCTTTCGCCGTGAGCGACCTCGGGCTGATCGAGATGACCCGCCAGCGGGTTCGGCAGAGCCACTACCAGTCGTCGACCGAAGCGTGTCCGACGTGCACCGGCACCGGACGCGTACTCACTCCGGAGACGATCGTCCGCCGCATGGAGCGATCGGTCAAGCGGATGGCGGTCGAAGGCCGCCGCGATAACCTGCTGGTCAAGCTCCACCCCGACGTCGCGATGTACGTCCTCGAGCAGGAGCGCGATCTCGCGCAGAAGCTTCAGAAGGCGGCGAATTTCTCGCTGGAGTTCCGGGACGACCCTTTGCTCAAGCCCGACGAGTTCAAGCTGGTCGTGAAGGCGCAGGGCAGGGATGTCACGCAGCAATACGCCATCGCCTAGCGGCTGACATCTCGTAGCTCAACGCGCTCATTATCTGTAACTGAACGGGTGCCAGCAGCGAGAAGTCCAGGTGTGAGCAGCGAGTTCACCACGCCGGGACTTACCTCAGTGGCGCGATAGCCACTGCCGGTGTTCGGAATGGCATAAGAGACGTCCCGACGTCGTGAACTCGCAGCTCGCACCATTGGTTGCTCGCTGCTGGCACCCGTTCAGTTGCCTTTAGAGCTTATAAGCTCTTAGATCCCAGAAGGGTTGACCGGCGCTCTTTGCGAAGCTAATTTTCAAGGCTAATCTGCACCACTTAACAGAAGCAGCGACCATGACTTACGCGATCATCAGAACCGGCGGCAAGCAGTTCAAGGCCGAGTCCGGAAAAACAATCAGAATTCCCACCCTCGTTGGCGAGGCTGGCTCGAAGGTCACCTTCGACGACGTCATCCTCGGTTCCGATGGTGACAAGCGTCACGTTGGCGCGCCTGGCATCAAAGGCGCCCAGGTCACCGGCGAGATCGTCAAGCATGGCAAGGGCGAGAAGATTGTCGTCTTCAAGCACAAGCGTCGGAAAAACTACGCGAAAAAGCAGGGCCATCGGCAAGCTTTTACCGAGGTCCGCATCAAGGATATCGCCTTCGGCAAGAAGAGCGGGGGAGAGAAGTAATGGCTCATAAAAAAGGTGTAGGCTCCTCGCGCAATGGACGCGACAGCAATCCGCAGTACCGCGGCGTGAAGAAGTTCGGCGGTGAAAAGGTCGTCGCCGGAAACATCATCGTCCGCCAGTGTGGCACGAAGTGGCACCCGGGCCGGAATGTTGGCCTCGGCAGCGATTTCACCATCTACTCGTTGATCGACGGCGTCGTGAAGTTCGAGCACAAGAGCCGCGCACGTTACAAGGTGAGCGTCTATCCCGACGCCGAGACCAGCGCCGCGTAGGTTCTTAGCGCGTTCGTCGTGCCTGGAAGTGAGAAAGCCCCGAAAGGGGCTTTTTTTATTGCCAACGCGCGAGCGAAGCCACATACTGAAACGTCGGGACGCGCTTTTGCGTACGAACGGATGTAGCAATCCCTTACGCGAGAAGACGATGGCACTACTCGATAGACTGAAACAGGAGCTGGACCGGGCGGGCAAAGTGGCGCAGGACGCGTTCGATGATGGGAAGACCCGTCTCGAAGCCTTCCGTACCCGACAGCTCGCGGACAAGGCGGCGCAGGCGCTTGGCTACGCGGTGTACAGGGCGCGGAAGAGTGGCAGCGACCTCGACGCTGCCACCTATGACCGGCTCCGCGCGACACTGGAAACGCATGACACCGAAGCCGCGCGGCTGGAAGCGGAGATCGAGCTCCGCCGGCAGCAGTCGAGTGCATCGCGGTCGAGCTCCAACACTGCATCTGGCGAAAACCCTCCGAGCAGCGCAGATTACCCGAGTTCGCCGAGTTAAGGCGGACGCTGATCTAATGAAAAAGCTCCCGCTTGCCGGCGGGAGCTTTTTTTGTGCGTCATCGCCGTTGGGTATCTAGGGCGTGTTGTGGGTCCCTGGCAGATTGCGATAGCGCTCCGTCAGCATATCCTGGCGGGTCTTTTCGTTGTATTCGCGACCGCGCACGAACACGTGCTCGGCGCGGGTGGTGAACTCGAATGGGTCACCGCTCCAAATCACGACATTGCCCTCGCGTCCGGGTTGAAGAGATCCAACTCGATCGGCTACACCGAAGACCTCGGCGGGTGCGAGCGTGACGGCGCGTAATGCGTCATCCCAGGTCATACCGTAGGCTACCGCGTTTCCCGCTTCCTGTTTCAGGTTACGAACGTTGAATGCCTCCTCATCTCCCCCGCCGGCGTTGCCAATAAGCGCGACTGATACGCCAGCTTTGCGAAGCAGACCCGCGTTCTCCTGGCGTTGTCCAAGCGACGCAAAACCAGCGGGGATGTTGTTCATTGCGCCAGTGAGAACAGGAATGCGCGCGCCAGCGAGCTTGTCTGCCATCATCCACGCCTCGGCGCCGCCGCCGATAATGAGCTTGACGTTGAATTCCCTCGCCAGACGCATGGCGGCGTCGATGTCCGACTCGCGGTCCACCGTTACGAGCAGCGGCATCCGTCCCTCGATGACCGGTATCATTGCCTCCAGATCGAGTCTGCTGGCGGAGAAGTCGCGGGTCTGGGCTCGATCGAACGCCTCGCGATGCGTCTGGAAATACTTCGCGTCCTCGAGGATCTCGCGGAGCTTGACGATCAGCTCGCCACGCGAAGTGAGGCCCGCCGATTGCGGATCGCCGATCTCGGCGACCATCGCCACGGGCGCTCTGACGATCATGTCCGTCGTAGTACCGGGCACCACATCCACGAGTGCGGCCTGGCCGGCGATGAGATCACCGGTTGGAATGACCACAAAACTCGTGATGCCTTCCTTGCGCGCGGGAGCAAGCAGCACCGAGTTGGGATTCAATCCCTCCCAGACCGTGAATGCGGCGGCGATGTTGTCCTTGCCGCGCGCGCTCATGTCGCGTGTGTCCGCAACGGCGGAGATTTCCTGAACGCCGAGCTGAGTCGATGAGTTGACGAATCCGGGAGTGACGATCTTTCCCGTCGCGTCGATGCGTTGCGCGCCCGCAGGAATCGGGACGTTGGCACCGACGGCAGAAATCTTTCCGTTGGTGATCACGACGGTTCCGTTCTCTATCACAGGTCCGCTGACCGGATAGACCTTGCCGCCCGTGATCGCGATTGTCTGCGCCTTCGCGTTGAAGGCGAGCAGCTCGGCTGCGCAGGCGACGACGGCGATGCTGGTTCTGAAGATGTATGATTTCATCGATTAGTTCCGGTTGAACGGTACGAACCCGAGCTCGAAATCGGTGCGCCACTGCTCGCTCGGATCGAGACGATCGTAGAGGAGTGCGCCGTCGACCCAGACCTTCTCCGGCTTGGAATAGACGCTGAACGGATCGCCGGTCCAGAGCACCACATCCGCATTCTTTCCCGCTTCCAGGGATCCGATCCTGTCGTCGAGGCCGAGCGCCCACGCCGGATTGATGGTGAGCCATTTGATCGCCTGATCTTCGCTTACGGGCAGGCCGATTTCCGCCCCCGCCGCCATCGCCTTCGCGGCTTCCTGGTTCAGTCTCTGCGAGCCGGAAGGATCGTCGGAGTGAACGATCACGCGCGCGCCGGCATTGTTGACGAGCGCCATGTTGGCCTTGATCGCGTCCAGCGCTTCCATCTTGAAATCGCCCCAGTCTGCCCAGATCGAAGCGCTGATGTCTTCCTTCTTCAGAAGGTCGGCGATCTTGTAGGCTTCGACGCCGTGGTGGAATGAGCGGATCTTGTAGCCGAATTCGTGGGCGATGTCGATCATCTGCGCCATCTCGTCGGCTCTGTAGCAGTGGTTATGGACGAGAATGTTGCCGCGCAGCACCTCTGCGAGCGTCTCGTTCGCGAGATCACGTGTCGGCGGATCACCCTTGTGATCGGCGTTCCATTTGTCCCACTTGCGGCGATAGTCGACTGCCCTGATCCAGGCGGCGCGATAACCCGCGACGTTGCCCATCCGCGTGGAGGGGCCGCCGCGATTCCCGTAAACTCGCTTCGGATTTTCCCCGCAAGCCATTTTTAGTCCGTACTTCGCTCCAGGGAATTTCATCGCCTGCACGGTGCGACCCGGCACGACCTTGAGGACTACGCTGCGTCCGCCGATCAGATTCGCTGATCCCGGAAGCACCTGCAGAGTGGTCACGCCGCCGGCGAGATTCCGCGGGAATTGTGGATCCTGCGGCCACACTGAGTGCTCCGCCCAGACCTGCGGAGTCGTTGGGTTCGTCGCCTCGTTTCCATCGCTCAAGGCGTTGCCGCCGGGCGCTGCGTACACACCGAGGTGCGAATGGTCATCGATGATTCCCGGCGTTACGTACTTCCCGCCGCCGTCGATCACCAGCGCATCGGAGGGCGCATCTACTGTAGCGCCAACGGCGACGATTTTTCCGTTCTGCATCAGGATGGCGCCATTCCTGATAAGAGGACCGGCGGCAGTCAGGAGATTGACGTTGCGAATAACGGTGGTGCGCGATGGAAAGGGAGTGTAGGTGCTCGGAAACGGATCGGCGTTTGGCACCGACGTGCCGCCGCGCGCAACGTCGCCTTGCGCGGAATCGCGCGCAGGCGTTGGCGAGGACGAGGTCTGGCGAGGCGCTGACGCACACGCGACGGCTCCTGCCAGCGACAGACTGAGTAAAGCTCGCATTTGCTGGATCTTCCTCCGAGGAAGGGCTATGGGGCGCAATAAAATAGCGCAGTTACCACTTGAATGTCGCGAGCTCGGCGATCAGATCGGTGCAGATTCCATCGACACCGATGCGTCTGAGGGTTTTCCACTGCTCGGCGTCGTTCGCCGTCCACGCAATCACGCGCGCGTGGACGGCGTGCGCTGCGGCGACCAGCTCTTCGTCGATGAAAGACACTTCCTGCCAAAGGTCCTGCGCTCCGGTGGCCATCAGCGAGGCCACCGGGTCGACGTGGCGGGCGACCTGGAGCACGCCCGTTCGCATCGCGGGGAAGATGGTTTTTACGGTTCTGACAATCCGATGATCGAAGGAATGAACCGCACATTCAGTCGTCTGTTCGCGGATCGCCCGAACGACCAGCGGCTCAATGGCCTGGGCCTTTATCTCAACGTACACCGTTGCATCCCGATCAACGGCTTCGAGGACTTCGCCCAGAGTCGGTATCTGGATGTCCCCGTCGAGCCTCAGTTTCCTGACAGCCGTGGCTGACATCTCCGCAATACCGCGTCGCGACAGGCCGGGTGCATTCACTTCCGCGTCGTGGTGTACAAACAGCACACCATCGCTCGAACCGTGGACATCGAGCTCGATCGCGGTGGCGCCCATCTCGATCGCCCTGAGGAAGGCGGGCACCGAGTTCTCCGGCAATGTCTGGTGCGCGCCGCGGTGGGAGATGAACTGGGGCACCCGCGGAAGTCCTGAAACCAGGGGTTCCGGTATGGTAGGTTTGGGCACGATGAGCGCGAAGCTATGAATGTGAGCTTGCCTGGTCAATCAACATTAACGCCGGCTCTTCGGCAGCGTCTACCGAACGAGGCTCCATGACGCCAGGTGCCGACACGAGGCAGGACGAAACAGATATGGAGCTGATCAACCGTTGGAAGTCCGGCGACAGCCGGGCTGCCACACAGCTGGTCGGGCGACACTCGCAGGCCTTGGCTCGTTTTGCGGCGAGCGCGGGCGAGAGGGACGGGATCGAGGAGCTGGTTCAGGATACGTTCATTCGCGCGTTCAATTCACTCGATTCATTTCGGGGCGAAAGCTCGTTGAGGACCTGGCTCTTTACGATCGAAAGGCGGTTGATGCTCGATCGCCGCAGGGCGGAGCGGCGCAGCAGAGAAACGGTGCCGGTGCAGGACTCGGATCAGGTCAGCGAGTACGGGGCCCTCGACGGATTGATCGCGGAAGAAGCGCAGGAAAGGGTGAGAAAATCGCTTGACGCATTGTCGCCGACCCAGCGCGAGGTTTTCACCTTGAGGGTTCAACAGGGATTGTCATACAAGGAGATCGCCGAAGTGGTTGGCAGTACCGAGGGAGCGACGCGGGTTCACTACCACAATGCGATCCAGAAGGTAAAGGAGTTTTTGAGAGATGAATAAGTGCATCGATACCGAAATTCAGGAATTGCTTCCTGATCTTCTTCATGGATCCCTCGATGGTCAGAGCAGGGGCCGCGCTGAGGCGCATCTCGCTGGATGTGAGAGTTGCCAGGAGGACCTGGAAGTTCTGCGCACAGTGAGGGGCGCGGCGGTGTTTGCGCCGAGGATCGATGCGAACAGCATCGTGCGACAGATTCCACCGTATCGAATGATTGTCCCAGCCGTCGAGCAGCCGAAGCGCACCAGAATGGTGTCGTGGCTGGTCGCGGCCGGTTTGGCAGTGGCTGCGATAGGTGGAGGGTCATTGGTAATGTCCAACCAGCGCTCGGGTTTGGTTACTGCGTCGTCTCAGACGGCGTCGGTTCTCGCGAGTGCTGCCGTTCAAACGCCTGCTATCGCTCTGGCAACCAACCTCGATGATTTGAGTGACGGCAATCTCGTTCAGCTAATGGACGAGATGGACACCTTCGACGCGCTTCCCGCCGCGGAGCCCGAGCCGGTGCTGGCGGTGGACAGCGGCGACAGCCTTTGATCAGGACTAACGCGATGAATCGAATCTTTGGTTTGATGTGCGCGATGACGCTGACTGCTTCGGCCGCGTTTGCGCAGCCGAAGCCGAACGCAGCAGCGAACAGGCCCGCTCTCGAGCAACAGTTCCGGGAGCGCGTTGCGAAGCTCGCGCAGCAACGTCTCGGACTCACCGATGCGCAGATGGGCCAGCTCCAGCAATCGAATGCGCGTTTCGGCCCAAGACTGAATCAGATCGCAACCCAGGAACGCGAGACCCGTCAGCAGCTGCGCGTCGAGCTCACGTCGACGACCGAGCCGAACCAACAGCATGTGGCCAGCCTGCTCGACGCGTCGCTACAGCTGCAGAAACAACGGATCGCGCTCGTCGAAGACCAGCAGAAGGATCTCGCGCGGTTCATGACTCCTGTCCAGCGGGCGCGCTACATCGCGCTGCAGCAACAGTTTCGGCGCCGAGCGGACGAGTTGGCGCGGGATAGTGGCGGCCCGAGGGGTGGTCGGCCGGGGCCCAGGAAGCTCCGCTAGATCTGCGAAAGTCAGCAGCCCTCGGCGCCACCGTCGAGGGCTCCGTTTTTGCCCTCGATCGCGGAGAATGTCGAGTTTCGCGCACCACCTCACGAGTTTGCTCGAGGCGAACACCTATCCGGTGCTCCTGGCGCTGGTGCTGCTGGAGAGCCTCGGCGTTCCGTTGCCCGGCGAGATCGCGCTCGTGACCGCGGCAGCCTACGCGTCGCTCGGTCACATCTCCATTTATGTCGTCATCGCTCTCGCCGCTATCGGCGCCATCGTCGGCGGTGTCCTGGGCTACTGGATCGGCATCAAGGGCGGGTTGCCGCTGGTTGCGCACTATGGCGGATACATCGGCGTTCGAAAGTCCCACATCGACAAGGCGCATGCTTTCTTCGAGAAGAACGGCGCGAAGACCATTCTTTTCGGACGGTTCATCGCGTTGCTGCGCACGTGGGCGGCACTCGTCGCCGGCGCCGCGTGCATGTCGTTCCCGACCTTCGTGATCTTCAATACGATCGGGAGCATTGTCTGGGCAGTGGTTTTCGGATGGCTCGGCTACTACTTCGGCCACGATCTGCCGCTCCTCGAGTCCTACATCTCGCGAGTGAGCTTGTTTCTTCTGATCGCACTGGCGATCGCGATACCAGCCTTTATAGTTTGGAAACGCCGGCGCGCTCCAGCTACGCCGGTCTTATAGATTGAGTTTTGCGCCCGGGTGGCGGAATCGGTAGACGCAGGGGACTCAAAATCCCCCGATCATTGATCTTACGAGTTCGAGTCTCGTCCCGGGTACTGCTCGCACCACCTCACGTCGGCATGCTTCCTGTAGATCTCACTCCCCAAATCACCTGAGGACGAGATGAAATCGAACTGGGAGCATCAGAAGAGAGCCGTAACGACCGACCAGAAGTTCAAGGATGACGACGAGCACATCCACGAGGCCGACAAGCGTCATCTCACGGAATCCGAAGAGCACCCCAACGTGATTCCGACGAAGGCAAAACGACCGAAAGCAAAAGAGGACGAGGGAGACTAGGCGTTCACAGTCTTCAGTGACCCTAAGCTACCCGCGACGTCGGCTGCTCCCGTCGCCCGATTGACGGCACGGGCCGCCCTCGCGCGCGCGCGTAGAGACGACGCGTGAGATTCCGCGTCCGCTCGGGCAGCTCGTCGAAGTAGGTGTAGAACACCGGCGTCACGTAGAGGGTGACGAGCTGCGAGAACGCGAGGCCTCCGACCACGGCGATGCCGAGCGGGCGTCTCGCTTCGGCACCGGCACCACGACCAAGCGCGATGGGCAGTGTCGCCATCAGTGCGGCCATGGTGGTCATCATGATCGGGCGGAATCTCACCACCGCGGCTTCCACGATAGCCTTCGCCGGCGGGATGTGCTCGTTCCGCTCAGCCTCGAGGGCGAAGTCGATCATCATGATCGCGTTCTTCTTCACGATGCCCACCAACAATATCAATCCGACGAAACCGTAGACGTCGAGCGGCATCCGGAAAATCAATAACGCGATCAGAGCGCCGAATGCGGCGAAGGGCAGACCCGTAAGAATCGTCGCCGGATGAATGAAGCTCTCGTACAGAACGCCGAGCACCATGTAGATGACGAAAATTGCGAGTATGAGCAGCGCGAGCAGGCCTTGTTGACTCGCCTGGAAAGCCTGTGCAGTTCCTGAGAACTGCGTTGTGATATCAGATGGCACGATCTGCGACGCCGCGGCTTCGACCGCCGCAGTGGCCTCACCCAGAGCGACCCCCGGCTTGGTGTTGAACGAAACCGTTACCGCCGGCAGCTGACCGGAGTGCGTGATCGACAGCGGTCCGACGTTCTGGGTGAGATTGGCCACCGCGCTGAGCGGCACCAGATCGCCTTTCTCGGATCGAACGTACAGCATTCGCAGCGCGTTGATGTCCTGCTGAAACTGCGGCAGCAGCTCCATCACGACGCTGTACTGATTGTTAGGCGTGTAGATCGTCGAGATCTGTCTCGATCCGTACGCGTCGTACAGCGCGGTCTCGATCTGCTGCGCTGATACACCGAGCGAGGACGCGCGATCGCGGTCGATGGCGACGACGACCTGCGGATTGGCGATCTGCAGGTCGCTCGTCACGTCCTGGATCTGCGGAATGGTTCTCATCCGCGCCTCGAGGCGCTTGGCTGCGGTGTCGAGGGCTTCGATGTCCGGGCTCTGGAGCGTGAACTGGTACTGACTCTTCGCCGATCGCCCACCGATCTGAATTGCCGGGGGGACGGTCATGAACACGTTGAGCCCCGGAATGCCGGAGAGCTTTGGCCGCATCTCGTTGACGATCTCGTCGGCGCTCGGCCGCTGGCTGCGCGGTTTGAGGCTCATGAAAATTCGGCCTTGATTGTTGCTCGACCCGAAACCTCCTCCCGCCGATGACATGAAACCGGCGAGGTAGGGACTTTGCCCAATAATCGCTGCTGCGATCTGCTGCTTCTTCACCATTTCGGGGAACGACGTTCCCTGCGCGGCTTCGGTGGTCACCATGATCTGACCGTTGTCCTGGGTCGGGATGAAACCCGTCGGCACCATTTTGAACAACACTACGGTCCCGACCAGAATCGCCACCGAGAACATCAGAGCGCCAAAACGATGAACCATTACCCAGTCCAGACTCGACTGGTAACGCGCGAGGATGCGCTCGTAGACGCGCTCCGATGCGTTGAACAACTTGCCGTGCTGATGCGAGGGAGGCTTGAGGAAGCGGCTCGCCAGCATCGGAGTGAGGGTCAGTGAGACGAAGCCCGAAACGAGAATCGCCGTACCGATGGTGACCGCGAACTCGTGAAAGAGCCGCCCAAGGATTCCACCCATGAAGAGAAGCGGAATGAACACCGCCGTCAGCGAGATCGTCATCGCCAAAATGGTGAATGCGACTTCCGCCGACCCTTCGTACGACGCCCTCATCGGGTCCTTGCCCATCTCCATGTGGCGGACGATGTTCTCGAGCATCACGATGGCGTCGTCGACCACGAAACCCACGGCCAGCGTGAGCGCCATGAGCGACAGGTTGTCGAGCGAGTACCCAAAGAGGTACATCACCGCGAACGTGCCGATCAACGACATCGGCAGCGCCAGGCTCGGGATGATCGTCGCCGAGATGTTTCGCAGGAAGATGAAGATCACCATGATCACCAGGAACAGGGTGAGCATAAGGGTGAACTTCACATCTGAAACGGATTCCTCGATCGCGATTGAGCGGTCATAGAGCGTCTTGATCTCAACGCTCGGCGGAATCTGCACCTTCAGCCGCTCGACCATCTCCTTGACGCCGTTTGCGACGGCAACGGTGTTCGTACCAGGCTGCCGTTGCACCGCGAGCACAATGGAGCGGTCGCCGTTGAACCAGCTTGCCGTTCTGTTGTTTTCGACGTTATCGAGAACCTGGCCAAGCTCACTGAGATGGACCGGCGCACCGTTTCGGTACGCCACCACCATCTGGCGGAACTCGGAAGCGTTCTGGAGTTGTCCATTCGCGCGAATGGTCGACGCCTTGTTCGGCCCCCAAAGCGTGCCTGTGGGCAGGCTGACGTTCTGTGCGCCGATCGCAGACGCCACCTCGTCGATCCCTATTCCGCGATTCGCCAGCGAAGTAGGATCAAGCTGTACCCGGACCGCATACTTTTGCGCGCCGTACACCTGTACCTGCGCGATCCCCGGCACCATCGAGATACGCTGCGCCAGATAGGTCTCGCCGTACTCGTCGAGATCCGAGAGCGGCATCGTCTTCGACGTCAGCGCGAAATAGAGCACTGGCTGATCGGCGGGGTTGACCTTGCGGTATGACGGCGGGAGAATGCCAAGCGGCAAACTGCGCAATGTCTGCGATATCGCGGCCTGGACGTCGGCTGCCGCCGCATCTATGTCGCGATCCAGAGAGAACTGGATGGTGATGCCCGTCGAGCCGAGTGAGCTGGACGACGTCATGTTGTCGATGCCGGCAATCGTCGAGAATTGTTTTTCGAGCGGAGTGGCCACCGCGGCGGCCATAGTCTCCGGACTCGCGCCCGGCAAATTGGCGTTGACCGAAATAGTCGGGAAATCAACCGTCGGCAGATCGCTGACCGGCAATCTCCGGTACGCGGCGACACCGAAGAACAGGATGCCGACCATCACCAACACGGTCATCACTGGACGGCGGATGAAAAGCGCCGTCATCGAGCTGCTCCCTTTATCGAGACCTTTGATCCCGGTACGAGGCGGGACTGTCCATCGACGACGACTTTCTCGCCCTCTCGGAGGCCACTGGCGATGACGGCGACGGTGTCAACGGTGCGGGCAACCTGCACCGGTCTCTGCCTCGCGGTTTGCGCGGTGTCTACTGTGTAGACGTAAGTGCCCTGTTGTCCGGTCAACACTGCCGGCGCGGGCAGAGTGAGCGCGTTCGGATCGACGTACAGTTGCAGTCCAATGCTCATGTATTGTCCCGGCCATATTGTACCTTCGGGATTACTGAATCTCGCCTTGAGCAGCACGGTTCCGGTAGTGGAATCGACGTTGTTGTCGACGAACGCGAGCGAGCCGTCGATCGGAATACCGGTCCCTTCGGATGGCGTCGCTCTGACCTGGAGCGCGTTACCGCTTCTGTAGTAGCGCTGGATGTCGGGGAACTGGCTCTGCGGCACTGAGAATCTCACGAGGATCGGCTGTATCTGATTGATTACGACCAGAGGCGGCTCACTGTTCGCTTTTACGAGATTGCCCATCCGCACGAGCAGACTCCCGGTCCTTCCCGAGATTGGCGCGCGGATGGTGCAGTTCGCGACGTCGAGTGCGGCTCTCTGGATGGTCGCGCGATCGGCGGCGACCGTAGCCGCCGCGGACGCCGCTGTCGCTTCAGCCTGGTCAGCCTGCGAGCCGGTGACGTAGCCCTCCTTGACCAGCGCGGCGTAACGTGTGGCATCCCGTCGCGCGTTGGCCGCCGTCGCTTCGTCACGTGCGAGCTGTGCTCGCGCCTGATCGAGCACCGCGACGTAGGGGCGTGGGTCGATCTGAAACAGAACCTGGCCGGCCTGGACGGGCTGTCCCTCCGAGAAATTCACCCGCTGCAGGATTCCGTTG
>DATBXT010000344.1:0-11952 GCA_036514115.1 Gemmatimonadaceae bacterium
GGACTCCGAGGGTCGCTCCGCCGAGGCGGAAGCGACAGTGCAGAGGATCCACAGCCTCGACCCGAACATCGAGCCGCGCAGGTCGAAAACTCCGGTAAAGCGGGATTCCGGCGGCCTGGTGTTCCTCGACGTAGGTGGTTCGCCAGCCAAGCCGCGCCCCAAGGTCGACGCCCCCAAACAGACGCCACGCGCGGCGGAGCCGCCCAAGCGGCCGCAGACGCCCCCGCACGTTCAGCCGTTGCCCGAGTTCGAAACCCTGCCGGACATCGAGCTTTCGCCAGAGGAGCCGCTTCCGGCGCTGGAGATCGAAACGACCTCGCTCGTCGAGCCCAGGGCCACACCCGCTTCGGTCGACATCGAGCCCGCATTCGATCTGTCGATCAATGACGACGACAACATAGCCCCCCTCGAGGGTCTCGAATCAGCGGCTGACATGAGCCACTTCGCGATCGACCCTGGAGTGGCCACCGCCAGAGAAGAACTGGAGGCACTAGCCGTGGAGGAAGGCGAGGCGGCCGCTCCCGCTCAGGAAGCGCAGGCGCCGCACGAGCCTGGATTGGGCGAGCCGCTGCTCGACGAGGATCCCCTCGCCGGACTGAATATTCTCGAGGACGATCGCTTTTACATCCACTCCGATGAGAATGGCGCCGATCCACTCGCAGGAGCCAGCTCGATACTCGAGGATCCCGGGACTCTGACGCCGAGAGACATCCCGATGTTGGAGTCGCTGGATCCTGGTATCGAGCATCCCGAGCTGCACGCGCACGAGCACGAGCCGCAGGCGGCGCACGAAACGCACGCGGCGGCGACGGCACAGGAAGCCCACGCACATTTGCTCGAGGCGGACGACGCTGAGGCGGACGAAGCGGTAGAGGAGGATCGGACTCAAGCTGAGCCCGAGACAGTCCAGGCGCGCACCGAAGAAGTCGAAGAAGAGCCGGAGCCAGCGCCTACTCCCGTGGCCGAGGACGAGCCGACTTTCGAGGAGCGTGAGGAAGAGGAACCCGACGAGCAGGAAGAACAGCCGAAGCCTGCCAAGCCCAAGCTGGTTCAATCGCTGCGGATCACGCGGCCCAAGCCCAAGAAAGGCAAGACGCCCGCGCGCGAGGAAGTGGCTCCTCCCGCGCAGCGACCGGTGGTGAACCCGTTCATGCGCCAGCGTACGAAGCCGAAGGCTCCATCGCCGCGAGCCGCGCAGCGCGTTGTGACGCCTCCGACAGAGGTGCCACGTGCCGCCACGCCGAAGCAAAACACGCCGCAACAGCCGGCCGACAACTTCGTGGATCTGGCGGACTGGCTGCGCGAGGAGCGAGGCCCGCGCTCGTATCGCATGGTCGCCGAGGAAGATCGCAACCGCAAGGAAGGTGAAGAGGCCGACTTCACCGACATGCTGGAGAAGTTCAAAGCCGGTGTTGCCGCCAACGTCGACGACGAGGATTTCGACAGCCACTACGATCTGGGCATCGCCTACAAGGAGATGGGACTCATCGAGGAGGCTATCGCGGAGTTCCAGAAGGCCCTGCGCGGTGCCACCCAGCGCATCCGCGCGTACGAGGCGCTCGGGCAGTGCTTCATCGACAAAAACGATTTCGACACCGCTGTCACCGTGCTTGGTCGCGCGCTACGCGAGCCGGGGATGGAGGACGAGGATCTGATCGGCGTGTTGTATCTCCTCGGCTTCGCATCGGAAGGGAGCAAGAAGCCGCGTGATGCCGCCGCGTACTATCAGCGCGTTTTCGCCATCGACATCGATTTCCGTGATGTGGCTAAGCGGCTGAAGCAGATGACCAAGGCCGCGACGAAGTGACCTCGGGCTCACCCGGTCCCCGGACGTGAATACGCGCGAGACCGCATCCGCCGACAAGGACAGAGTGAACATGGCGGCGCCGCGCGGATCCAGCTTGCAGGTGATCCAACGTCCCGTTCGGGACAAACTCGATAGCGTCACCCGCGCGATGGCGAACATCGTCGCCAGTGAGCTACCTCTCGTCGGGCAGGTGAGTGCCCATCTGCTGACGATGCGCGGAAAGATGTTCCGGCCGACGCTTTTGCTGTTGTCGAGTGAAACCGCCGGCGAGCCCGAGGAGCAGGCAGTGACACTCGCTGCCAGCCTCGAGCTCATTCATCTCGCGACACTGGTGCACGATGACGCAGTGGACCACTCGGCACTTCGACGCGGCATGCCGACGGTGAACGCGCTGTTCAGCCACCAGATCTCCGTGATCATGGGAGATTTCCTCTACTCCACTGCGCTCACGCACCTGGTCGGGCTGGGAAGTCTCGAGGCACTGCAGGCGCTGACACGGGCGTCCACCGAGATGACCCTGGGCGAGATGCGCCAGCTGGCGGTGACGGATCCGCTGCGGTTTACGGAGAGAGAGTACTATGATCTCATTCGGTCGAAAACCGCGTCGCTGATGCGCACAGCATGCGAGCTCGGCGCGTTGGCGGGCGCGCGGCGTTACAGCGAAGCGCTCGGATCATTCGGTGAGAATCTGGGGATGGCGTTTCAAATCACCGACGATCTGCTGGACTACCTCGAGAAGAAGGAAACGACTGGCAAGCCGTCAGGCCTGGATCTGCGCGAGCACAAGGTGACATTGCCGTTGATCTACGCGCTGCGCGAGATGACTCCGACGTCGCGCAAAGAGGTGGAGCGCCTCTTCGAGAGCGAGAATGCCAGCGACGAAGAAATCGCGACGGTAGTGCATATCGTGGAAGAAAGCGGCGGTTTCGAATACGCGAGACAGAAGGGCGAACAGTTTGCCGAGCTTGCGAACGACGCGCTGTCGGAATTGCCGGATACCATGGCGCGGCAGATGCTGACAGCGTCAATTTCCTACGTCATGGAGAGACACTCATAATGCCGCCACCGCCGCGGGGTCATAACAGACGCGGGTCGCTGTTCCACGCCCTGATCCTTTCCTCGGGCTTCGTGATTGGCGGCTTGCTGACGCAGGTGGGGCGCCGTTTCCTGCCGCCCGGCGCCGCGAAAGAATTCTTTACGACGGGCGTCACCCCGTCGATCGGGCCCATGCCCGTGGATTTGATTATACTCAAGTTCGCCCTCGGCCCGATCGCGCTGGACGTCTCGCTTTTGAGCTTGTTGGGTGTACTGCTTGCTTACCTCATAGCGCGTTCGCTTTTCTAGGAGTCTTCCATGTTCGGCAATCTGGGTTTTCCCGAGCTGTTGATAATCATGGTGGTGATTCTGCTTCTCTTCGGCGCGAAGCGGATCCCCGAGATTGCCGGCTCGATGGGCAAAGGCATCCGCGAATTCAAGAAGAACATCAACGACGCGACGCGAGAGGTCACCTCCGAGTCGAATCCGCCGGAGACGCAATCGCGCCTGACTGCTGCTGATCTTGAGCGGAGACGGTCCGCCACTGAAGAAGCGGAGAGGCAGCCGCCCAAGCGGCTTCTGTAGTCTCGCGTGCGGTCAGGGTAGGGCAACTGAACTGATTAAGGGCAAGCCGCCCGCTACCCGCTGAACGCCTATCGCCGTCAGCCGCCTGCGACGGGACAGGTCGTGCGGCATGGCTGTCCGCTTATTCGAACGATTCTGTCCCCACGTCCGCAGCTAACGGCGACCAGCGTTCAGCGGGTAGCGGGCGGCTTGCCGTGGCAGTTCCGTTTTACTGGTTAACCTGCCTCGAACTCGCTTCAATCTGCTTCCTCCGGTCGTCGATCTTCGCAACGGCCTTGAGGTTGGTCAGGAACTCCGTCACGCGCTGCCGTTTGAGCTGCTGCAGTGCCTGCTGCTTCAGACCATCCTTCTGCGCATCGAACGTTGCGCGATTGGCGGGAATCCGGTTGTCGACGCGTTCGACGACCACTTGGGCAAGGCCGCGGATTGGCTCGCTGACGACGTGCAGCGGCAGGGTGAACGCGGCGCCTACCGCTTCCGGAGCCTGTGCCAGCTCCTGCGTTCCGGTGACACGGGTGAAGTACTTCGTTGTCACCAGCTGCATGCCCATGAGTTTTGCGGCGGACTCGAGGCTGCTTGCGGCGGCTACCTTCGCGAAGTTGCGCGCCTGCGGCAGCAGCGCGTCGATCTTCTTCTGGCGCAGGAGGTAAGTGCGAATGTCGTTCTTCGCCTGATCGAGTGATTGCGTTCCCCCCGGTGTCAACGAATCGAGACGGGCCAGGTAGTATCCGTCGTCAGCATCGAACAGCTCGCTGGTCTCCCCGGGCTTCGCACCCTGGAACGCCCACGGCCCGACACTCGGAATGAACTGGCCGTTGATCGTGAGCGGATTTCCTTCGATGACCGCGCTCTTGAGGACGGGGATGTGCAGCTGGCGCGCGGCCTCGTCGAACTTGGCAGGCTGGTCGCTTGAAGCTGCGATGCGGGAGAGCGAATCCGCGCGGCGGTCGGTGGCAGTCGCCGCCGAATCGCTTTGCTGAATTCGCAGCAGGATGTGCCGTAGACTCAGCGTATCGCCTTTGCGTGAGTCGACGCGGATGATGTGATAGCCGAACGGAGTGAGCACCGGCTGGGAGAGCTCGCCGGGCTTGAGCGCGTAGGCCGCGGTCTCGAACGCGGGAACGAAACGCCCTCTGACGCCTTTGCCGAGGTCACCGCCGTTGGCGGCGGACCCTGAGTCCGCCGATTCAGCGCGGGCGACATCCTCGAACTTTTCGCCTCCGGCGATTCGTGCCCTGAGCGCCATCGCGCGATTGCGAACAGCCGCAGTGTCCGCAGCGGAGACGGTGCGCGGGATGGTCAGTATGGAAACTCTGGCCGTCCCCGGACGATCGAACATTTTCTTGTGGGTGTCGTAGTAGGCGCGGACTTCGTCGTCGCTGACGGTGATCGCGGAATCGGCGATTCGCTCCGGGCCGAAGGCTACGAGGGTGACCTGCGCCGAATCGTGGGTGTCCTGAAACCGGCGCCACAGCTGATAGTCCGTGACGTACACGTCGCTCGCCACCTGGTCGAAGAGCTTCTCCTTCGGAATCTCGGTTCGATAATACTGCTCGAGCTGGTAGAGAAGACCCTGCTGCTTGGCCAGTGGGCTGCTAAGGAAGCGCTGATACTTGGCGGGATCGAACTGTCCATCGGTCTGAAGATCCGGGGCCTGCATCAACTGCGGCGGCGGATTGTAGCGTGCCGACTGAAGAATTTCGTCGTCTGTTACACTGATGCCGCGTCGTCTGTATTCCTGGCGGAGGAGGACATCGCCCACCAGCTGGTCGTAGGCCTGGTCCATCAACCGCTGTCTTTCGTCGAGCGTGATGCTCTGGTTGCTGCGCTGCGTGGCTTCCTGCTCGAGATTCTGGGTTGCCTGGTACCAGGTGGTCGCGAGAATGTCCTCGCCGTTAACCGTGGCGACGGCAGTGGTGTTGGTTACAGGCGCTCGTCCAAGAAGGCCTGAGGTCTGCGCCAGTAGAAAGCCTCCGACAAACAGTACGACGATGATTATCCAGATGTACTTTGCGGAGGCCCGCATTACTTGCAACAAGGGCACTACTCCTTACACGAAATGAGACGCCCTCGGGGGCGAGGGCGGAAAGTGTGGACGTCACTCTCGCCGAAGGACGCCGAGTGGCGTATAGCCTTGTAAGGTATGAGTTTGGGTGACTTTGATGCAAGTCGCGCGAACGCGGAGTTTGGTGCATCTTTCTGCCTTGCGCCGAGCGTGAAACCGGAGTTCACGCAAGTTAGGGCGAAAAATTGCTACGAAAGGCCGCTGAAACGGCGGACAAGAGTGGGTATTCAGGGGGAGAGATCGCGGGAATGGATTACGATCGCTTGCGGGAGCTGCAGGAAAAATTCGAGGAGAACCCCCGCCGCTACTTCGCGCCGCTGGCGAACGAGTATCGGAAGGGCGGGCAGCCGAAACGCGCGATAGAAATCTGCCGCACCCAGCTCGCTCAGATGCCAAGTCATATGAGCGGGCTCATAGTGTTCGGTCAGGCGCTCTACGAGGCGAGTGAATTCAACGAGGCGCGCGAAGTATTCGAGCGCGCGCTGGGGCTCGATCCCGAGAATCTGATCGCGCTGCGTTCGCTCGGCGACATGTCGCTCCAGAGTGGCGACACGGTGGCGGCGCGCTCGTGGTACAATCGCCTGCTCGATGCAGATCCGAAAGACACGTCAGTGATCGCACTCGTTTCGGAAATCGATGCATCAGCAGAGGCGGCTCCGATCGCGCCACCCGAAGCACTTCCGATAGACAGCGACGCAGGCGATCAGGCGATTCCGTTCATCACCGATGCGACTGGCGCGCCACTGGAGTCCGAGTCCCAACCGGCGGCGTCTGCAGCGCCTGCCGAAATGCCCGAGGAGACAGCGCCGGCTACAACACCAGCGATAGCGGAAGATGCGTCGCCACCGCCACTCGGTCTCGAACGACACTATCCTGTCGAACCTGAAATCTCCGACGCCACGCCGAAGGCTGAAGCGCCGAAGGCTGAAGCGCCGAAGGTTGAAGCGCCGGAGGCCGCGGCAGAGCCCGAAGAGCCACGGCCGGTTTCCGAGGCACAGACGCCGGCCGCTCCGGATGCCGCGCCGCCCTCGCCCGCGGCCCGTTCATCCTTCGAGGATGAGATCCCGCTCGGTGCAGAAGGGCTGCACAGCGCCGTCGTCTCCGAGCCCCGCGGCGCTGACTCGCTACGCAGTCTGCTGAAACCGACGCCGCCGATGGGTACCGAAGGATTGCAGGGGCGAGCGAAGGCCGCCGCGCCGGAAGGCGCCGAAGGGTTGAAGGGGAAGCCGGTGCCGTCGCCACTGCAGGGAGCATCAGGGTCGCGCTCGGATGACGACACACCGCTCGACACCTGGTCGCCGCCGCCGGGCGCGGACGTCCATGAGCGAGTCGAATCGCCGAAGGAAGAGCGCATGTTCTCGGGCTCGACACCCGAGCCGTTCGTCAACGAAACGATGGCGCAGCTATACCTGCAGCAAGGTTATCGCCAGCTCGCGCTCAAGGTTTACTACCAGCTCGCAGAGGCGCGGCCGAACGATCAGGGCCTAAAGGACAGGATTGCGGAGATCGAAGCGGCTGACCGCGCCGCGCATCCCGAAGCCGCCGCGAAGCCGGTTGAAGCCCGTCGTGAGCCGCCACCCGTCGAGCGACCCTCAGTTCCGGCGCCCACTCCTCGCGCGCCGTCGATCGAAGTCCCTGCTCCCGGCGGAGCGCCTGACTCGGAGGAGTCGCCAGGCTTCGATCCCACTCCGGTCGATTCTCCACCGTCGGCACCTTCGCGCGAACGTGAGTCAATCGAATCGCCGGCGCGCGAAGAACCTCGCGCGGAGCCCGAGGGCGTTGCCGCCCGCCAACCGTCGATCAAAGAATTCTTTGCGACCCTCGGCAGACGGCGCCCGCCGCGCGCCGCAAGCTCCGGAGCGGGCGCTTCGCCGCGCGCTGCTGCCACTGCACCGACAGAGCCGCTGTCTGCGCCATCTGCGCCGCTCGCCGCAACGGTGCCGCCTGCGTCGCTCGACGCGGTATTCGCTGGTGCGACTGTGAATCCCGCCGACAGCCGTGCCGCGTCTCGCCTGGCCGGCGCTTTCAGCGGGGCGCCTGGAGGCACGGGCCAACGCACTCCTCCGACACCTCCAACTCCCACGCCGCGGGTGAATCCACGTCTGCCCCAGGCGCAGGAGTCGGAAGAAGACGTAGCGAAGTTCCGCGCCTGGCTCGACGGGCTTACCGGCGAGTGAGAATCGCCGTCATCAATGGGCCCAATCTCAATCTGCTCGGGGTGCGCGAGCCGGAGCTTTACGGGAAGGAGACCCTCGCCGATATCGAGAAGAGTCTCTTGACCGTCGCGCGCGAGCTCGGTGTCGATCTGACTTTCTCACAGCACAACGGCGAGGGCGACATCGTCGACGCGGTTCACGCGTTGCGTGGGCGCGCCGACGGTGCGTTGGTGAACGCCGGTGCGTACAGCCATACGAGTCTGGCGATTCGTGACGCACTGGCCGGCGTCAAGATTCCGTTCGTCGAGGTTCATCTCACCAACATCTACGCTCGCGAACCCGAGCGTCGACGTTCGGCGCTTGCCGATGTCGCCGTCGCCGTGATCTGCGGTTTCGGGTCGTACGGCTACGAGCTCGCACTGCGCGGTCTGGTGAAACGACTTCCGGTCGCAGCCAATGGGTGATCGCCGCCCGGCGCGAATTGCCGCACTGCGCGAAGCCATCCATGCGGCTCACATCGACGCGCTGGTGCTCACCAGCCTGCCCAACGTTCGCTACCTCACCGGATTTTCGGGGAGCAGCGCACTGGTGCTGGTGACGCAGCGGGATCTGCACTTCATCACCGATTTCCGTTACGACACCCAGGTCGCCGAGGAAGTCGGAGATCTGGCGACCATCCGAATTGAGGCGCAGAGCCTCTGGACTGGATTATGGAATCTCGTCGCGGGACTGAGCGGCATCGACATCGTCGGCTTCGAGTCTGCTCATTTGCTGCACCGCGATTTTCAGAGATTGCTCAGCGATGGCCAGCGCTGGCAGTGGCGCCCCCAGGTCAACCTCGTGGAAGCGCTGCGTGAGACCAAGGACGCCGACGAAGTGGCACTCATTCGGTATGCAGGCGGGATTGCGACGCGCGCGCTATCCCGGACTCTCAAGGAGATCCGGCCAGGAATGACGGAGCTCAGCGTCGCCGGAATCCTCGAGCATGCTCTGCGCGACGAAGGCAGCGAAGATTTCCCGTTCGCCACCATCGTAGCCTCCGGCCCAAGAGCGGCGCTACCCCACGCAAGGGCTTCCGCGCGCGAGATCGAGAGTGGAGATCTGCTGCTCCTCGATTTTGGCGCGCAGTACAAGGGCTATTGCTCGGACGTCACCCGCACCATGGTGGTGGGCCGTGCGACTTCCGAGCAGCGCGAGATTTATGAAATCGTGCGTCACGCCAATGCCGTCGCCGCGAAGTCGGTGCGAGCGGGCATGAAGGGCCAGGAGGCCGACGGCCTCGCTCGGCGCTACATCGAAGAGAAGGGCTTCGGCGCTGCGTTCGGCCACAGCCTCGGTCATGGTCTCGGCCTCGAGGTCCACGAGGCCCCGCGGCTCGCCAAGACCGTCGAAACGCTACTCGGCGCCGGCGCCGTTGTAACCATTGAGCCCGGCATCTACCGTCCCGGCTGGGGCGGCGTTCGCATCGAGGACGACGTCCACCTCGCGCCCAGCGGTCCCGAGATTCTCACGGATTTCACTCGCGAGCTGGTGGAGGTCGGATGAAGCTCAACCCCCGTGGCTCTTCCCGCTCCCCCCATCCCGCATCCCGCATCCCGCATCCCGCTTCCCGCATCCCGCATCCCGCAAAACGATGATCGACCTACGCTACGTGAAGAAGCTGGTTGAAATGCTCGATGAGTCGAGTGTGGATTCCATCGAGATCTCCTCCGACAAGGGGATGAAGATCAGGATCTCGAAGACTCCCCAGCAGCGCGGCGCGATGCAGGTCGCCGCCCCGATGGCCATGCCGGCGCTTCTACCGCCCGCGGCTCCGGCCGCCCCGCCCCCCGCCGAACATTCTTCGGCTGTAGAAGTGCCCAAACTGGAGGCTCCGAAGTCTAAGTATCTGGAAGTCAAATCGCCGATGGTCGGGACGTACTATGGCGCGCCCGAACCCGGTGCCAAAGCCTATCTGTCAGTGGGCGACAGAATCAGTAAGGGTCAGATACTCTGCATCATCGAAGCAATGAAAATCATGAATGAAATCGAGTCCGAGTTCGACGGCGTCGTGAAGGAGATCCTCGCGCAGAACGCCCACCCCGTCGAGTACGGACAGGTCCTTTTCCGCGTAGATCCCAATGGCTGAGAAACTCAATCCTCCTGCACCAAGACCAACTCCGGTTTCGAGACCGGCCGCTCCAACTCCAACTTCCGCCTCGGGCCCCGCGTTCGACTATAAGTCGGTGCTCCAGCACATGATCCAGGCGAACGCGTCCGACCTCCACCTCAAGGTCGGCCGTCCCCCGACGCTGCGCGTCGACGGCCACATGATGGCGATGGAGCTGCCCGCGCTGCGCCAGGAAGATCTGCGCAGTCTCGCCGAGCAGATCATGGCGCCGAAGAACATCAAGGAGTTTTCCGAGAACAAGGAATCCGACTTCGCGCTGGCAGTGCCGGGCATCGGCCGTTTCCGCGTCAATGCATATCAGCAGCGCGGAACGATCGCCTACGCACTGAGAACGGTTCCGTTCCAGGCAAAGACAATCGCCGAGCTCAATTTGCCGGACGTCTGCGAGCGCATTGCGCTGATGCCGCGCGGCCTGATCCTCGTCACCGGAATCACCGGATCGGGGAAGTCGACGGCGCTCGCGTCGATGCTGCACTACATCAATCAGAACCGACACGCGAACATCATCACCATCGAAGATCCGATCGAATTCCTGCACCGCGATATCAAGAGCAGCATCAACCAGCGCGAGGTGGGAACCGATACCAACAGCTTTGCGCAGGCTCTGAGGCGCGTGCTGCGGCAGGATCCTGACATTCTGCTGGTCGGTGAGATTCGAGATCTGGAGACGCTGGACATCGCGCTGAAAGCGGCGGAAACCGGTCACCTTGTCTTCTCGACGCTTCATACAACCGACGCGACGCAGACCATCAATCGAATCCTGTCCTTCTATCCTCCGCACCAGCAGACTGAAGTACGCTACATGCTGTCGACGGCTTTGCGCGCGATCATCTCGCTGCGACTGGTGCGTCGCGCCGACAAGAAGGGCCGCGTACCGGCCGCCGAGATTCTGGTGAACACCGAAGCCGTGCGCGATCAGATGCGCGATATGTCAAAGGCGATGAGCATTCCGCAGCTGATCAAGGAAGGCGCAGTGCCGTACGGGATGCAGAGCTTCGATCAGTCGCTGATGAACTGGTACTCGAAGGGAGTGGTGACTTACGATGATGCTCTGTTCGCCGCATCGAATCCCGCCGAGTTCGCGCTTCGGGTGCAGGGAATTGGCTCGGCCAGCGATACTTCGTGGGATACCGTGAAGCAGGACGTGCTTTAGCGCGAGGATTCAGGGGTTCGGACTAACGAATGGTCCGAAGTGGCCCTCGTTCCGCAGCAGGTCCGGATCCCTCAATTAGTCCGAAGTCCGGACTTTCAGTTAGTCCGCAACCCTGAATCCGCAATGGAAAGACTGTAAGTGTTCAAAAAGATCCTGATTGCGAACCGTGGCGAGATTGCGCTCCGCGTGATCCGTGCGTGTCGCGAGCTTGGCATCCAGACCGTCGCCGTGTATTCGGAGGCGGATCGCGAATCCCTCCACGTTCGCTTCGCGGACGATGACGTTTGCATCGGGCCGGCCCCGGCGCGCGAGTCTTATCTCAACATTCCGCGGATCATTGCAGCCGCCGAGATCGCCGGGGCCGATGCAATCCATCCGGGCTACGGTTTCCTGGCCGAGAACGCCGAGTTTGCGGAGACGTGCATTGCGTCGAACATCAGCTTCATCGGTCCGACTCCGCAGCAGATCCGCGTGATGGGCGACAAGGCCGCCGCGCGCAAAACGATGCTGGAAGTCGGGGTGCCCATCATCCCCGGAACTCCGGGCCCCATCGAGGATTCGGACGAAGCACTGAAGTTCGCACGCGACATCGGGTTCCCGGTCATCATCAAGGCCGCGGCGGGCGGCGGCGGCAAGGGAATGCGCGTCGCAACTGACCCCGAAGATTTCGCGCGATCCTTTCAGCTCGCTCGTTCCGAGGCGTTGTCCGCGTTCGGAAACGGTGACGTGTACGTCGAGAAGTATCTGTCACGCCCCCGACATATCGAGTTTCAGATCATGGGCGACCGCCACGGCCGCGTCATCCACCTCGGCGAGCGCGATTGCTCCGTCCAGCGTCGCCACCAGAAGCTGATCGAGGAAGCGCCGAGCCCGGCGATGACGCCGGAGCTTCGCGAAAAGATGGGCGAAGCGGCGGTGAAGGGCGCGAAGGCCATCGATTACGTGGGCGCCGGCACCATCGAGATGCTGCTCAACGAGGAC